>NZ_JBVHGJ010000006.1:0-398627 GCF_055561875.1 Streptomyces sp. NPDC022552
GCGGCTCCTCGCTGCCGAAGGACGAGGTCGACCGGATGCGCCAGGAGGCCGAGCAGTACGCGGACGAGGACCACCGCCGCCGCGAGGCCGCCGAGACGCGCAACCAGGGCGAGCAGCTCGTCTACCAGACGGAGAGGTTCCTCAAGGACAACGAGGACAAGGTCCCCGGTGAGGTCAAGACCGAGGTCGAGACCGCCGTCGCCGAGCTGAAGGAGAAGCTCAAGAGCAAGTCCGACGACGACACCACCACGGCCGGGATCCGTACGGCCACCGAGAAGGTCGCGGCCGTCTCCCAGAAGCTCGGCCAGGCCATGTACGCCGATACCCAGGCGGCGCAGGCCGCCGGCGGCGACGCCCCGCAGGGCGAGGCCAAGGCCGACGACGACGTCGTCGACGCCGAGATCGTCGACGACGAGGACGTGGAGAAGCGGAAGGGCGGCGGAGCCTGACGCCTGAGGCTCAGCCGAGCGACAGGCCGCGCTCCTCCAGGCTCTCCTGGAGCACACGCAGGGCCTTCGGGCCCACGCCGTGGAGGGCCGCGAGTTCGGCCCTCGGCACCCCGGCGAGCGCGTCGAGCGTGGTGTACCCGGCGCCGGTCAGCGCCCGCGTGGCGGGCGCACCGATCCCGTGCGGCAGGTCCGTGGCAGATTCCTCGGGCGTGGTCACCTGCTTGATGGTGCCACGCGGGTGCTCAGACCGGCAGGAGCTTGCCGATGAGATCACTCAGCTGCCGAGCGTTCCGGCACGGGCGCATGTCGACCAGTTCGGCGTAGGCGAGGGCGGCCGAATCCCCCGTCGGCCACAGTGCGGGCTGCTCGGGGTTGAGCCAGTGGACCCGGCGGGCCCGGTCCGCGATCCGCTTCAGCGCCGCGAGGTTCGGGTCACTCATGTTCGTACGGGCGTCGCCCAGGACGAAGACCACCGTGCGCGGGCCGACGGCGTCGGCGTACCGCTCGTCGAACTCGCCCAGCGAGGTCCCGTAGTCGCTCTGACCGTGCCATCCGGTCAGTACCGCCTCGTCGAGGATGCGCGCACCGAGCCCCGCCGGGTCCGCCGCGCCCCGCGCGATCAGATCGGTCACCTCGTCGACCCGGTTGACGAAGGCGAACACCCGCACCCTGCTGAACTGGTCGTGCAGCGCCTGCACCAGCAGCATGGTGAAGTTCGCGAACCCCGCGACGGACCCCGACACGTCGCAGAGCAGGACCAGTTCGGTGCGCGCGGGACGGCGGCGCCGCAGGACCGGCCGCATCGGTACGCCTCCGGTCGACAGCGAGCCGCGCAGCGTGCGCCGCAGATCGATCCGTCCGCGCGCGGCGCGCCGCCGCCGGGCCGCGAGGCGGGTCGCGAGCTTGCGCGCCAGCGGCCGCACCGTCGTCCGCAGCTCGTCGAGCTGAGCCCGGCCGGCGAGCAGGAAGTCGACACTGTCCGGCGTGCTCGCGACCGCGCGCCGTGCGACCCGGTCCCGGCCCTGCCGCTCGGCGACCCGACGCCGTGCCTCCGTCCGTACCCGCTCACGGAACGCCTCGATGCGCCGACGGATCTCGTCGTCCGTCAGCCGGTCGGTGAACTCCGGCCCGCCCACGGCCCCGTCGCGGAGCATGGCCCGTACGCGGGCGAGGAGTGTCTCCGGCCGGAGCCGGGCGAGAGTCTGGTACGAGGACCAGCCGTCCGAGCCCGGCGCGGAACCGTAGCCGCCGAGGCCGCCCACCGCCTCGCCCGCGAGCCGTGTCAGCGCCGAACCGTCGTCGGCGGCCAGGGCGGCGGCCAGTCGTTCCCGTAGCGCCGCCGTGTCGAACTCCCCGGCGGAAGAGGCGGAGGAGGCGGAAGGGTCGGAGCCGTCCGCGTCCGGGTGGGTGCTGGTCAGGGGAAAGTACAGGTCGAAGACGCGGTCGAAGAGCGGGCGCTGGCCCTCCATATGGAGCAGTGTGGCGGCGAGTGCCTCCCGCATCCGCTCCCGGTCGGTGAAGCCCACCGCCTCCAGGGCGTGCCCCGCGTCCACGCTCTCGCCCGTACCGATCGACAGGCCGTGCGCCCGCAGCGCGTGCACCAGACCGGTGAGCCGGTGCGTCACCCCGGCCGGCGCCGTGGTCACACCACGTCCAGGTCGAGCTTGGCGGCCGCCTTCTGGATGTCGTCCTGATGCTTGAGGATCACGCCCAGACTGTCGCGGACCACCGTCTCGTCCAGAGTGTCGGCGCCGAGGGCGAGGAGCGTCCGGGCCCAGTCGATGGTCTCCGCGACCGAGGGGACCTTCCGCAGGTCCATCGCGCGCAGCGCGCCGACCACCCGCACCAGCGACGCCACGAGCGCCGTGTCGAGCCCCGGCACCTTCGACGTCACGATCCGGCGTTCGAGCTCCTCCTCCGGGAAACCGATGTGGAGGAAGAGACAGCGGCGGCGCAGCGCCTCGGACAGCTCGCGGACGGCGTTGGAGGTGAGGACGACGAACGGGCGCCGGGTCGCGGTGATCGTGCCCAGCTCGGGCACGGTGATCTGGAAGTCGCTGAGCACTTCGAGGAGGAGCCCCTCCACCTCGATGTCGGCCTTGTCGGTCTCGTCGATGAGCAGCACGGTCGGCTCGGCGGAGCGGATGGCGGTGAGGAGCGGCCGGGGGAGCAGGAACTCCTCGCTGAAGATGTCCGTGCGCGTCTCGTCCCAGGACTCGTCGCGGCCCGCCGTGATGCGCAGCAGCTGCTTGGCGTGGTTCCACTCGTACAGGGCCCGCGACTCGTCGACGCCCTCGTAGCACTGGAGCCGTACGAGCCGGGCGTCGGCGACCTGGGCGACGGCCTTGGCCAGCTCGGTCTTACCCACCCCGGCCGGGCCCTCCACCAGCAGCGGCTTGCCCAGCCGGTCGGCGAGGAAGACGGTGGTCGCGACGGCGGGCGATGCCAGATAGCCGGTCGCGGCGAGCCGCTCGGCGACGTCATCGACGGAGCTGAAGTACCCGGTCGTCGTCATCGTTCCCCCAGGAGCCGCGTGGTTCCGTACTGGCCGGTAGCCATATGCGTACTGGATCAGTTCCCGCCGCGTTGCACAACCGTCCCGACCGCACGTGCGGCCAAGGTCACGGGCGCGACGGGCGGGCCCTCGAACGGCTCGCGGTCGATGCCCTCGTGCGCGCGGGAGTGGCAGCCAAACACCGGACGGGATCACCGGCGCGGCGTAGCGTAGGGGCGGAAAGATCTGGCTAAAGGATCACGGAATGTGATGGACTCCTGGTCCGGCCGGGGTGGCGCGCGGGCATGTCGCGCCGCTGGTCCAATGGGATGTGTGCGCTGCTCGGGGCCGTCGCGGCGGTGGAGGTGTCTTGTCGGAGCGAGCGGGGGAACAGGCCTCCCTGGCCGAGGAGCATGCGGCGGTCCTGGCCCGGCTGAAAGCCGCGACGGACGCCATCGAGGAGATCGGCTCGCACCCCGACGAGCGGAGCGTCTGCGAGGACCTGGCCGGGTTCCTCTGCCGCCACGGCTTCGAGGCGGCGGCCGTGGACGTCCGGCCCGAGGACGAGCCCGGCTGGTCACGTGTCGCGGTGGCGGGGGACCCCAAGCTCGTCGACCGGGTGGAGCCGTCGCAGGAGAAGGGGCCGCCACACACCTATGCGGACATGGCTCCCGGTGGCGTCCCCGTCCGTGTCGTGTCCGCGCCCCTGCAGTGGCAGGGCCGCGTCATCGGGTCCGTGAGCGCCGCGAGCGCCCGCGCCCACGACCTCGGCGAGCACGAGACCGCCACCGTCCACGACGCGGCGCGGCTCGCCGCCGTCCACCTGGGCCACGCCCGCCGGCTCGCCGCCACCGAGCGGACCGCCTTCCACCTCCAGCAGGCCCTGGTCGCCGAGCCGGGTCGGCCGCACCCCAATCTGGAGGTCGCGGGGCGCTACCTGCCGGTCGGCGCCCGGACGCTCGTGGGCGGCGACTGGTTCGAGAGCGTACGGCTCCACTTCGGCCGCAGTCTGCTCGTCGTCGGGGACGTGATGGGGCACGGCCTCGACGCCGCCGTCGACATGAACGCGTACCGCTCGGCCCTGCGCGACGTGGCCTCCACCGACCTGCCGCCGCACCGCGTGCTCCGCCAGCTCGACTCCGTCGTCGCCGACGACGGCGGACTGCGCCCCGCGACCTGTCTGCTGGTCCAGGTCGACCCGGCGCGCGGCTCGGCCACCTTCGCCAGCGCCGGCCACCTCCCGCCCGTCGTCTTCACCGCGGACGGCTCCGCGGACCTCGTCGACCTTCCCGTCGGTCCCCCGCTCGGTACCGGTGTCGGCGGCTACGAACCCGTGACCCGCACCCTCGTCCCCGCCGACACGCTCGTGCTCTTCACGGACGGCCTGGTCGAGCGGCGCGGCGAGGACATCGACGTCTCGCTCGCCCGGCTGTCCTCCCTGCGCGTGCGTCCCGGCTCCAGCCCCGAGGAGCTCGTCGAGGAGGTCCTCCAGCGGTTGGACGCCCACCGCGCGGAGGACGACGTCGCCGTCCTCGCGGCCCGCATCCGCGAGCGCTCGCAGTCGTAGTCGGACGGCCGCGGCACTGCGCGGACGGGGTGCGGGTGCGCCCGGGCCGGGCGCGTTCACCCGGACGCCCCGGCCCCCTTGCCGTCGTCCCGTCCAGGCCATCGCATGGATACCGGGAGGCGGTCCACCCGCGCCCGCCCATGCCGGCGAGCCCTCGCCGGCATGACGCCCGGCAGGACGAAGGGACCGCTGTGTACGTGCGCACGCTGTATGCGACAGGAGATCCGGCCAAGCTCGACGCCGCGGTCGACACGATCGCCTCCGAAGGCCGCGCCCTGGTGTCGGAACAGCCGGGTTTCCGGGGCATGGGGCTGTTCGTCGACCGGGAGCTCGGCAAGCTCCTGACGGCCACGTGGTGGGAGGACGAGAGCTCCCGCGACACCAGCGACGAACTGCTGCGCGAGCGGCGGGCCGAGCAGCTCGCGCCGTTCGCCCAGACCGTGGCTGTCGACAACTGGGAGGCGGCGGTAGCCCGGCCGCCGCGGTCCGTCGGACCCGGAGCGTGGTTCCGGCTGGCACGCCTGGAGTTGGACCCCGCTGCAACGGACGCCCTGGCGGAGGTCTTCCGGGACATGGCGCTCCCGAGGATGGAGGCCCTGTCCGGGTTCGAGGGCGGATCCCTGCTCGTGGACCGCGCCAGGGGCCGGGCGAGTGTGGGCGTCGTCTGGAGCGACCGCGAGGCACTCGCGGCCTCCCGCGCCGGAGTGGCGGCGATCAGGGGCGAGGCCACCGCGAAGGCGCGCGTGATCACGAGGAGCGTCGAGGAGTTCGAGGTGGTCTACGCCGGAGTCGCCCCGCCCTCCTGAACGCGTGGCGCTTCCGCCGGCTCGTTCCTCGGCATCCCGACCTGACCGCACCGACCGGCCAGATCGCATCGACCGCATCGACCGCATCGACCGCATCGATCGCATCGATCGCATCGACCGCGTCGACCGCCCCGATCGGCCCGACCGCCCCCGAACGGCGCTCGCCATGCGGCGCGTTGTGAGACGGCGGATGCCGTGTGTGACCAGGAACGGCCGGTTTTCACGCCTCGGCGCGATTCTTTCCGCCGGACGCTTGTGCAAGGCCCTTCGTCCCGGCACGCTCCTGGGTATGAACACCGCCCGGCACGCCAGTGAACGCCTGATGAGCTGGCCCTCGCTGGCCCCCGGCCGCGCCCAGTGCGGCGCCGAGCTCGGGCTGCGTAGCGCGACGCACGACATCGTGCACTTCCACGGCGAGCACGAGGCCGACGTCCACCTCACCCGAGCCATGATCGCGAAACTGCGTCCCGCCCTCCTCGGGTCGAGCGCCGTGCGACTGCGCGCCGGTTCGGGGTGGGTGACGGTCCGTCTGGACATGGGATCCGACATCGACCTGCTGGCGACTTTGGTCAGCGCCGCGCTCCAGGCCTCCTCCGGCCGACCGGACGGCGCACCGGACGGCTGCACACGCACCTGCCTCACGTCCGCCCGATCCTGAACCCCACCGGCACAGGGGCGGGTGCGCTCACGAACGGCCCGCCCACCCCACCCCACCGACGAGCCCCGACCCCCATTCGGCGGCATGTCGGAGGGTTCCCCCGTCCGGACGGGTACTCCCCGTGGCATGCCCCCCACTCCCGGTGCGCCCCACGACGGTGCCCCCACCGAGCACGGCCACTGGTTCCGCAGGCTCCACCGGTCCATCCTCACCTCGGTCGTGGGCCTCGCCTGGAACCGCGGCCGCGAGGTGGAGCTGATGCACCGCGCCATGGGCTTCGCGGCGCTCAGCCTCCTCACGCTCGTCCCGCTGCTCATCGTCATCGCCGCCGCCGACCTCGCCAGCGGCCAGGGCTTCGCCCGCTGGCTGATCCAGGGGCTCGGCGTCTCCGAGGTGTCCCAGGAGGAGGTCGAACAGCTCTTCGGCAAGCCGGGGCAGGCCCTGCAGCGCACCACGGCCTTCGGTCTCGCCGCCCTCGCCGCGTTCGGGGTGACCTTCGGCTCCGCCGTCCAGACCGGCTACGAACGCGTCTGGGACCTGCCCACCGCCCGCTGGCACACCATGTGGCGCCACGTCGTCTGGCTCGCTGTCCTCGTCGTGGCGCTCCTCCTCTTCGTCACCGCCCCCGTGCCCGCGCAGTCCTCCACGGCGACCGTCGTCCTCGTCGCCGTCAGCGACGTCACCGGCGCCTTCCTGTTCTTCTGGTGGTCGCAGCGCTTCCTCCTCTGCGGACGCATCCGCTGGCGCGCCCTCGCCCCAGGGGCGGTCTGCACGGCCCTGGGGCTGTTCGGGCTGCGGATCTTCTCCCAGTTCGTCTTCTCGCCGCTGATCGCCTCCAACGCCTTCACGTACGGACAGTTCGGCACCGTCCTCGTGCTGCAGTCCTGGCTCGTCGGCGTCGGCTTCGTGGTCTACGGCGGGGCCCTCGTCGGACGCCTCATCCACGAACACCTGGTCCTGCGCCACATCGACCGGCTTCCGGCCGAGCTTCCGGTCGAGCTTCCGGACGACCACGTGTGACGCCATGCCCGACCGGGGCCGGCTCGCATGCCGCCCCGTACCGGACGGGTCCGCCGGCTCCGTGATCACACGATCCGGTGGAGATGATCGCGAGGCGCGGGGGCGCGGTGGCGCGACCGGTTGGATGGAGACGATCCACCCGGTCCGTCGAAAGAGAGCTGACCCATGGCGAACACCTGGCTGCCGCCCGCCGAGTACATCGCGACGCTGCCGAGGGCGACGGCGTACGCCTGCCTGTACTTCACCGACACCGACGGCCGGCCCTTCCAGCTGCGCGCCACCTACAGCACCGAGCTGTGGCAGTGGCCCGGCGGCAACATGGACCCGGGGGAGACGCCGTGGCAGACCGCGGTCCGCGAGTGCCACGAGGAGACCGGGATCGTCTTCGAGGGCGAGCCGAGGCTCCTCGGCACCCACTTCGTCTCCGACCGGGGTGAGGAGTGGCCCGCCAATCACATCGGATTCATCTTCGACGGCGGCGTCCTGACGGACGAACAGCTCGCCGGGGTCGTCCTCGACCCGGACGAGCACAGCGAGTTCCGCATCCGCAGCCTCGCCGAGTGGGAGCGGGAGATGTCGCCGGTGAGCTTCGCCCGGCTCGCCGAGATCGACCGCGCACGGCGGGCCGGCACGACCGTGTACGTGGAGACGGGCGTCGACCTCTGAGAACGGACCGCCCGGCGGGGACGACAGAGGTACGGCCCCGCCGGGCGTCCTCCCTCAGGCCCGGCAGCCGACCGGGTGGTTGATGTCGAGCACGAGGCGCTCGGGGGAGTGGAGCGTGCGGACCTTGTAGACGGGCTTGGTGTCGAAGGCCGCCCCGATGCTCACCACACCCTCGAAGTCGCCGGTGAGGGCGACGCCCTTGAGCGTCGGCAGATAGATCTTCAGGAGCCGGGGGCCCTGGTAGACGGACCGGCCGGACTCGTCGTGTGCGGCGGCGGGGGAGAGCCTGATCTCCAGGAAGTACTTTCCCGCGAGCGGAACCCGCTGGCCCGAGCCGTCGTAGTGGAGTGCCGAGACCGGCGTCACGGTGACCGGGGGCATCGCACCCCGGACGTCGAGGACGAGCCGGTCGAAGGTGGCGTGCCCGCCCCAGCGGGCGTTGACCACGAGGGCGGTCGAGGGTGGGGCCGCCGCCCCTGACCGCTCCGTGGAGGCGCCGGCGGGGATCGTGGCACCGATCCCCGCGGCCAGAACGATGCCGGCGGCCATGGCCGCGAGGCTCTGACGGTGAAGCATGACGTCCCCCATCTCTGCTGCTGTGGGGACAAGAGGTGTCACTGGGGAAGACATCCACCACAACCATACGGTTGCAGTGGATTTGGTAGGAATTGTTGTGATGAGGAGTGCGCGTTCCGTTCACATGGGTCGCGGACCGTAACCCCTCGGCTTCTCGGCAGTTGACCAGGGCATGAAGAAGCGCAGCATGCTCGCCATCGCCTCCCTCGCCGCCGGTGTCGTCACGGCTCTCGTCACCCCGCCGCCGCACGCCTCCGCTGCCGACCACGGCGCGACCGGCACCACCGGTCTCCTGCAGAGCGACACTCCGGTCGGCCCCCTGCTGGACGAAGCCGCCCCGCTCGTCGCCGACACCCTCCCCCAGACGCCGGACGCCGGCGGACTGATGTGACCCTCCGAAGGGCAGCCCGTGCGCGCGCAGCGTGAGCGGGAATGACAGGATGTCCCCATGAGCAACAACGTTTACTTCGACATCACGATCAACGACGAGCCCGCGGGCCGCATCGTCTTCAAGCTGTTCGACGACGTCGTCCCGAAGACGACGAAGAACTTCCGTGAGCTCGCCACCGGCGAGCACGGCTTCGGCTACGCCGGCTCCCCGTTCCACCGCGTCATCCCCGAGTTCATGCTCCAGGGTGGCGACTTCACCAACCAGAACGGCACCGGCGGCAAGAGCATCTACGGTGAGAAGTTCGCCGACGAGAACTTCGACCTCAAGCACGACCGGCCGTACCTGCTGTCGATGGCGAACGCGGGCCGCAACACCAACGGCTCCCAGTTCTTCATCACCACGGTCCTGACCCCGTGGCTCGACGGCAAGCACGTCGTCTTCGGTGAGGTCGTCGAGGGCCAGGACCTGGTCAAGAAGATCGAGTCCCTCGGCTCCCGCTCCGGCGCGACCAGCGCCAAGATCGCCGTTGCCGCGTCCGGCGTCGTCGAGGCCTGAGCCGATACCGATCCGTATGGACCGCCCCCGCAGAGCACCACGCGGGGGCGGTCAACCGTTTCCGGTGGGACTCCGCCCGAGGGGCCGTCGGTGTCGTCGCTGGTACCCGCCGCGGTCACCCTGAACCACGAACCGGCTTACGCCGGCTTCCCGCGCAGCCTCGCCGAGCGCACCTTCCGCGACCTGCGGCACTGGAGCACACCCCGGCGCGGCGTGCACTTCATGGCCCACGAGGAACCCGAGCAGGTCGCCGCCGAACCGCGCACCTTCTTCCGCCCGCTGAGGTGAGCACCGGGTGGTCGCGAAGGACCGGTGCCACGGCCGGGGTCAGTCCCGGTCGACGGCCAGGGCGCGCGCCAGCGCCTCCGCGAACCCGTCCGGATTGTCGAGCATCAGGTTGTGTCCGGCCTCGGGCACCTCGAACACCGGGACGCCGAGCGTGCGCATCCGCTCGGCGTCCGCGTCCGGGAGGCTGTACTCGCCGACCATGAAGGCACGCGGCAGATCGAGCCCGGCCAGCAGATCGCCCTCCGGCGGCGAGGCACCCTCGACCAGCGCGACCGCGCTGCGGTGGACCGCGAGCGGATCGGCGAGGCGCAACCGCGCCGCGTAGTCCGGCCGGTCCACGGAGGCCACCATCCGCGCGAAGCCGTCCCGGACGAAGGACTCCTCGTCCTGGGCGGCGACCGGCGTGCTGAACACGCCCCCGCCCGGATACAGATTCGGCTCCGCCACCACGAGCCGCCCGACCAGGTCCGGCCGGGAGGCCGCCAGCCGGACGGCCACCGCCCCGCCCATCGAGTGCCCGACCAACTCCACGCCCGCCGAGCCCCGATGCTCCAGGATCCGCGCCACGACGGCGGCCTGCGCCGCCATGCCGTAACCGAAGTCCCGGGGCCGGTCGCTCAGTCCGTAGCCGAGCAGGTCCACGAGCAGCGCGGAGCCGCCCCGCAGCGCGGGATGCGTCGCCACATGGGCGAAGTCGGACGCCCCCGTGCAGCCGAGGCCGTGCAGGAAGACCCGCACGGGCCCCTCCCCGGGGAGCTCGATCCATCTGATGTGCGCCCGCACGTCCGCAAGGAACAACTCCCGCACGACCGACCCCCGTACCGTTCTTCTCGTCCCGACCCGATCACCCTACGGGGCGGCACCGACAGTCCCGGCTCAGGACTCCTCGCCGCCCTCCCCGTACCGGCGCTCGAACTTCGCGACCCGTCCCTCGGTGTCCACCGTCCGCGCCTTGCCCGTGTAGAACGGGTGGCTCTCGGAGGAGATCTCGACATCGACCACGGGATAGGTGTTGCCGTCGTCCCACTCGATGGTCTGCTCGCTCGTCGCCGTGGACCGGGTGAGGAAGGCGAACCCGGCGGTGCGGTCGCGGAAGACCACGGGGCGGTACTCCGGCTGCTTGTCCTGCTGCACGCGTCCTCCTCGGGCTGCCATGTCTGGTGTCCCCAGCCTCTCCGCCCCCGGCCCCGCCGACCAGCGCCACGGGCCGACCGGGTGAGGGCGCCCGGCCGGCCGACGGCGGCCGCCCTCGGCCACGGCAGCCGCTCAGTGCGTCCAGCGGGCCGCGAGCAGAACGGCGATGTCGTCCGGGCGGTCGGTGGCCTGCCGGGCGTCCCGGATCAGCCGGTCCGCCGTCTCCGTGAGGGGGATCGCGCCCGTGACGGCGAACGTACGGCGCAGCCACTCGACGCCCTCGTCGATGTCCCGGCCCGGGCGCTCCACCAGGCCGTCGGTGTACAGGGCGAGGACGGCCCCCGGCTCCAGGTGCAGTTCGGTGACCGGATACGTGGCCTCGGTGTCGATCCCCAGGACCAGACCGCCGGCCAGCTCCAGGACCTCGGTCGTCCCGTCCGGGCGCCGCAGCAGCGGCTGGGGATGCCCGGCGCGGACGGCCTTGACCACACCCGTCGCAGGGTCGAGCACCGCGTAGCAGCAGCTGGCGAACTGCCCGGGATCGAGGTCGATCAGCAGCCGGTTGGTGCCCTTCAGCACGTCCTCGGGGGACTGGTCCGCGAGGGCGAAGGCCCGTACCGCGCTGCGCAGCTGCCCCATCGTCGCCGCGGCGGCGACACCGTGGCCCTGGACGTCGCCGACCACCAGGGCCAGCAGCCCCCGCCCGATCTCGATGACGTCGTACCAGTCGCCGCCCACGTCCATGCCCTTCGTACCGGGCAGGTAGCGCGCCACGGTGTCCACGTGGTCGAGGACCGGCAGCCGCGTCGGGAGCAGCGCGTCCTGCAGCCCCCGCGCCAGCGCCGACTCGCTGTCGTACCGCCGGGCGCGCTCCAGGGCCTGCGCGATGAGCCCGGCCAGCGCGGTCAGGACCGTACGCTCCTCCGGACTGAAGCCGCGCGGCCGGTCGAAGCCGAGGATGCACGAGCCGACCGGCCGGCCCGAGGCGATGAGCGGCAGAAAGGCCCGTGCGCCGGTGAGCGCGTCCAGCGGAACGTCCGGATACGCCAGGGACATCTGCTCGATCGACTCGAAGAACAGCGGTCGGCCGGTGGTGAGCGCCTCGACGCCCGGCAGCCGGGCGTCGAGACCCACTCCGTCGAAAGGCTCGAGGAAACCGGCCGGGAACCCGGTCTCCCACGCGAGGTAGAGATGACGATCGCTCAGCAGATAGATCGCCAGCTGCCGCCCGCCGAACGCGGGCAGCAGCTCGTCGGTGACCACCGCCGACACCTGGCGGGCCGTCACCGCCTCGGTCAGCGCGATGGCGAGCGCCACCGGCCGGTACAGCGCCGACGCCCGGTCCGCCGGTGAGCCGAGACCGGTGTCCGGCTGGGCGACGGACTCCGGTTGATAGGCGGGGTCGCTCTCGGGGAGCAGCACCACCGTGACGCCGTCGTGGCCCGGGTAGAGCGATACCGAAAGCCATTCGCCGTCGGCCGTGTGGGCCAGGAAGTGCACGGGCTCGTCGGAGAGCAGGGCCGCGCGCAGATTCTCCTCGTACGCGGGATTGCCGAGCCACGGCAGGGCGTCCCAGATGCCCCGCCCGGCAAGTGACGAGCGGGGTCGGCCGAGGAGCGCCTCGGTGAGATGGTTCACGTAGGTGATCCGACCCAGGCGGTCGATGGCGATGATGGCCCGTGGCAGCCGGTCTGTGGCGTCGGAGCCGACCAGGCCGGTACCGAGGTCGACCAGGGAGCCCTTCAGCCGCCCCGGGCGATCGCCCGCGGCGCGGGCGGAGACCTCCAGGAGGTGGAGCCCGCCGTCGGGCCCTTTGAGCCGGATCCGGCGTGCCACCTGCGCCCCCGACTCGGCCGCGCGGCGGGCCATGGTCCACAGCGCGTAACTGTCCTCGGGCGCGAGGCGCGCGGTCAGCGCCTCCATGGTCCCGGGGAACGGGTCGTCGGAGCTCTCACCGATGATCGCCCGCAGCCCGGCGTCGGCGGTGACGATTCCGCTGGTCAGGTCCCAGTCGAAGTAGCCGATGCGGACGGGCTTCGTACCGCCCGAGGGAAGCTGGACACACACCGGCTCATCGGGCCATTCGACGACGGTGCCGCTCTCGGAGAGCTCCATGAGGACGTTCCCGAGGCGGCGCGCCTCCCGTGCCATCCGCATCCGGTCCCGGGTGTTCACCGGCACGCCGGGACTCGGCGTGCGCAGCACCACGAGCACCCCGAAGCGTTCCCGGCCGCTGACGATCGGCACGTACAGGGAGGCGAAGGGGAAGGGGAGGCTCGCCACGAGCTGGGGGAACTGGCGCATCGCCTCCTCGACGTCGGCGAGGTGCACCGGCTGGCCCGAACGGTGGGCCTCGGCCACCGGGAACGGACGATTCACATGCATGCGCCACCAGGGCCGGAACAGCTCGCCGGGGAGCCCGGCGAGCACCGCCATGCGGAGCAGGTCCGGAGTCCCGGAGCGCAGGTAGACCGCGCCGGCGTAACCGCCGACCGCCTCGATCGACCGGAGCGCGCCCTCGGCCAGAACCAGAGGCAGCGCGTCGAGCAGCCGCCCGTCGGCCTCCACGTTCTCAGGAACGTCCCCGGTCCGGGCCGACGGGGCGGGGCCGGCCTCGCGGTGCGACGTCACACAGCCAGCATGCTCCCCGGCCGTGCGGCTCCGCATCTCGGGTGGTCGCGCGGCGCCTCGCCCCGGTCACGCCGGGTCACGCCTCTGTGCGGGCCCCGCGGTCTGCGCGACCATGGGCGGGGAGAGGCAGGTGGCATGGACGCTCCGTGATGACCGCGGTGCTCGAGATACGTACGCCCGGCGCCGGCCGCCGCGCCTGGGCCTTCGCCACCGACCGGCGGGCCCTGGGCGCCGGGGCGGGCGCGGCGCTCGCGCTCGGTGCGGTGGGAGGCGCCACGGTCGGCGGCGCGGGGGGTGCCGGTGTGGGCGGGGCTGGCCGGGGTGCTCGTCGTCTCCGTGACGGCGGAGCGGCAGCGCCCACCCGGAGAGTGAACGCGCGGCCGATCCGGGTAGGTTCGGGGCACGCGACGGATCTTGACGAGGAGCAGCACCCGTGACCAGCGACCCGCGCATCTCGCCGCCCCACTTCGGCAGCGAACGCGAAACCCTCCGCGCCTTTCTCGACCACCAGCGCGCGACGCTCGCCATGAAGTGCGAGGGGCTCGACGACGACCAGCTGAAGGACTCGTCGATGCCGCCGTCCACGCTGTCGCTGCTCGGCCTCGTCCGGCACATGGCCGAGGTGGAACGCGCCTGGTTCCGCCGGGTCTTCGAGGACGGCGAGGCTCCGATGGTCTGGTCCGACAAGACCGACTTCCAGGCCGCCTACGACGCGAGCCGGTCGACCCGCGCCGAGGCCTTCGCCGCCTGGGAGGCCGAGGTCGAGACCTCCCGGCGGATCGAGCGTGAGGCCGCGTCCCTGGACCTGGCGGGACACCAGCCCCGCTGGGGCGAGGACGTGTCGCTGCGGATGGTGATGGTGCACGTCCTGCTCGAGTACGGCCGCCACAACGGGCACGCGGACCTCCTCCGCGAGGGCGTCGACGGAACCGTCGGCGCCTGAGCTGGCACCGGCTTCCGGCCGGTGGGAGCCTGGCAGGAGGGGCCCGATCGGCCGAGGAGTGACGATGGGCGCAGCTCCCGCAGCCGCGCACGTGGACGAGGCAGCCTTCCAGGAGCTGGAGCGAACGTTCTCCGGCAGGCTCGTCCGCCCCGGCGACCCCGCCTACGACGACGCCCGGAGCATCTGGAACGGGTCCATCAGCAAGTTCCCCGCCCTCATCGCGTACTGCACCGGGGTCGCCGACGTCGCCGCGGCGCTGGACAGCGCGACGCGCAGTGGACTGCCGGTCGCGGTACGGAGCGGAGGCCACAGCTTCCCCGGCCAGTCACTCGCCGACGGCGGCCTCGTCATCGACCTGTCGGCCATGAACGGCATCCGCGTCGACCCGGTGAACCGTACGGTCAGAGCCCAGGCAGGCGTCCTGCTAGGGGCGCTCGACCGCGAGACGCAGCACTTCGGGATGGCCGTGCCCGCGGGGATCGTGACGCACACCGGACTCGCCGGGCTGACCCTCGGCGGAGGGATCGGCTGGCTGATGCGCAAGTACGGGCTCACGGTCGACCAACTGCTCTCCGCCGACATGGTCACCGCCGACGGCACCTTCGTCACGGCGAGCGAGAGCCACGAGCCCGAACTCTTCTGGGGTCTGCGCGGCGCGGGCAGCAACTTCGGCGTCGTCACCGAGTTCGAGTTCCGGCTCAACCCGGTGGGACCCACCGTGCTCGCCGGCCCGATCCTGTGGCCGCTGGAAGAGGCACCGCACGTGCTCGCCTTCTACCGCGAGTGGATCACCGACGTCCCTGACGAGCTGACCACCATCGTCGTCCACCGCAAGGCCCCGCCTCTCCCGGCGATCCCGCCCGAACTGCACGGCAGGCCCGTCATCGCGGTGATCAGCTGCTACGCCGGTGACATCGAGACCGGCCAGCGGGTTCTCCGGCCGCTGCGGAGCTTCGGGACGCCGCTCCTCGACCTCTGCGCGCCCAAGCCGTTCCTCCAGCACCAGTCCATGTTCGACCCGTCGTTCCGCCCGGGCTGGTGGTACTACGTCCGCTCCTGCGACATCGAGCGGCTCGACGACGAGGTCATCGGCATCAGCGCGGCCCACGCCCTGCAGCTCACGTCCCCGCTCTCGACGTGCAACATCTTCCACCTGGGTGGTGCGGTCGCCCGCGTGGGTGAGGACGAGACCGCGTGCAGCGGGCGGGGCGTGGGCCACACGTTCAACATCAACGGCAACTGCTTCGACGCCGAGGGCTTCGACGACGAGCGGGCCTGGGCGCGTGCCTGGTGGTCCGCCTTGGAGCCGTACCACGCGGGCGTCTACGTCAACTTCCTCATGGACGAGGGCGCGGCCCGCGTCGAGCAGGCGTACGGGCCCGACAAGCTCCGCCGGCTGCGCGCCCTCAAACGGGAGTACGACCCCGGCAACGTCTTCCGCTCGAACCAGAACATCGCCCCGGCGGCCTGACCTCACGGGCGCGACCGGGCGAGTGTCAGTGCCGGGTGCGATGCTGCCGGGTATGGACGAGCTGATGAGAGGGCGTGTGTACGGCGCCGACCATGACGATCCCCATCCCGGCCCCAGACCCGGGCACGTCTACCGCGAGCTGGTGGCCGGACCCCTGGACGGCCTCCTGCTCGACGTCACGGGATGGACCACGCGACAGCTCGAGGAGGGGGCCGCCCTCGCCACGGAGATCGGCTCCTACGGCCCGGGCGGCCACGCCCGGTACGGACCCCGGGAAGGCGACGCCGTCCACTGGGACTGGGAGGGCGACACCCGCTAGCTCGCCGGGGCGTGTCAGGGGTCCGGCCGCTCACGTCCCCGACGGCCGCGGCTGCTCCGGCGGAACCGAGCTCTCGGCAACCGCCATCCACTGGTCCAGGTCGGTCTGGGTGAACTCTGCCCATGGTGGGATTCCGGGGAGCCGGCGAAGGAGGTCGTAGGCCTCGGGGATCTGGGCTCCGCGGAGGACCGGGCAGTGGCAGCCGGCGATGACCTCGGCGTTCAGGCGTTGGAAGTCGGTGACGACCGTCCCGAACTTCTGGGAGTCCAGCAGGGCGACCCAGGGGGAGACCAGGCGTCCGCCGAAGAGCTGGCCGTCGCGGAATTCGTCCGGCGACAGCGCCGCCATTTCGGGCACAGGGGTTGGCACGTTCGTGGCGAAGGTGTCCACGGCCCACAGGACGTTGGCCTTCGGGTCGAAGAGGGCGCGGGTTGTGGGGTTGTCGTACAGAGGCGGTCGCTTGGCGACCAGGGTGCGATCGCCCGCGTCGATCGTGTCGCCGTCGGTCATGAAGCGGCACCGGTTGATGGGGGTCTCCCACTCCTCGGCCATGCGGCCGATGGAGAACCATGTCGTCAGCAGGGTCGCGTTCGGGCATTCCGCGAGGACCGCCAGGAGGTTGCCGGCGTGGTCGCGGTCGTCGTGGGTGAGGAAGATCCACCGGACGTCCAGGGGATCCACGACGGACCAGGCTGCCTCCAGCCACTGGGAGCGCACCGCGGGCGCCCCGGTGTCCACGAGGACCGGTTCGGCTCCCCGGATCACCATCGAGTTCATCGGGAAGTGGCCGACCGGCGGGGCCTCAAGGGCCCACGGGATGACGAACGTCTCCTCGGCGATCTTGTACGGCTGCAGAAGGTCGAAACTCTCCACGGTTGCCATCGCTGCTCTCCCTAGGCCGGAGTCGCTGCAGCGTCCATGAATCCAGTGCAGACCCGTGCCGGACTGTCGTCAAACGCAGAACGAGTGACGGTCGGCTGCGGTGAGCGACGAAGGGTGCGCGGTCTGGCCCGGTCGGCCCCCGGCCACGGAAGGCCGAGCGTCTCTGCGTACTCCCGGCTGCCGCCCCTGACCTGGGCGAAGGTGGTCCGTGGCCGGGGCGGCAGATCAGGGAGGGCGTAGTCGTACAGGGAAGGCCGAGGGGTGAGCACGCCGCGCTCGTCCGGGGCGCTCACAGGGCGGGGCAGGACATCCGGCCGGCCCCGGCCGGTCGCGCGAGTGGAGGGAACGGGCGTGGGGTCACTTGCCGCTGTCCTCAGCGAGCGTGTGCGCGACGAGGGCGTTGGCGTGGCCGTGTCCGAGGCCGTGCTCGGTCTTCAGCCAGGAGACGAGCTCCATGTGCCTGGTCAGCGGCGAGGAGCGGATCAGCTCCTTCCACTCGGCGATCGGGCGGCCGTACTTCTTCTCGATCGAGGGGAAGTAGCTCGCGGGGCCCTTCACTGCGTCAGCCATGGCGTCCTGTTCCTGTCATGTCGTTGCGGTGTGTTCTCGTACGTAGGACCGGATGTGCCGCGTGAAGTGATCGGTTGAGGCGTGTGACGTGGGTCACGGGGGAGTGGCGCCGGCCGGAGTCCCGGACTCCGGCCGGCGCCGGGCGTCACAGCGCCGGGTGGGCGTTCTTCAGCAGTTCCTGGAACTGGGCCGAGAACCACTTCCCGGACAGCGGCGCGTCCCCGAGCGCGCCCGACATGCTGTTGCCGTTACGGGCGTTGCCCGTGTACGTCGGGTCGCACATGCGGTCGAAGCCCTTGCCCTCGTCGTTCGGGATCTCCTTGCTCGCGCCGTCCGACTCGCCCGGCGGCTTCATCCAGACGTACGCGTCGATGCCGGCGGCCGGAGCCGCCTGTGGGCGTTCGCCGAGGCCCGCGCCCGACTGGTTGCACCAGTTCCCCAGGTGGATGCGCCGGTCGTAACGGCCGCCGTTCACATAGGTGTTGACGTCCGTCAGCGCTCCGGGCCCGGAGGGGCGTGCCGTGCCGCCCCAGCCGTTGCGGGAAGTGTCGATCAGCATCCCGAGGTTGGAGTCGAAGCCGAGCGAGACGAGCTTGGCCCGCATCGCCTGGGCGTAGGACAGCTCATCGGTGTACCGGTTCCAGTCCACCCACTTCGACTGGCGCACCGACACCCCGTTGACGGAGCCGTCGATCGTGAAGTGGTCCTCCTTCAGCGCGCTGTAGTTGGCCGTGTTGACGATGAAGCCGTGCACCTTGGCGAGCGTCGAGCCCTCGGCCTGGGCGGCCGTCCTGAAGAGTTCGGCGGAGGCGCCGAAGTTGTCGTCCCAGCCGAGCCAGCCGTGGTGGCCCGCGTCCACGTAGTTGTAGACGTTGGCGATCGAGCCCAGCTTGTTCAGCGCGTAGCCCACGCCCTTGATGTAGTTGCCATTGGCCTTCATCACATCGCAGTTGGCGGTGGCCGTCGGGCGGCCCGACACGTTGGTCACCAGGTTCGGCAGCGAGTCGATCTCGACCGTCGTGACGATCCGCAGGCCCGCGTACTTCGGGTCGGCCAGGATCGCGGCGATGGGGTCGATGTACTGGGTCTTGTACCGGTCGATCTCGGTCGGGCCCAGTTCGCCGTTGGACGCGAGCGCCGCGCAGTCCCGGCCCGGCAGGTTGTAGATCACCAGCTGGACGACGAGCTCGCCGCCGCCCTTCTGCGTGAGTGCCGCGTCGAGGTGGTCGCGCAGTCCCATGCCGCCGTTCACGCCGGCGATGGCGGCCGTACGATCCAGCCAGACGCCGGTCGGCTGGTTGGAGACCTTGGTGCCGCCCGGCTCTGCGGCGGCCTTGGCCGACCACTCCGGATTCACGTACACCTTGGCGCCGGCGTACGGGTTGTCGGTCTTGGAGCCGGCCGGCGGCGGCGTGGTCGGTGGCGTCGTCGGGGGAGTGGTCGGCGGGGTCGTCGGCGGCTGGGTGGCGCCGTTGCAGACGACTCCGTTGAGCGTGAAGGTCGCGGGGACGGCGTTGGTGCCGGTGTGGGAGCCGTTGAAGCCGAAGGAGGTCGAGCCGCCCGTGGCCAGGCTGCCGTTGTACGAGACGTTCCTGGCCGTCACGGCGGCGCCGGACTGGGTGAGCGTGGCGTTCCAGCCCTGGGTGACCTGCTGGCCGTTCGCGTAGGACCACTCCAGGGTCCAGGAGCCGAGCGGGTCACCGGTGTTGGTGACGGTGACGTTGGCCCCGAAGCCGGTGTTCCACTGGTTCGTGACCTGGTAGTCGACCCGGCAGCCGGCCGCGGCCGCCCCGGCCGTGCTGCTCATGACGGTGGCGGTGGCGCCGGTGGCCGTGATCAGCCCGATCGCCGCCAGCAGGGCGGTACGGCTCGTCGCGCGGCTGGTGGTACGGATGGTGGTGCGGCTCATGTCGTGGTGTGCCTTTCAGTTCAGGGCGCGCAGACGGTCGCGCAGCCCGATGCCGAATGTGGTGGGTGTGCCGTCGTACGAGGTGATCAGGGCCGGCCCCGAGGAGCAGTTCCAGGTGTTCCAGGTCCAGCCGAGATACGAGAGCCCGCGGTCGTCGAACCACTTCATGACTCGGTCGATGAACGCGTGGCCGCAGGTGTTCTCGCCGATCTCGCCCGCGACGAGGGGAACCTGCGCGGCGACCGGGGCGAGCGTGCGGTCCCAGCACGTCTCGTCGGAGCAGGTGTTGAAGTTGTAGACGTGCCAGGCGGCGGCCAGATTGCCCGCCGGGTCGGTGGGGCGGTGCCCGAGCCACTGGCTCAGATCGTTGGAGTACGCGATGCCCGGCACGAGTAAGAGGTTCCGGGCGCCCGTCGCGCGGACCGCGTCCAGGAGGTCCTGCATGCCGGCGACCTCGTAGCCGATGCCGGGGCAGGTGCCACCGTCGCGCCAGCAGCTCCAGGCCTGGGCGGCAGTGGAGGCCGCCCGGTCGGGATAGGGCTCGTTGAACAGGTCGAAGACGACCCGGCGGTCGTTCTTGAAGGTGTCGGCGACCGAGGTCCAGAAGGCCGGCGTGTACCGGGCGTTCGGCATCGGCTTCTGGCAGGAGGCATGGACGTCGGAGCAGCCCGCCGAATTGCCGGTGTACAGCCCGTAGGTCCAGTGCAGTTCGACGATCGGGGTCATGCCGTGCGCGAGTACGCGCTCGACGAGCCCCTTCACGGCGTCGATGTAGTTCGTGCCCCGGTACTCGGGCTTGACGTTCTCCAGGCCCAGCCAGCACTCCTCGTTGAGCGGGATGCGGACGGTGTTGGCCTCCCACTCCGCGATGGCACGGACGGACGCGTCGTCGACCGGGCCGTCGAAGAAGCCGTGGCCCTGGACGCACATGAACTCGCCCCCCGAGCGATTGACGCCGAGCAGCCGGCGGTTCGCGCCGTTCTGGTCGGTGAGCCGGGTGCCGGCGACGCTCAGTTCGGGCGCACCGGAGACGGGGTCGGGCGGGTCGGTGGGATCAGTGGGGGTGGGAGTCGGGGTCGGGGTGGGGGTGGGGTTCGGCCCCGGGGCGACATCGCAGGGCGTCCCGTTGAGCGTGAAGGACGTGGGCGCGGTGTTGGCGCCCGACCAGGAGGCGATGAACCCGGCCGTGACGCCGGCGCCCGTGCCCAGAGAGCCGTTCCAGCTCTCGTTGACGGCCGTGGCCCTCGCGCCGGACTGGGACCACTTGGCGCCCCAGCCCTGACCGACCTTCTGTCCGGCCGGGAAGTCGAAACCGACGCTCCAGCCGTTCAGCGCGGCACTGTTGTTGGTCACGGTGACGGAACCCTGGAAGCCGTCGGTCCACTGGCCGACGACCTCGTACTTCACCGTGCAGAGAGGTGCGGCCACTGCTCCTGAGGCCGAACCGGCGACGGCGAGAGCGGTGCTCGCCATCGTGAGCGCCGCTCCCGCGAGCAGCGCCGACAGACGTGGGGGATGTCGCATGAGCGACTCCTTGCAGCGAGGGCGCGTCCTCACGACGCGCCGACTGACGGAATCGCTCCCACTGGTGGGGCCAGACCGTAGCGCCAACTGGCCTCAAGCAAAAGAGGAGTTGACGAAGTCGTCCGTCGAATGTGTTCGACTCTTCGAGCACCTTGACGCCCCTCCGTCGCTTCTGCATTGTGGGAGCGCTCCCACTGGTTCAGAGCTTGTGCCCATGCCTTCGCACGCCCCCTCCCGAGCCGCGAGGAGAACCACCCGCATGCCACCAGGACGATCACGCCGGCTGCTGACCCCACTGGTCGCGGCGCTGTCCCTGCCCCTGGGCCTGACCGCCGTCGACGGCACAGCCGCCCACGCGGCGGCGGTGCAGTGCAGCGTCGACCACAAGACCAACGACTGGGGTTCGGGCTTCATCGCCGAGCTCACCCTCACCAACCGCGCCACCACCCCGCTCGACGGCTGGACCCTGACCTACGCCTACAGTGGCGACCAGAAGCTCACCAACGGCTGGAACGGCGCCTGGTCCCAGTCGGGGAAGACGGTCACCGTCGCCCACGCGGACTGGAACAGGACGATCGCGGCCGGCGGAGCCGTCACGACCGGCGCCCAGTTCACGTACAGCGGCACCAACACCGCCCCGACCAGCTTCGCCGTCAACGGCACCCCCTGCACCGGCGCCCACCGGCCACCCGTCGCCGTGCTCACCAGCCCCGCCCCCGGGGCCGTCTTCACCGCGGGTGACCCGGTCCCGCTCGCCGCCACGGCGGCCGCCGCCGACCAGGCCACCGTCGACAAGGTCGAGTTCTACAGCGACACCACTCTGCTCGGCACGGACACCACCGCCCCCTTCAGCCTCGGCGCCACCGGCCTCGCCGCGGGCCCCCACTCGCTCTACGCCAAGGCGTACGACAGCCTCGGCGCGTCCGCCGAGTCGGCCCCGGTCGGGATCACCGTGGCCGCCGGACCCGCCCTCGTCGCCACCCCCGCCCAGTTCGGGGTACGCCAGGGCGCCACCGGCACCTTCGACCTGAAGCTCTCCACCCGGCCGTCGGCCGACGTCACCGTGAGCGTCGCCCGCACCTCGGGCAACAGCAACCTCACCGCCACCCCCGCCGGCCTCACCTTCACCCCGTCGAACTGGAACACCGCCCGGAAGGTGACCGTCGCCGCCGCGGCCACCGGCACCGGATCGGCCGTCTTCACCGCGACCGCCCCCGGCCACACCAAGGCCGAGGTCACCGTCGCCCAGCTGGCCGCCGACTCCACGTACGACGCCCGCTTCCTCGATCTCCACGGGAAGATCACCAACCCGGCGAACGGCTACTTCTCTCCCGAGGGCGTCCCGTACCACTCCGTCGAGACGCTCATCGTCGAGGCCCCCGACCACGGGCACGAGACGACCTCGGAGGCGTACAGCTATCTGATCTGGCTCCAGGCGATGTACGGGAAGATCACCGGCGACTGGACCGATTTCAACGGCGCGTGGGACACCATGGAGAAGTTCATGATCCCCACCCATGCCGACCAGCCCACGACCGGCGCCTACAACGCTTCCAAGCCCGCGACCTACGCACCCGAGCACGACCTGCCGTCGCAGTACCCTGCGCGGCTCGACTCCGGAGTCACCGCGGGCGCCGACCCGATCGCCGGCGAGCTGAAGACCGCCTACGGCACCGACGACATCTACGGCATGCACTGGCTCCAGGACGTCGACAACGTCTACGGCTACGGCAACGAGCCCGGGAAGTGCTCCGCCGGACCCACGGCGACCGGACCCTCGTACATCAACACCTTCCAGCGCGGCCCCCAGGAGTCCGTCTGGGAGACCGTCCCCCACCCCACCTGCGACACCTTCACGTTCGGCGGCAGGAACGGCTACCTCGACCTCTTCACGGGGGACGCCTCCTATGCCGAGCAGTGGAAGTTCACCAACGCCCCCGACGCCGACGCCCGAGCCGTCCAGGCCGCCTACTGGGCCGACATCTGGGCCAAGGAGCAGGGCAAGGGCGGACAGGTCGCCGCGACCGTCGCCAAGGCCGCGAAGATGGGCGACTACCTGCGGTACGCCATGTTCGACAAGTACTTCAAGAAGTCCGGCAACTGCATCGGGCCGACGGCCTGCCCGGCCGGCACCGGAAAGGACAGCGCCCACTATCTGATGTCCTGGTACTACGCCTGGGGCGGCGCCACCGACACCGGCGCGGGCTGGTCCTGGCGCATCGGCTCCAGCCACGCCCACGGCGGCTACCAGAACCCGCTCGCCGCCTACGCGCTCAGCGAGTACGCCCCGCTCAAGCCCAGGTCGGCGACGGGTGCGGCGGACTGGGCGACCAGCCTCGACCGGCAGCTGGAGTTCTACCGCTGGCTCCAGTCCGACGAGGGCGCCATCGCCGGCGGAGCGACCAACAGCTGGCAGGGCCGCTACGCACAGCCCCCGGCCGGCACGCCCACCTTCCACGGCCTCTTCTACGACGAGAAGCCCGTCTACCACGACCCGGCGTCCAATCAGTGGTTCGGCTTCCAGGCCTGGTCCATGGAGCGGGTCGCCGAGTACTACCGGCAGACCGGTGACGCGGCGGCCAGGACCGTGCTCGACAAGTGGGTCGGCTGGGCGCTGTCGAAGACCACGATCAACCCCGACGGCACCTACCGCATCCCCTCCACCCTCCAGTGGTCCGGAGCCCCCGACACCTGGAACGCCGCGAACCCGGGCGCCAACGCGGGCCTCCATGTCACCGTCGCCGACTACACCGACGACGTGGGCGTGGCGGCCGCCTACGCCAAGACCCTGACCTACTACGCCGCCAGGTCCGGCCACGCCGAGGCGAAGCGGGTGGCGAAGGCCCTCCTCGACGGCATGTGGACCCACCACCAGGACCCGCTGGGCATCGCCGTCCCGGAGACCCGCGCCGACTACAACCGGTTCGACGACCCCGTGTACGTGCCGAGCGGCTGGACCGGCACCATGCCGAACGCCGACCCGGTGAACTCCTCGTCCACCTTCGCCTCGATCCGCTCCTTCTACCAGGACGACCCGGCCTGGCCGAAGATCGAGGCCTATCTGGCGGGCGGCGCCGCGCCCGTCTTCACGTACCACCGGTTCTGGGCCCAGGCGGACATCGCCCTGGCCATGGGCGCGTACGCGGAGCTGCTCGAGTAGCAGCGCCCCGCGGGAGGCGGCTCCGCGTACGACGAGGCCGGGCGGGCCCGTGACGCGGGTCCGCCCGGCCCTCGGCCCTCTGCCGGCCCACACCGTCCGACCGTGGCGGGGATCCGTGGGGTTCAGAGGCGGGTGGGGGAGGGCCGCCAGTCCCCGAGGTACGTACTCCGGGTCGCCGACGCGGCTTCGTAAGGGGTGAGTTGGGGACGGTTCGCGGGATCGGTGATCGCCGCTCCCGGACCGGTGTTGCGGTACTCGGCGAAGCGCTGGGCCTGCCAGGGATGGGTGTCCCGCATGTTCGTGTACGGCGCCGCGGCGTCGATCCCGGGGCCGAGCACGCTGTCGCGGACGACGAGCGACGGCCGGGCCGTCGTGTCCGAGCTGGGCACCCAGGGGCGCGCCAGCTTGTAGTAGCCGTCGGGAGCCTCGCTGGTCACCCGGCAACGAGCCGCGAGGAACCCGTACGGGTTGGCGCCGGCGGTCGACG
Source organism: Streptomyces sp. NPDC022552 (assembly GCF_055561875.1). Classification (NCBI taxonomy): domain Bacteria; kingdom Bacillati; phylum Actinomycetota; class Actinomycetes; order Kitasatosporales; family Streptomycetaceae; genus Streptomyces; species Streptomyces sp. NPDC022552. The sequence goes on from NZ_JBVHGJ010000006.1 coordinate 24,501, forward strand.
GGGCGAAGACGAAGCCGTGCGGGGCGCTCGCCAGGTCGGGACGCAGCAGCGTACGGAGGTGGCAGTACGCGAAGACCGCGCGCGCCCGACCGAAGACGAAGTCGACGTCACCCTCGACGTAGCAGTGGGAGAAGTACTGGCGGGCGACGGCGGGCAGGGACAGCGAGTCCGCGTACAGCGTGTCCTGATGGCCGAGGAACCGGCAGTGGAAGAACGCCGACCGGTCGCCCTGCACCTTGAGCGCGACCGCCTGCGTGCCGGGGTTCCCGGGCAGGTCGGAGCGCAGGAAGTCGTTGGCGAAGGTGATCCACCGCGCGGTGAAGCCCGCTGCCTGGACCGTCGTGGTGGCCGAACCGGACGTGCCGTGGGTGGTGCCGTCGGGGCGGGGCGTACCGGCGGCATTGTCGTACACCACGACGACATCGCGCGGATCCTCGCTCGCCCCGATCCAGGTCATCTCCGTGCGGGCGGCGCTGACGGAGACGGTCTCGCGGTACGTACCCGGGGCGACGACCAGCGTCCAGCCGGGCCCGTCGGCGGCGTCCACCGCGGCCTGGACCGTGATGTGGTCACCGAGGCCGTGGGGGTGGACGTACAGGGTGCGCGCGGTGAGCCGGCCGGCGGGCGATCCGTACCGCCCGAACGGGCGACGGGACCCTGCTGACGCCCTGGCCGGCGCAAGGCCGAGCGAGAGCGCCGCGCCGGCGCCCGCCGTGAGCAGGACACGGCGACTGAGCGGAGGCATGACGAAGCTCCTTCGCGGGTGCTGGGGAAGGTGGGAAGCGAGAGGGAGAGGCCGGGGCGGCGTGGCCGGGCGGGTGGCCGAGGGGGCCGCCCCGGCCCCGGTCAGCGGAGTCTGCCCGCGCCCGCGCGGTGGTCGACCAGGCCCGGAACGGCCCGCGGGTTGTCGACGCGGCCGCGCAGCGTGGGCGTCCAGCCCGCGCCGTCACGCAGGATCTCGCCGGGGAATTCGGCGTTGTGCACGGCGAGGAGGTCGACCGGCCGGCCGTTGACGAGGTTGCCCACGGTCGTGACCGGGGCGTCCTTCCACTTCTTGAGGATCGTGCCCACGCCGACACCTGCCGGGACGGTGAACGCGTTCTTCTCGGCGACGAGCTGGGACTCCTGGCCGATGCCGAGGCTGTACGCGTAGCCCGTGGCCGGCACCACGAAGTGGTTGTTGTACGCGTCGACCTGGCCGAAGCGGACCCGCGGCGCCCGCTCGATCACGTTCCTGAAGAGGTTGTGGTGCAGCGTGACCCGCAGCTTGCCGCGGTCGGTGGCCCCCGCGCTGTCGCTGTTGCCGATCATCAGCGTCTTGTCGTGGTCCGCGAAGACGTTCCAGGAGGCGGTGACCAGGTCGGCGCCGCGCACGATGTCCAGTTCGCCGTCGTGCTGCTGGTACACCTCGCCGTAGTACCTCGGCAGTGAACTGTCCGGGTGGGCACCGTCGGTGAAGGTGTTGTGGTCGATCCAGACGTGCGTGGAGCCGTACACGACCATGCTGTCGTACTCGGAGTTCCAGGCGCCCGTTGCTCCGTCGGTGGGGTCCCACTGCGGGAAGCAGTCGAGCGGGCTTTCGACGGTCAGATTGCGGATCACGACGTTGTCGACGCCCTGGATCTGCATGCTCCCGCCGACGATTCCGGCGTTCCCCCCGACGCCGATGACAGTGGTGTTGGCGGGGACGTACGCCTTGATCGCCTCGCCCTGCGCCTTCGCGGAGGCCGCCCGCAGGTCCTCCTGCGGGCCGCTGACGACGGTGTCGAGGCCCCAGACGGCCGGGTCGTAGTCGGCGAGGTACCGCTGGAAGTCGTAGCCGGGGGCCTCGAACGCCGAGCAGCCCGCGGCCGTCGCGTTCAGCGTCCCCTTGACCTTGACGATCCTCGGCTCGGTGCCAGGGACGGCGAGGGCCGCCCGGAACTCCTCCCAGGTGGTGACGGTGAAGACCCGGGAGGCGACGGCCGCCGCGCCGCCGCTCGTCCCCGTGCCCTCCGAACCCCAGCCGTCCCCGGCGGGCAGCGTCCGGCGGGCCGGGTCGGAGGCGCCGTGGGCAGTCGCGGCCTGCGCGGTGGCCGGCCCCATCAGGCCGCCGGTGACGGCCAGGACGAGCGCGGTCGCTCCCGTCAGGCACAGGTGTCTGCGTCCACTCATGATCGGTTCTCCTCAGGATGGGGGTTCGCGTCGGGCCAGGTGATCCACCCGGCGGGGATCTCCGCGTCGAGACGGTGGGTGTCGCGCGGTGCGAGCACCCGTGTGCGCAGCAGCTCGGCCGCGACCAGCCGGGCCACGGCGATCGCACCGGGCGGGTTGAAGTGCGTGTTGTCCTGCTCGGCCGGCGTCCAGTTGAAGTACGTCTTGGTCGCCTCGGGGCCGAGCTTCTGCCACAGCGCCAGGGACAGCTCCTGGATGTCGAGCAGATCGACACCCTCCTCCTGGGCCACCGCCCTCATGGCCGCCGGGTACTCCCCGAGCGTCCGCAGGGCCGTGCCGTCGGTGTCGAACCTGCGCCGCTCGACGGACGTGGCGAGGACGGGCACCGCCCCGCGCTCCCGGGCCCCGGCGACGTACCGCCGCAGATTGTCCTGGTAGCTGCTCCAGGGCTCGGTGTAGCGGGTCGGGTCGGTGACCTTCTGGTCGTTGTGGGCGAACTGGATCAGCAGCAGGTCCCCGGGCCGTATCACCCGCAGGATCGCGCCGAGCCGGCCCTCGTCGAGGAAACTCTTCGTGCTGCGCCCGTTGACCGCGTGGTTGGCGACCGTGACGCCCTTGTGCAGGAAGAAGGGGAGCGCCATGCCCCACCCGGTCTCGGGCGCGGCGTCGGCGTACTTCTGGGCGGCGGTGGAGTCACCTGCGATGTGGAGCGCGCGCATGCGGGGGTGTCCTCGGGGAACGCGGAGGGAGGCCGCCGCGGCGGGTGCCGCGGCCAGGGCGAGCGCGAGGCCCGCCCCGGCCGCGAGCACCCGGCGGCGCGTGGGCGCGGACGTCACTTCTTCTGCGACTTCCATTCGGCCTGAGCCGTGTTGAGCTGCTCGGCCAGGCTGTCCAGGAACGCCTTGGCCGTGGACTTCCCGAGCAGCACCTTCTGGAAGGCGGGCTCGTTGTCGGCCTTGGAGATGGTGTTCCAGTCGGGCAGGTAGTACGGCAGCTGGACGATGGTCGCCTCGCCGCTGAAGAGCACCTCGGCGGCGAGCTTCGTCGGCTCCGCCTTCTGGATCCAGGGGTCCTCGGCCGCTTCGGTGTTGGCCGGGATGGCGCCGGCCGACTCGTTCCACTTGCTGTTGGACTCGTGCGAGGCCGCGAACTCGATGAACTTCCAGGCCGCCGCCTTGTTCTTGCTGGAGGAGAAGAGCCCGAGGCCGTCGACCGGGTTGGAGACCTGCACCCGGGTGCCGTCGTCCGTCGTCGGGTTGGGGATGCCGCGGAACTTCTCGGTGCCCAGCGCCTTCACATGGTCCTTGTAGGAGCCCAGGTTGTGGTTGAGCATGCCGATCTCGCCGCTGTCCCACTGGGCGACCATCTTGGTGAAGTCGTTGTTGACGTCGGCCGCCGGGGTGTTCTTCTTGAACAGGGCCGCGTACTTCTCCAGGGCCGCGACGTTCTTCGGGTCGTTGACGGTCGTCCTGTCGCCGTCCCAGAAGGTCTTGATGCCGCTCTGGCCGTACATCGCGTCGAGCGCCTGGGCGATCGACCCGGCGCCGCCGCGGATGGTGTAGCCGAACTTGTTCTTGTCCTTCGCGGTCAGTTTGTCGGCCGCCGCGTAGAACTTCGACCAGGTGGTGGGCTCCTCCAGACCGGCCGCCCGGAAGAGGTCGGTGCGGTAGTAGAGCACGCCGTTGCTCGCGGAGGTGGGGACGGTGTAGAGCTTGTCCTGTCCGCCCGCCGACTTGACGCTGTCGACCATGCCGGCGTTGAGCTTGCCCTTCAGGGCGCTCGACTCGACCCGCGCGTCGAGCGGCTCCAGGGCGTTCTGGGCGGCGATCCCGGCGAGCATGGCGGCGCCGACGCCGCCCACGTCCGGGAGGCCACCGCCCTGGATGGCGGTGTCGTACTTGGACTGCACCTCGGTCGAGGCGATGCCGACGTACGTCACCTTGATGTCGGGGTTGGCCTTCTCGAAGTCCTTGATGATCTCCTTCCAGACGTCGGTGCGGACACCGCCGTTGTTGTCCCAGAAGGTGATCTCTCCCTTGCCCGAACCCTCGTTGCCCTTGTCGCCGGCGGCGCCGCTGCCGTCGTCGCCACAGGCGGTGACGGTCAGCGCGAGGACGGTGGTGAGGGCGAGGGCACCGGCGGCTCTGCGCCGCCCGTTGCGGAAGATGGTCATCGTCGGCTCTCTTCTCTCGGGGGAATGTCGTTCGGGGGAAAGCTGTTCGGCGCGATGCCGTTCGGGGCGATGCGGAACCTGGTGAAGACGGCCGTACCGGCGGGGCCCGTGCCCGGCGGAGCGGCGGCTAAGAGTCCGACCAGGGCGCCCACCCACCGCCAGGGAGTGGCCGCGAAGACCTGGCCGGAGCCGGTGAGCCCGTTCCCCGTGTCGTACGAGAACCGGCAACGGGCACCCTCGCCGATCTCGACCCTGAGCCGGGCCCGGCCGTCCGGGGCGGGCCGCGCGAACGCCGCCTCCCGCTCCCGCTCGGCCGAGACCGGCGCGAACCGGTGCACCAGCCGGACCGTTCCGTCGGCCTCGCGCCGGAGCCCGATCCAGCTGTACGCGTCGCCCAGGACCGTGAGCCCGGCGCGGGCGCCCGGCTCCTCGCTGTCCAGACGCAGGTCGACCTCGACCGAGCAGGTCCGGGCGGGCAGTCGCTGGGTGAGGATGTGCGGCAGTCGGCGCAGATCCTCCATCTCCTCCGTGCGGCCGCAGTTCAGCCACAGACCGTCGGCGGAGTGCCGGGTCGTCCAGCCCTCCCTCGGGTTGGCCGTCCACTGCCACTGCCGTCCGTAGCGGCCGCCCGGGAAGTCGTCGTCCGTGGCCGGCGCCGAGAGCGGCTGCCGCGGCAGCGCGGGCTTCCGGTGGACGAGGACCGGAGAGCCCGCGTCGCCGAGGACCGGCCAGCCGTCGTCGCCCCAGCGCATCGGCTGGAGATGGACCACCCGGCCGTACGCCCCCCGCTCCTGGAAGTGCAGGAACCAGTCCTCTCCGCGCTGCGTACGGACCCAGCCGCCCTGGTGCGGGCCGTTGACGTCCGTACCGCCCTGCTCCAGGACCACCCGTTCCTCGTACGGGCCGAAGAACCCACGGGAGCGGAAGGCGCCCTGCCAGCCGGTGGCCACACCCCCGGCGGGGGCGAGGATCCAGAACCAGCCGTCGTGCCGGTACACCTTGGGGCCTTCGAGCGTGAACCAGCCCGGGACACGGTCGGCGTCGACGATCGTCCTCCCGCCGTCGAGGAGTTCGGTGCCGTCGGCGCTCATCCGGTGGCCGGTGAGCCGGTTGCTGACGCCCGAGCGGGACTTCGCCCAGGCGTGCACGAGATACGCCTCGCCGGTCTCCTCGTCCCACAGCGGACAGGGGTCGATCAGGCCTCGGCCCGACTTCACCAGGTGCGGCGTGCTCCATCCCTCCCGTACGGAGGGAGAGTTGATCTGCCAGATCCCGTGGTCGGGATCGCCCCAGAAGATCCAGAACCGGCCGTCGTGGTGGCGGAGGGACGGCGCCCACACGCCCCGGTCGTGCTGGGGCGCGGCGAAGGAGGCTTCCGGGGCCAGCCGCTCCAGGGCATGGCCGACGAGCGTCCAGTTGACCAGATCGCGGGAGTGCAGGATCGGCAGGCCGGGCGCCCGGCCGAAGCTGGAGGCGGTCAGGTAGTAGTCCTCGCCGACCCGCACGACGTCCGGATCGGACCAGTCGGCGGCCAGGACGGGATTGCGGTACGTCCCGTCCCCGAGGTCCCCGGTGGGTACGTCCTCGTTCACACCGTCACCGCCTTGCGCACCAGGGCCGCCGCGCCGTCGCGGTCGAGGCGCCCGTCGGCGACGACGGTGACCACGCGGCGCACCACCGTCCCGCCGGCGGCGAGGACCAGGCGCTCCTCGGAGGCGAGGGAGGAACCGACTCCGGGGTACTCGGCGGCGCGCACGAACCACGGGTCGCGGCGGGTCTCCTCGGTGGCCCCGGCGAAGACCAGGGTCCAGTTCCGGCCCGCGAGAGCGACCCAGTCGGCGCGGGCGCCGTGCACGGCCCGTTCGCCCTCCGCGTCCGCCCCGAAGACATCCGGTGCGGCGCCCTCCAGGGGAGCCCTCCAGAAGAATCCGCCGTAGGCGGCACCGGGCCGGCCGTTCGTGGCCGGGCTGCCGAAGGACAGCTCCTCGCCCGAGGCGTTCGTCAGCGAGAAGGTGAGATCCAGCGCCCACGCCGTGTCGTCGAGCGGGATGGCGCAGACCGTCCGGTGCTCACGGAGCAGGACGCGCTCCCCGCCGACCCAGCTCAGCTCCTCCACGAAGCCGTCAGGGTTCCGGAGCTCGAACCCGTCGTGCCGCTGTACGCCGTGGTTGTCGAGGACGGTCGGTCCCTGGCCGCGGACGAAGGTACGCCCGCCCCAGAAGTTGAACCCCGCGACGTCGGGGACGGCGACCCCGGCACCCAGGTGGTGCGGATGGTCCGCGGGCAGCCGCTCGGTGACCGTGACGCCGCCGAGTGTCGAGACGGGGTGCAGATGGGGCCGCGGCGCGTGGCCGGCGGCCAGTTCGGGCCGCAGGACGTAGCGGGCGACCGGGCGGCCCGCGCAGCGCAGGACCGTCGGGGCGTTCATCGGCATACCGCCTTCCGGGTCAGCGGCGCCCAGGGGGCTGCGAGTTCGGAGTAGAGGCTGAGGGTGTCGGCGCTCGCTGCGACCAGACCGGCGATGCCGTGCACCACGCGGCGCGGCGCGCCCCCGCCGGACTCCGAGCGCCAGGCGTCCGCCGGGAGCTCCAGCGGGTCGGGAGCGAGCCGGACCGCCTCGACGACCCGCATGAACGCGCCGGTCTCCTCGGGCGGTACGAGCAGTTCGGTGCCGTCGGTGAGATGGGCGACCAGGTTCTCCAGCAGGTCGGTCCGCCCGTGGACGGACTCCTCGGGTCCGTGCCCGGCCCGCTGGAGGAGCACCCGGTCCTGCTTGTACCAGAAGGTGATCCGGCCCCGGGTCCCGTGCACCACGACGTACGGCTCCGAGGGCGTCTCGGCGCAGAGCGTCGCGGCCACGCTCACCCTGGTCCCACGGGCGGTGAGAATCCGTACGCACGAGGTGTCGTCGGACTCGATGGCGTACGCCCGCAGCAGCTCCGTCTCGATGAACTCGACGTCCTCCACGCGCGTGCTGCCGTCCAGCGCGAGCGCCGTCGCCACCGCGTGCGCCAGCGGATTGGTCAGGGCTCCGTCGACCACGTCGACACCGTCGATCCGCCGCCGCCCGGCCCAGGGAGCGCGCCGGAAGTACGCCTCGTCGCGGACCCAGGCCCCGGCCCCGCCGACGCCGAGGAGTTCGCCGATGGCGCCCTCCCCGATCAGCCGCCGGATCATGGGTACGGCATGGGAGCCGAGCGACTGGAAGCCGATCTGGCAGGCCACCCCGGCCGCGGCGACCCCGTCGGCCATCCGGCGGAACTCGGCGTACGACGGAGCCGGGGGCTTCTCCAGGAGCAGATGCGCCCCATGGCGGGCGGCGACCAGGGCCAGGTCGGTGTGGGTCTGGATCGGGGTGCAGACGACCGCGATCCGGGCGCCCGTCGAGGCCAGCAGCGCGCCGAAGTCGTCGGACTGCTCGGGCGAACCGAAGCCGTCCAGCTCCTCGGCGTCCAGCGACCGCAGCTCGCAGACGCCGGCGAGCCGTACCAGGCCGAGGCGTTCGAGCCGGCGGATGTTGACCAGATGGGAGCGGCCGTGGCCCCGGGCGCCGGCCAGGACGACCGGGAGGGGTTCGCGGACGGTGGTCGAGGTGGTCATCCCTTCACCGCCCCCGCGCTGAAGCCGGTGACCAGCCACTTCTGGATGAAGGCGAACACGATCACCACGGGCAGAGCCGCGATCACACCGCCCGCGGCGAGCGCGCCGAGGTCCACACTGTCCGCGCCCATCAGCGTGTTGAGGCCGACCGGGATCGTCTGCTTCTCCTGGCTGCTGAGGAACATCAGCGCGAACAGGAAGTGGTTCCAGGAGTGGACGAAGGCGAACGAGCCGACCGCCACCAGACCCGGGCGGAGCAACGGCAGCACCACGATCCGGAAGGCGCTGAACCGGCTGCACCCGTCGACCCAGGCCGCCTCCTCCAGGGAGTACGGCACGTTCCTGATGAAGCCGCTGATCAGGATCATCGAGAGCGGCAGCTGGAAGACGGTCTCCGCGAGGATGACGCTGCCCAGCGAGTTGATCATGTTCAGGTTGGCGAAGATCTGGAACAGCGGGACGAGCAGCAGCGCGCCGGGCACGAACTGGGAGCAGAGCAGGGCCAGCATGAAGCCCTTCTTGATCCGGAAGTCGAACCGGGCCAGCGCATAGCCGCCGGCGAGCGCGACGACCGTGGTCATCACCAGCGTCGCCAGCCCGATGAGGAGACTGTTCTGGAAGAACGTGGCGAAGCTGCGCTCGTTCCACACCTTCTCGAAGTGCGTGGTGGTCATGGGCCACGGCAGGAGCGAGGTGGAGCCCGCCGGGCGGACCGCGAAGAGCAGGATCCAGTAGAACGGGATGAGGGTGAAGAGCAGATAGATGCCGAGCGGCACGTAGATCTGCCAGCGCGGGGCCTCGTCCCAGGCGCGCCGCCGCTTGCGGCACAGGATCGGAGGCGTACGGGTCGGGGGTGCGGCGGCCGTCGTGCCGGCCTCGATGTCCGGCGCCGCCGGTGCCGTGGAGGGTGCGTCCTGGGCAATCACTTGCTCTCGCCTCCGAACTTGCTCAGGCGCAGATAGACCATCGAGCAGAAGAGAAGGATCACGAACGCCACCGTCGTCAGGGCGGAGGCGTAACCGAAGTTGTGGGCGTCGACGCTGGTGTTGGCGATGTAGAGGGGGAGCGTGGTCGTCTCGCCCGCGGGACCGCCGCCCGTCAGGGTGTAGAGGAGGTCGACGTTGTTGAACTCCCACACGGCGCGCAGCAGCGTGGAGAGGATGATCGCGTCCTTCAGGTGCGGCAGCGTGATGTGCATGAACTGCCGGATCCGGCCCGCCCCGTCGACCTCGGCCGCCTCGTACAGATCCTTCGGAACGGACTGGAGGTCGGCGAGGATGAGGATCGCGAAGAACGGCACCCCGCGCCACAGATCGGCGACGACGACCGCGGAGAAGACCGTGGAGGTGTCGGAGAGCCAGGACGTCCCGTACTCGCCGATGCCCATGTCCGCGAGATAACGGGTGATGCCCGTCTGCGAGTTGTAGAGCAGCACCCAGATCGCTGAGGTCAGCACCCCGGACACGGCCCAGGGGGAGAAGACCAGCGCCCGGCCGAGCGCCCGGCCGACGAAGGTCTGGTTGACGATCAGGGCGAGCGCGAGTCCGAAGAGGAGCTGCAGCGTCACCTCGACGGCGACCCACTTCAGGCTGAAGCTCAGCGTGCCCCAGAAGTGCGGGTCCTCGGTGAAGATCCGGGTGAAGTTGTCGAAGCCGGCGAAACCGTTCCGCCAGGGCTTCGTCGGGTTGTAGTGCTGCAGGCTGTAGTAGAAGACGCTGAGCACGGGATAGGCGATGAAGCCCAGCATCAGCAGCGCCGCCGGGGCGATCAGCAGATACGGCAGGCGCCGTGGCGTCGCTCCCGTACGGCGACGGGGGCGAGCGGGTGCCGGGGGTGTTTTCGCGGGTGCCTTGGGCGGTGGGGTCACGGCTGTGGCCATGACGGCGGCTCCGTTCTCGGGCGCGAAGCGCTTCGCAGACGGTGTTCGGGATACCGAACAAGTGGAACTGGGGTGGACCGGCCCGGGCGTCAGCCCGCGTAGGGATCCGGAGTCGTTCCCGGCCTCGCCAGGAACTCGAAGTCGCAACCGGTGTCGGCCTGGGAGATCTGCTCGGAGTACAGCGCGCCGTAGCCGCGCTCGTAACGCTTCGGCGGGGGAGCCCACGCGGCCCGCCGGCGCTCCCACTCCTCCTCGTCGACATCCGCGTGGAGCGTGCGCGCCTCGACGTCCAGGGTGATGAGGTCGCCGGTGCGGACGAGGGCGAGCGGCCCGCCGACGTACGACTCCGGTGCCACGTGCAGCACACAGGCGCCGTAGCTCGTACCGCTCATCCGGGCGTCGGAGATCCGGACCATGTCCCGCACTCCCTGCTCCAGGAGATGGCGGGGGATCGGCAGCATGCCGTACTCCGGCATGCCCGGACCGCCCTTGGGCCCGGAGTTGCGCAGGACCAGGACGTGGTCGCGCGTGATCCCGAGCTCCGGATCGTCGATGGTCCGCTGCATGGTGCGGTAGTCGTCGAACACCACGGCCGGACCGGTGTGCTTGAGCAGCTCCGGCTCGGCGGCGATGTGCTTGATCACCGCACCGTCCGGACACAGATTGCCGCGCAGCACCGCGACCCCGCCCTCGTCCGCGAGCGGACGCACCCGCTCCCTGATGACCTCGTCGTTGTGCACGAGCGCGCCGTCGAGCTGCTCCCGCAAGGTCGCGTGGGCTACCGTCGGGCGATCGAGGTGGAGCACGTCCGTGAGCCGCGAGAGGAAGCCCGGCATGCCACCGGCGAAGTGGAAGTCCTCCATCAGGTACTGGCCGCCGGGGCGGAGATTGGCGAGCACCGGCACTGTCCGCGCGATCCGGTCGAAGTCGTCCAGCGTCAGCTTCACCCCTGACCGCCCGGCCATCGCGATCAGATGGATGACGGCGTTCGTCGACCCGCCGAGCGCGAGGACGGCGGCGACCGCGTCCTCGTACGCCTCACGGGTGAGGATCCGCGAGAGCCGCAGGTCCTGCCGGACCAGCTCGACGATCCGCATCCCCGAGGCGGCCGCCATCCGGTCGTGACCCGAGTCCACGGCGGGGATGGACGAGGCGCCGGGCATCGTCACGCCCAGTGTCTCCGCCGCGGCGGTGAGGGTGGAGGCCGTGCCCATCGTCATGCAGTGGCCGGGGGAGCGGGCGAGCCCGTTCTCCAGCTCGGCCATCTCGTCGTCGCCGATCAGACCGGCCCGCCGGTCGTCCCAGTACTTCCACATGTCCGTACCGGAACCGAGGGTCTCGCCACGCCAGTGCCCCGGCAGCATCGGACCCGCGGGGACGAACACCGTGGGCAGGTCCACCGTGGCCGCACCCATCAGCAGCGCAGGCGTCGACTTGTCGCACCCGCCCATCAGCACGGCCCCGTCGACGGGGTAGGAGCGCAGCAGCTCTTCCGTCTCCATCGCCAGGAGATTGCGGTAGAGCATCGGCGTCGGCTTCTGGAACGTCTCCGAGAGCGTGGAGACGGGGAACTCCAGCGGGAAGCCACCGGCTTGCCACACACCGCGCTTCACCGCCTGCGCGCGGTCCCGCAGATGGACGTGACAGGGGTTGATGTCGGACCAGGTGTTGAGGATCGCGACGACCGGCTTGCCCAGGTGCTCCTCGGGCAGATAGCCGAGCTGCCGGGTGCGGGCCCGGTGGCTGAACGAGCGCAGTCCCTCGGTTCCGTACCAGCGATGACTGCGGAGCTCCTCGGGGCGGCGCCGGACCTGGGGGCCCGGGTCTTCGGGGGCACGAGCGGCATGGTCACGCGGCTCGTCGGGGTCCCGGTCTCGGGACTCGTGGGCGGCGCTCATGCCTGCCACCCGGCGGCTATCGCCGCGACCTCGGCCCGGTTCCGCTCGGGCAGTTCGCGGCTCGGCGGCCGGATGTCGCGACGGCAGAGGCCGAGCGCGGCCAGCGCCTCCTTGACGACGGTCACGTTGTCCGCGCTGCCGTTGGCGGCGCGGAGCTCCTCGAAGCGCCGGATCTGCTCCCACACCTTCATCGCCGCCGGGTAGTCGCCGGCCCGCAGGGCGGTGAGCATCTCCAGGGACACCGAGGGCGCGACATTGACCAGGCCCGAGGTGAAACCGGTGGCACCGCTCGCGAAGTACGAAGGGGCGTACGGCTCGGCCAGCCCGGCCACCCAGACGAAGCGGTCGAGACCGGCGTCGCGGGCGAAGCCGGCGAACCGCGAGGCGTCCGGGACCGCGTACTTCACCCCGATGACGTTCGGGCAGATTGCGCCGAGCTCCGCGAGCCGCTCGCCGCCGAGCGCCGCGTTACGGATGTACGGCACGATGCCGAGTTCCGGAACGGCTTCGGCGATCGCCCGGTGGTAGTCGACCCAGCCGCCCTCGGAGACGTACGGGTGGACCGGCTGGTGGACCATCAGCATGCCGGCTCCGGCCTCCCGGGCGTGCCGGGCGGCCGCGATCGCGGTCGGCACGTCGTGGCCGACACCGACCAGGACGGCGGTCCGTTCGCCCGCCTCCTCGATCGTCACCTCGGTGACCAGGTGACGCTCCCCGGGCGTGAGGGCGTAGAACTCACCGGTGTTGCCGTTCGGCGTGAGGGTACGGATGCCGGCGTCGATCATGCGGCGCAGGAGCGCGCGGTGGGCGGTGGTGTCCACCGAGCCGTCCTCGGCGAACGGGGTCACCGGGATCGCCACCACGTCGGCGAGCGCGGCCTTCTCGGTCTCGAAGTTCCTGGTCACTCGGTCACTCACCGTCTTCGGGGAAGGCGCGCTCGACGAACGAGGCGATGTGGTCGTGCACGGCGAGCCCGGCTCCGGCGGAATCGCCGGCCACCGCGAGCCGCAGGATCTCCTCGTGCTCGGCCGCCTCGCGCTCCCAGGAAGGCGTCGCGGCCCATGCCACGGTGGAGACCAGGGCGGCCTGGTCGCGGACCTCGTCCAGCATCCGGCCGAGCAGCGGGTTGCCGCAGGGCAGGTAGAGGGCGCGGTGGAAGTCCCGGTTGGCCAGGGAGCGTTCGGCCGGATCCTCGGCGGTCTCGGCCCGTCGGAGGGCGTCCCGTGCCTCGTCGAGGGGCGAACCGGCGTCGACGGTGCGGCGCACCGCCTCCGGCTCCAGCAGGAGCCGTACGTCGTAGACCGCGCGGGCCATGTCGGCGTCCACCATCCGTACCGTCGCGCCCTTGTACTGGCTCATCACCACGAGACCGCTGCCGGCCAGGGTCTTGAGGGCCTCGCGCACCGGGGTCTTCGACACCCCGAAACGGGCGGCGAGTTCGGTCTCCACCAGCGCCTGGCCGGGACTCAGGCCGCCGGTCAGGATGTCGTGTTTGATCGCCTCCAGGACGTATTGGGTGCGGGAGGGGATGGGACTGGGGGCGAAGGTCATGAGGCACTCTCAGATCTTGTGTATCGCGTCTCATATATGACGTACGAAGTGCAACGCCGACGAAGCTAGGGGGGTGTTGATGTTTCGTCAATGCTTCGCGCAGGATTCTTGGAAAGCGCTTGCTGCCTTCTCTCGTCGAGGTCGGCCTGGGGTTCGGTGTCCGGTCGGGCTGGGGCCTGGGGCTGGGGTCGGGCCGGGGCTTGGGGGCCGCAGGTCGGCGGAGTACGGCGACGGGCGCCCGGTCCGTGGCCCGGGCGCCCGTCGTGGTCGTGAGGTGGGGGGTGACGCGGTCAGCGGACCGCCAGCAGATGTTCCAGCGCCAGCTGGTCCAGGCGCTCGAACGCCATGGACCGCTCGGCGGCCGCCGTCACGTCGAAGTCCTCGAACGCGCCGCAGTCCGCGAGCAGGCCGGCGAGACCGTCGGAGGCCGTGGGGACGGCGAGTTCGGGCAGCCGGGATGCGGCCAGGGCCTCCTGGACCTCGGGGTCGGCCCGGAAGGCGGCCGCGCGCTCCTTCAGGATCAGGTAGTTGCGCATACAGTTCTTCGCGGACTCCCACACCCCGTCGAAGCCGTCCGTGCGGACCGGCTTGAAGTCGAAGTGCCGCGGCCCCTCGTACCCCGCCGTCTCCAGCAGGTCCACCAGCCAGAACGCCTGGCGCAGATCCCCCGCTCCGAAGCGGAAGTCCTGGTCGTACTTGATGCCCGACTGGCCGTTGAGATCGATGTGGAAGAGCTTGCCGGCCCACAGCGCCTGGGCGATGCCGTGCGGGAAGTTGAGCCCGGCCATCTGCTCGTGGCCCGTCTCCGGGTTCACCCCCACCAGTTCGGGGCGCTCCAGGCGCTCGATGAAGGCGAGCGCGTGGCCGATGGTGGGCAGCAGGATGTCGCCGCGCGGCTCGTTCGGCTTCGGCTCGATCGCGAAGCGCAGCTCGTAGCCCTGCTCGGTGACGTACTGGCCGAGCAGGTCGAAGGCCTCCTTCATCCGGTCGAGCGCCACCCGGACGTCCTTCGCCGCGCCCGACTCGGCGCCCTCGCGACCGCCCCAGGCGACATACGTCGTGGCGCCGAGCTCGACCGCGAGATCGATGTTGCGGATCGTCTTGCGCAGGGCGTAACGGCGCACGTCCCGGTCGTTGGCCGTGAAACCGCCGTCCTTGAAGACGGGGTGGGTGAAGAGGTTGGTCGTGGCCATCGGCACCTTCAGGCCGGTGCGTTCGAGCGCCGACCGGAAGCGCTTGACCACGGCCTCACGCTCCGCGTCCGAGGCGCCGAAGGGGATGAGGTCGTCGTCGTGGAAGGTGACGCCGTACGCCCCCAGTGCGGCGAGCCGCTCGACCGACTCGACGGGGTCGAGCACGGGGCGGGTGGCCTCGCCGAAGGGGTCGCGGCCCTGCCAGCCGACGGTCCACAGGCCGAAGGTGAACCGGTCCTCGGGCGTGGGGGAGAAGCGAGCGGGGGAGAAGCGTTCCGTCATGGTCTGTCCTTCTTCTTGCCGTTCTCGGGAGGAAAGAAGGGCGCGGCGAGGCCTGGCCCCCCTATTTGTTTTCTGAGATAACTAATACGCCACGGCGTGAGTCCGCGCCAGAGTGGACACGCCTCCGCGCCAGAGTGAGCACGCGGTTCGACGAAAGGTGAGGCCCATGGCGGCGACGCGTTCCGCGCCCCCGGTCGTGATCGGTGTGGACAGCTCCACCCAGTCCACCAAGGCGCTTGTCGTGGACCCGGACACCGGCGCCGTACGCGGAACCGGCCGGGCCGCGCACACGGTCACGGGGGAGGGCGGAGCCCGCGAGAGCGACCCCGAGCAGTGGTGGTCGGCACTGCGCGAGGCGGTCGCCGCGGCCCTCGCCGACGCCGGCACGCCCCCCTCCGCCGTGACGGGCATCGCCGTCGCGGGCCAGCAGCACGGCCTCGTCGTCCTCGATCCCGCGGGCCGTCCGCTGTACCCCGCCCTGCTCTGGAACGACACCCGATCCGCCCCGCAGGCCGTCGAACTCACCGCCGCGCTCGGCGGCCCGGACAGCTGGCTCGCCCGGACCGGGTCGGTGCCGGTCGCCTCGATGACCGCCGCCAAGTGGCAGTGGCTGCGCGCCCGCGAGCCCTCCGTCGCCGCCGCCACGGCTGCCGTCCGCCTGCCTCACGACTTCCTGACGGAGCGCCTCTCGGGAGTCGCAGCGACCGACCCCGGTGACGCCTCCGGCACCTGCTGGTACTCCACCGCGAGCTGTGCCTACGACCCCGAGATCCTCCGACTCCTCGGCCTCGACGAGACCCTGCTGCCGGCCGTCGCCCCGAGTGGCGCCACCCGCGTCGGCACCCTCACCCCGGCCGCCGCCCGCACTCTGGGACTTCCGGCCGGCGCCGCCGTCGCCGCCGGTACGGGGGACAACATGGCCGCGGCCGTCGGCCTGGGGCTCGGCGGCGCGGGGCTCCTGGACCATCCCGTCGTGAGCCTCGGCACCTCGGGGACCGTCTTCGCCGCCACCCGGACCCGGCCTGCCGCCCCCGGCCTGGCCGGATTCGCCGCGGCGGACGGCACATACCTCCCGCTCGGCTGCACCCTCAACTGCAGCCTCGCGGTGGACCGGTTCGCCGGGCTGCTCGGCCTCGACCGCGAGGACACCGCACGCGGCGACGGTGTCGTCGTCCTGCCGTACCTCGACGGCGAACGCACCCCGGACCTGCCGCACGCCACCGGCCTCGTCACCGGACTGCGCCACACCACCACACCCCGCGCGATCCTCGGCGCGGCCTACGAGGGCGCCGCGTTCACCGTGCTGCGCGCCCTTGACGACCTCCTAGGCGCCTGCGGCCTCGACCCCGCGGACGCGGCGGTACGGGGCCGTCCGCTGCGCCTGATCGGCGGCGGCGCCCAGGGGCACGCCTGGAGAGACACCATCCGTCGCCTCTCCGGCCGCCCCGTGGTCGTCCCCGCCGCGACCGAACTCGTCGCCCTCGGCGCGGCCGCGCTCGCGGCCTCCGCCGCGACCGGCGAGGACCCGGTCACGCTCGCCACCGCGTGGGGTACGGGAGAGGGCGAGATCCTGGAGCCGGTCGCCAGCGACGAGGAGACCTGGCACCGGATCGCCACGGTCCTGGACCGCGCGGCCCCGAGCCTTCTCACCTGACCTGTCCCGGGCTGCCTCCTCACCTGACCGGTCACGGGCTGCCCGGCCGGTGGGCGGACGCGTGGCCCGTGCCGGCCACGCGGGAGCCGGTCGATCCGGCCGCGCGGGAGCCGGTCGATCCAGCGGCGCGGGAGCCGGTCGATCCGGCCGCGCGCGGTCGGCCTCCGCCCGTCCGTTCCGGCCGCGTGAACCGACGCGCTTCGACGACAGGCCGTCAGCGCCCCTCAGCCCGACGCGGGCTGGTCGGGCGGGACGATCGCGACCGGGCAGTGGGCGTGGTGGAGCACCGCGTGGGCGACCGATCCCATCAGGAGCGTCGCGACCCGGTGCTTGCGGTGCCGGCCCACGACGACCAGGGCCGCGCGCCGCGAGTCGTCGACGAGCCGCCCGGCCGCGTCCGCCGGGACGACCACGGGGACGACCTCGACGTCCCGGTACCGCTCGGTGAACGCCCGCAACCGGTCCTCCTGGAGGCCCGCGGTCTCCTTGACCAGCTCGGGGGTCTCGTCCACGGGCATCGGCGGCGGCATCTGCAGGGCGGGCGCCGGCGGGCCGACCAGCATGATCGGCGAAGGGGGCAACCGGTAGGCGGTCACCACCTCGAGGGCCACGCCCCGCTGCCGGGCCGCTTGGAACGCGAAGTCCACGACCTCGTCGCCGGTCTCCTCCGGGTGGAGCCCGACGAGGACCCGGCCCGCCTCGGCATCGCCTTCCAGCGGAGCGGTCCGCGCCTCGTGCGGCACCACGACGACCGGGCACGGGGCGGAGGCGGCCAGGGCCCGGCCGGAGGAACCGAGCAGCAGGCTCGCGAAGCCCCCTCGTCCACGGGATCCGGTCACCAGGAAGCGCGCGGTCCTGGCCGCGTCGAGCAGGGCGTCCGACACCGTGCCGTCGAGCGAGTCGTACCGCACCGGCACTCGCGGGCCCTGCTCCTCCACCCAGGCGCGGACACCGTCGAGAACGGTGTCGGGGATGTCAGGGGCCTCGCCGAGCGAGGCGATCCGGGCGGTCCCCAGCTGGAGCGCCTCGGAGCGCACATGGGCGACCACCAGGGGCGCGTCGAGCCGCTGTGCCGCGCTCAGGGCCCATTCGAGGGCCAGGTGGCTGTGCTCGGACCCGTCCACGCCGACGACAACCGGCTTTTCGTTCATACGGGCATGATTCCCCGCCGTCCGCCACCCCGCTCGGTGGGCCTACGCCGCCGGTGCGCCGAGGTCGTACCGCTCCTTGACCAGCTCCAGATGGATCCAGCTCTCGACGGCCCGTACGCCAGACAGCGCCCGCATCGCGTCCAGCGCCGCCCGTACGGAGCCCAGGGAGCCCGCCGTGACCGTGCCGACCAGCTCGGCGCGGCCGAGGCAGGCCGACAGGAAGGTGACCTCCTCCCGCGCGGCGAGCTGCCGGGCCACGGCCGCCCGCGCGCCCTCGACGCGCACCGCGAAGCCGCACGCGTACCCCATTCCCAGGACCTCGGGGCGGACCAGCGCCAGCACCTTCACCACGCCGCCTTCGAGGAGGCGCAGCGTCCGGGCGCGGGTGGCGCCGGGAGAGAGGCCGACGCGTTCGGCGACGTCGGCGAAGGGGAGGCGGCCGTCCTGTTCCAGGGCGTCGAGGATCCGCAGGTCGGTGTCGTCCAGGTCCGACGCTGTCGGATCCTCCGCCAGCAGGTACGGGTCCTTGAGGTGACGGGTGCCGATCAGCGGGTCGACCACCGCGACACCGGGCACGGAACGCACGCGCTCGATGGTCCGTTCCAGTGCCTCGAAACCCTCGGTGCGCAGCTCGGTCATGATGGCCCCCCGCCCCGCCGTCAGGCTGACGAACGGGGCCTCGGGAAGCTCGGCGATCGCCCGCGCCACCGGCTCCGCCGCGCCGTCGACGTCGATCGAGAGATGCGCGGACGCGGTCAGTCCGCGGACCGAGGGATGGACGACGGCCACGACACGGACCGCGCCCGACTCCAGGAGGCGCTGCACCCGCGCGCGGGTCGCGGGCCGGGACAGACCGACGTGCTGGGCCAGCGTCTCGTACGCGAGACGCCCGTCCTTCTGCAGCGCGCGTACGACGGCCAGGTCGATGGCGTCCAGCTCCACCCGGTGATCTCCTCGGCTCGGCGGCCGCGAGGCGGTCGGCCCCGGGTCCGCTGACATTCTCGGCCACCGGCCGGGGAAGCGGGTCCGTTCGTGACACGGCTCACGAACCGCCGCAGCATGCGTCGGTGGACAGTTGTGCGGATGAAACGTAAGTTGATGCCGTCAACAACCGACGAATCAGCCGTCGCGTAACAGCACGAACGGAAGGGGGCCGGGTGAATCAGCCCGTCGCCGTTTTCACCGACACCGACGACCTGGATCCCGAGCCGGGGCTCCGACTGCTCACCGAGGCGGGGTTCGAGGTCCGTGTCGCCGGTACGCGGGACGCCGACGCCCTCGCGGAGGCGGCCCAAGACGCGGTCGCCCTGATCGTCGGCTACGCGCGGATCGACGCCGCGCTCCTCGACCGGCTCCCCGGGCTGCGGATCCTCGCCACCATGTCCGCGGGCTACGACATGGTCGACACGGCCGAGGCCCGGAGGCGCGGGGTGTGGGTGGCGAACCTGCCCGACGCCGCGACCGAGGACGTCGCCGTCCACGCGCTCGCCTCCGCGCTCTCTCTCGTCCGGCGGCTCCCACAGGCCGACGCCCTCGTCCGCTCCGGCGGCTGGAACGCGGAGTTCACGGCCCAGGACCGACTCCCGCGCCGGGCGAGCGAGTTGACCCTCGGGCTCGTCGGCCTCGGCAGGATCGCCCGCTCCTTCGCTGCGCTCGCCGCCCCGGTCTTCGGACGCGTCGCCGCCTACGACCCGCACGCCGACCCCGCCCACTGGCCGGCCGGCATCGCCCGCCACGGCGACCTCGGCGACCTGGCCGCGGCGACCGACATCCTCTCCCTGCACGTCCCGCTCACCCCGGCCACCCGCGGCCTCGTCGACGGAGCGCTGCTCGGACGCATGCGCCCCGGCGGCTTCCTCGTCAACGTCGCGCGCGGCGAACTCGTAGACGCGGCCGCCCTCTTGGACGCCCTGGACCGGGAGCACCTGGCCGGCGCGGCGCTCGACGTCTTCCCCGTCGAGCCGCCCCCGGCGGACGACCCGCTGCGCGGCCACCCACGCATCCAACTCTCGCCGCACAGCGCCTTCCTGTCCGACACCTCGCGCCGCGCGTACGTGTGCGGGCCCGTCGAGAACGTCATCGCCTGGCACCGCACCGGCCGCCCGCTGACCCCCGTCGTCGACCCCACCGCCACCGCCCTCGAAGGAGTCCTCGCATGACCACCGCAACGCCGCACGCCGCACGGACGAGGACCGCCGAGGAGCTCCGGCTGCGCCGCGAACTCGCCGCCGTCTACCGGCTCGTGGCCCACTTCAGGATGACCGACCTGATCTTCACCCACATCTCCCTGCGACTGCCCGGGCCCGACCACCACTTCCTCATCAACCCCTACGGGCTGCTCTTCGAGGAGATCACCGCCTCCAACCTGGTGAAGATCGACCTCGACGGCAACCCCGTCGAGCCGACCCCCCACCCGGTCAACCCGGCGGGCTTCGTCATCCACAGCGCGATCCACGCGGCCCGGGCCGACGCGCACTGCGTCCTGCACACCCACACCAAGGCGGGCTGCGCCGTCGCCGCGCAGGAGGGCGGGCTCCTCCCGCTCAACCAGATGTCTATGGAGTTCTACGATCGCGTCGGCTACCACGACTACGAGGGCGTGGCCCTCAACCTCGACGAACAGCGCCGCCTGGTCGACGACATGGGTACCCACCCCGCCCTCATCCTGCGCAACCACGGCCTGCTGACGGTCGGCGAGAGCGCGGCCCAGGCGTTCCTGCGCATGTACTACCTGGAGCGCGCCTGCGAGATCCAGGTAGCCGCCCAGTCGAGCGGCGTCCCCCTGGTCGTCCCACCCGCCGAGGTCTGCGAGTACACCGCCCGGCAGCTCACAGGCGAGGCGGCGTCGGACTTCGAGGACGACGACGCGTACGGCCTGGCGTGGTCGGCGATGCTCCGCCTCCTGGACCGGACCTGCCCGGACTACAAGGACTGACCGGCCGGCGGCGCGGCGGCTCCGCCGTCCCACCCACCCGCCATACTGGTCCCGGCGGGACCTGAGAGGCGGCAGAGTGAGTCAACAACACGACCGGTACGACGTCGTGGTGGTCGGTGGCAGCGGAGTGGACACCGTCATCCGGGTCGACGCCCTGCCGGTCCCCCTCGCCGACTCGGTCCACGTCGGGCCGATCGAGGAGTGGCCCGGGCACACCGGCGGGAACGTGGCCCTCGGCACCCGGGCCCTCGGCCTGCGGGTCGCACTCCTCGACTGCGTGGGCGACGATTGGATCGGCACGCTCGTACGGCGGCGCATGGCCGAGGGGGACGTGGAGTTCGACCCGGTGATCTCGCCCTCCGGGACCCGGCGCGCGGTCAACCTGGTGGACGCCACCGGACGCCGGATGTCCTTCTACGACGGCCGGGACCCGGCGGACCTGCGCATGCCGAGCGAGTACTACCTGCCCCGCCTGCGCCGCGCGCGGCACGTCCATGTCTCCATCATGAACTTCGCGCGCTTCCTGTACGACGACATCGAGGAGCTCGGTGTCCCCGTCTCCACCGATCTGCACGACTGGGACGGACGCAGCGACCACCACCGGGAGTTCGCCCTCCGCTCCGACCTCGTCTTCTTCAGCGCGGCGGGGGCGGGCGACGACACGCCGGCGCTGATGCGGGAGATCCTGCGCGAGGGCCGCGCCCGGACCGTGGTCGCCACCGCGGGTGCGGACGGCTCCTACGTCCTGACCCGGGACGGCGACCCGACGCCGCACCACATCCCGGCGGTCGCCCCCGAGGCCCCCGTGGTGGACAGCAACGGCGCCGGCGACGCGTACGTCAGCGGCTTCCTCTACGGCAGGCTCGCCGGCCGGGACGTGCTGGACTGCGCCCGCCTGGGTGCGGTCGCCGGAGCCCATGCCTGTACGGCTCCGGGCTCCACCGCGCTCATCACCCCCGAGGCACTCCTGGCGACCGCCCAGGCCTGACCTCCGCCCGGTGGACGGGCCCGGCACCAGGCCCGTCCACCGGCACCACCTCGCCGCGGGCACCGCCTCGCCGGGGGCCGGGGCCCGCGTCGCCGGAACCGTCTCGCCGAGGCCGCCCACCGGGTGTTGTTCGGCTCCTCCGCGCGCGCCGAGTGGCGGACACGGTGGAGAGCCGTTGCGATGGGGATCATGAACGAGCGCACTGCCCGCTGGTGGGCCGAACTGCCACCCGCCGCGGGCGCGGCGGTGATGGCCACCGGCATCATCTCGGTCGGCTTCCATCTGACCGGCCGCGAGACGGTGTCCCGCACGCTCCTCGGCCTCGCGGGCGCACTGTGGCTGCTGCTCGCCTTCGACTTCGCCACCCGGTTGCTGCACAGCCGTCCCCGCTGGGTCGCCGAGGCCGACACCCCGCCCGCGCTGACCGCCGTCGCCGCCACCACCGTGCTCGGCGCCCGCGTGGCCCTCCTCGACTGGACCCACCTGGCCGCTGTGCTCCTCGCCGGATCGGCGGTCCTGTGGGCGGTGCTGCTCACGGCGGTCCTGAGGCATCTGCGGAGCAGCATGCCGGGCGGTGTGTTCCTGATCTGCGTCGCCACCGAAGCGCTCGCGGTCCTGGGCGCCATCCTCACACCCTCGGCGGGCGACTGGCTCGCCCGGACGTCACTGGTCTTCTTCGTCCTCGGGCTGCTGCTCTACCTCGCGGCCCTGGTCCGCTTCGACTTCGGGCAGATCGGCGCGGGCGCCGGCGACCAGTGGGTGGCGGGAGGGGCCATGGCCATCTCCGCCCTCGCGGGCTCCAAGCTGCTCGCCACGGGTGTGTGGACGGGCGTGACCCACACCTCCCTGCGGGGCCTCACCCTGTTCCTGCTGGTCCTCGACCTGATCTGGTACGTCGTCCTGCTCCTCGCCGAGCTGCTGCGACCGCGCCTGGACTACGACGCACGGCGCTGGGCCACCGTCTTCCCGATGGGCATGACGGCTGCCGCCTGTCTCTCCACGTCGACGGCCGCGGCCGTCGACTGGCTCGACCCCCTCGGCCAGGTCCTGCTGTGGGCCGCGGCGGCCGCCTGGCTCGTCACCCTCGTGGCAACGGTGCGCGCTCTTCCCCGACGGGCGGTCGCCCCGCGGGGAACCTAGGCCCCGGGGGCAGCCGATCCCTTCGTCTCCCCGGGGAACGACTTTCGGTGACTGCGGCCGGTGCGCGCAGGACGCGATCATCGTCGGGAAGTCACCGACGAGGGGGAGCGCACCATGGGTCTCGAACAGTCGCAGCACCGTTTTCACATCCGCCAGAAGCTCACACCGATGGCCAATCGCTACGTGGTGCACGCGGCAGGACCGGACGGCGCGGAAGGCGACATCGTCGCGTTCGCCCACCAGAAGCGCATGGCTCTGAAGGAAAGAATCACGTTCTACACGGACGAGTCCCAGCGGCAGGTCCTCTTCACCTTCCAGGCCCGGCAGATCGTGGACCTCGGCGCGACGTACGACATCCACGCGGCCTCGGGCACCCTCGTCGGCAGGCTGCGCAAGGACTTCGCCGCCTCCCTGCTGCGCAGCACCTGGCACATGAGCCAGGAGGGCGCATGGGCCGAGACCACGGGCGTGGAGCGCAACAGGGCCGTGGCCCTGTTGCGCCGCGCCTGGAACGTCGTCCCCTTCGTCGACCTGGTGCCGTTCGCCTGGCCGTACCACTTCGACTTCGCCGCCTCGGAGCGCCCCGTCATGTCGGTGGAGAAGCGGCTGGGCCTGCGGGACCGTTACGTCCTCTCCATCCACGACGAGCACCTCGACCGCCGCCTGGCGATAGCCCAGGCCGTCGCCCTGGACGCCCTGCAGTCCCGGTGACGTCAGCCCGTGAACGGCGGCAGCGCCGCGAACTCGGGTGCCACGCTGACGCCCTCGGCCAGCGCGCCGAGGACGTTCCTGACCCGGGTCAGCGGATGGTCGGGGAACTCGGCGTCGTACCGGGCGTGGTCCGCCGCGTGGAACGGCAGACCGCCCTGGACCTCCGGGGCGTAGGGATGGGCCCGGTAGAACGCGTCGGGACCGACCTGCGCCATCACCATCGCCTCGCGCATCCCGGTCGTCCCGCGCTCGGGCGCCTGGATCTTCACCACCGTGCTGCACTCCGCACGGGGAACGGTGAAACTGCCGATGAAGACCTGCCCATGGGCCTGCCCGGGCATCGGCAGCTTGAGTATCTGGCGCAGCGCGGGCAGCTCGCCCAGTGACTTCACCGAGGCCTCGATCAGCCCGCCGCCGGCGTCCGCGGTCACGCGGGTGAGCGCGGCGCGCAGCGACGGGCCGTCGTCCAACGACGCGGGAAGGTCCGGACGCAGGGCGAAGAAGTGCAGCGACAGCACATCACCCGCGTCACTGACCCAGACATCGGGCTCGACGAGTCGGAAGCCCGGCAGTTCGATGCCGACAAGAGCTCTCATGACCGGTGATCATGACGCATGCCTCCGGCTTCGTGAAAACGGGGTCGCCCACCGCGCGGACGTCCGGTCCGGGGCGCCCGGTTGGACCTACCGCAGGGTCGCCTGGTGGAGCGCGTCCGGGCCGTTGAGAAGGCCGGCGGGTCCCTGCGCCGGCTGGGCCGCGGCCGTACCGCGCGGAGCCGAGGACGTGCCGGCCAGGGCGCCGTCGACATGGGCGGACAACGCCTGCGTGATCGGATCGGGCAGCGGTCGGCCCTGCTCGTCGAAGCGCTGGTACTTCATCAGGTTGTAGCCGATGGCGACCTGACGACGGCCGTCCTCGGTGGACAGTGCCCAGGTACCGGCCCCGAAGACGGCACCGTCATGGCCCCAGTACCAGCCGCCGCTCGGCATCTTCAGGGTGTAGATGCCGAGGCCGTAGCGCATCAGCGGCTCCTCGCCCGGCTGGGTCTCGTAGGCGGGGACGGTGGTCTTCATCGCGCGCAGCTCCGCCGCGCCGAGCAGCCGGCCGCTGAGCAGCGTGCGGTAGAAGTCGTTGAGGTCGCTCGTCGTCGAGACGAGGGCGCCGGCCGTGCCCGCCCACGACATGTCGGTGACGCTGTAGTCGCGCGGCGGGTCGATCAGGCCGAAGAACGACTCGTACATCCGGGAGTGCGGTCCCTTGAGGGACGGCGAGCTCGGGAAGTACGTGTGGCGCAGCCCGGCCTTCCGGATGACGTTACGGGTGATGTACGCCTCGGCCTTCTCGCCGGTCACGCGTTCCAGGAGCAGCCCGGCGAGGATGTAGTTGGTGTTGGAGTACGAGTGCGTCCCGCGTTCCGCGACGGGCGGCGCCGCGAGACCCAGGCGGGCGAGCTCCTCGGGGGCTATGCGACGGAGGCGGTTCTCGTCGAGGGCCTTGCCGGGATTCTCGAGGATGCCGGGGAAGGCGGGCAGGACGTAGTCGGCGATGCCGCTGGTGTGGTTGAGCAGCATCCGCACGGTCACCAGCCGGCCGCGTTCGCCGGGCACGATGTCGGGGAGGTACCGGCCCACGGGAGCGTCGAGGTCGATCCGCCCGGCGCCGGCCTGCTGCAGGACGGCGACGGCCGTGAAGGTCTTGGTGATGCTGCCGACCCGGTGCTCGAAGTTCGGCCTGGTGGGCCGGCGGCTGTCGACATCGGCGAAGCCGGTGGCTCCCCGCCACTGCGCGGATCCGTCACGGACCGCCGAATAGGCGCCGTACATCCCGGCCTTGTGGAACGCGTCGAGGGAACCGCGCAGCGCCGCGCGGTCGAGATGGCCGCGACCGGCCGGCGTCACCGCCGCGGAGGCCGCGGCTGCGGCGGAGCCGGGCTCCGCGGCGACGGCGGTCCGAGCCGGTAACGCCGAGACGGAGAGGGTGATCAGAGTGGCCGCGGCGACGGCCGTGAGCCGGGCCCTGTGGGACGAAGACATGGGTGGATCCTCTTTCCTCGACGAGTGCGGTGGATTCATCCTGATCGCCGTCCCCCGGCCCGCTCTCCACCCCCGGGAGGATCTTGTTCACAGGAACGTGTGACATTTGTCAGGAGTCCCGCCCCACGGTCCGTCGGTGGCACACTGTCCGCTGATCGTCCCGAGGAGCCTGACGTGCCGATAATCCGCAATCTGAGGCGCACCGTCCGCCGTGCCTACCGCCGGACCGTCGACCTGAGCCATCCGGCACGCTCGCCGCTGGGCAGCTCGGTCGTCAACTGTGTGTTGTACGAGGACGGGGCGCGGCAGCGCGGGGCCTGCCCCGCCGAAGAGGCGGTGCGACGGGTCCGCAAGTCGGGCGACGGGTTCGTGTGGATCGGGCTGCACGAGCCGTCCGTCGAGGAGTTCGCCGGGCTCGCCGAGCTGTTCGGCCTGCATCCGCTCGCCGTCGAGGACGCCGTGCACGCGCACCAGCGGCCGAAGCTGGAGCGGTACGACGAGACGCTCTTCGCCGTCTTCAAGACCGTCCGCTATGTGGAGCACGAAGAGCTCACCGCCACCAGCGAGGTCGTCGACACGGGCGAGCTCATGGTCTTCACCGGACCGGATTTCGTCATCACGGTCCGGCACGGGCGGCACGGTTCGCTCGGCCCGCTGCGGGAGGCGCTGGAGGCGGACGCCGAACAGCTGGCCAAGGGGCCCGCGGCCGTTCTGCACGCCATCGCCGACCACGTCGTGGACGACTACCTCGCGGTCGCCGACGCCGTACAGAACGACATAGACGCCGTCGAGACGGCCGTCTTCAGCGAACAGGCCTCCCGCGGCGACGCGGGCCGCGTCTACCAGCTGAAGCGGGAACTCCTCGAACTCAAGCGGGCGGTCGCACCGCTCGACCGCCCGCTGCAGGCCCTGGCCGCGTCGCCGCTGCCATTGGTCTCGGCGGAGATACAGCCGTACTTCCGTGACGTCGCCGACCATCTCTCCCGGATCACGGAGCAGATCACGTCGTTCGACGCGCTCCTCGACTCGATCCTCCAGGCCCATCTCGCGCAGGTGACGGTCGCCCAGAACGAGGACATGCGCAAGATCACGGCGTGGGCCGCGATCATCGCCGTCCCCACGATGGTCTGCGGGGTCTACGGCATGAACTTCGACAACATGCCCGAACTGCGCTGGACCTACGGCTATCCGCTGGTCGTCGGCGCGATGGCCGTCGCGTGTTTCCTCCTGCACCGCAGCTTCCGCCGCAACGGCTGGCTCTGACGCCCGGGCGGACGGCCCGACGCCCCGAGCCCCGGTGGAGCGCTGTCAGACCTGAGCGTTCAGGGCCGCGGTGTGGGCCCGTACCTGCTCCGGCGTGAGATAGGCGTCCGTGTGCTCGAAGTCCGCGAGCGTGCCGGACCGGGACGACAGGAATCCCGTACGGACGAAGTCGTCCCCGGCCACGGCGTTGAGCAGCCAGTTCGTCATCACCCGTGTCTTGGCGACATTGGTCCGCAGCGCCGACCAGTGGTACGCCCGGGCCACCGCCTGCGCGGGGGTGCCGTGCAGTTCGATGCCGAGCGGCTTGGACACGGCGTCCCGTCCGCCCAGATCCACCACCAGGCCCAGATCCCGGTGGTGGTACGGGTATGTCTGCTCGCCGCGCAACGCGGCGACGACGTTGTCGGCGACCTGCTTTCCCTGCCGCATGGCGTGCTGGGCCGTCGGCGGGCAGATCGCGCCCTTCTCGTTCTTGGCCAGGTCCGGTACGGCGGCGGCGTCGCCGAGGGCGTGCACACCGTCCACGCCGGGGACGACCATGTCGGAGCCGACGACCAGCCGGCCCCGGTCGGTCTCGGCTCCGAGGGTGGCCATCAGCGGACTGGCGGCGACGCCCGCCGTCCAGATCAGGGTGCGACTGGGCAGCACCCGCCCGTCGGTCAGCGTCACGGCCTCGGCGTCCACGGAGGCGACCGAGACCCCGAGCGAGACCTCGATCCCGCGCCGCCGCAGGATCTCCAGCGCCGCTCGGCCCAGTTTGTCGCCCAGCTCGGGCATGAGCTTGGGCGCGAGGTCCACCAGATGCCACTTGATGAGCTTCGGGTCGAGCCGCGGATAGCGCTGGACCGCGGCGTGGGTCAGCCGCTGCAGGCAGGCGGCCGTCTCCGTCCCCGCGTAGCCCCCGCCCACCACCACGAAGCACAGCCGCGCCGCCCGCTCCGCCTCGTCGTGCCCGGCGTCGGCCAGATCGAGCTGGGCGATCACGTGATCACGGATGTAGACCGCCTCGGCGAGCGTCTTCATGCCCCGCGCGTGCTCCCCCAGACCCGGGATGTCGAAGGTGCGGGTGACACTGCCGGGCGCCAGGACCAGATGGTCGTACGGCTCGTCGATGAGTTCACCCGTGATCGTCCGTACGACACAGACCTTCGCCTTGGTGTCCACGCCGATCGCGCCGCCGGGGATGATCCGCGTGCGGTGACGCTTGCTGCGCCGCAGCGACAACGCGACCGACTGGGGGGTCAGCACGCCCGAGGCCACCTGGGGGAGGAGCGGCAGGTAGAGCTGGTACGAGAAGGGCGAGAGCAGCGAGATCCGCGCCTCGCGGCTCGTCAGCCGCCGCTCCAGCCGTTGCACACAGGCGACCCCGGCGAAGCCGGCGCCCACCACGAGAATCTTCGGTCGCGTCACGCTGCCCGCCTCCCGGATCGTCGGTCCTAGAGAGCTGACTAACCTCTCGGGCCGATCGAAAACCCGGACCGTCCGCCGAAGGGGTGACGCCAGAATCGGACCTAACGGTCGGAGCATGGTCATAGTGTGGTAGAAGGGAAAAACAGGGCGGGTGTGTGAGAAACGGAGCCGACGGCCGTGGGGAGACCTGAGGGCACAGACACCACCGCGCACGAGGCGGTGTTCGGCGTCGCCGACTCCGTGGTCCTCGTCTTCGACGAGCACGGAGCGGTCGTCGGCCGCCCGTACGCGGCCGAGCAGCTGCTGGGCTACCCCGCGGCGGAGCTGAGCGGCCGACGCGTCGGCGCCCTGCTCGCGGCGGACGAGGCCGCCCGGCTCCCCGGCATCCTCGAGGCCTCGGAGCGGGAAGGCGGCTGGTCGGGCGTCCTGCTCGCACGTCACCGGGACGGCCGCACGATCGCCGTGGACGTCACCGTGCTGCCGCTGCCCGGCGAGGCGGGCCCGGCCCGATGGATCGTCGTCGCCGTGGGTGCGGCACCGTCCCGGAAGTGGACCATGGGCCCCGCCCTCCTGGAGCGGATGGTCACCCGGATGCCCGTCGGGCTCTGCCTGGTCGACACCGACCTGCGGTGCGTCTGGTCGAACACCGCCCTCGAGCAGTTCGGTGGTGGCACGGTCGAGGAGCGGCGCGGCAGGCGCTTCGCGGAGATCCAGCCTGGGATGAACGCTGACCTCGTCGAGTCGAAGATGCGCCAGGTGCTGGCGACCGGTGAGCCCGTCCTCGGGTACGAGCACGTGGGCCGGCCCCGGTCCCATCCCGGCCGGGACCACGCCCACGCCATGTCGATGGTCCGGCTGGAGGACGACAACGGCCGCGTCCTCGGCGTCTGTTACGCGGTCGTCGACATCACCGACCGCTACCGCGCCCGACTGAGGCTCGCCCTGATGGCCCTGGCCAGCGAGCGCATCGGCCGCAGCCTGGACGTGCTCGGCACCGCCCAGGACCTGGCCGACGTGGCGGTGCCCGGACTGGCGGACTTCGTCGCCGTGGATCTGCTGGACACCGTCGTCAGAGGCGCCGAGCCGTCCCCCGGGCCCACGGCCGCCGCCACGTCCGTACAGCTGATGCGTGCCGGCGTGCAGACCGTCCCCGGTGGGATCGAGGTGATGGTGGAGCCGGGGGAGCCGTGCGGGTACCTGCCGTCGTCACCCCAGATCGGCTCCCTGGCCCACGGCCGCTCCTGGCGTGCCGCCACGCTGGACGCCACGACACGCGACGCGGCCATCCCCGTGCCCCTGTCCCGGAGCGAGGAGCCACCGGACGCCGAGGCGCCGGACACCGCGCCCACGGCTTCCGAGCCACCGGACGCAGGCCCACCGGAAGGGCCCACGAACGCCGGCCCACCGGAAGGGCCCACGAACGCCGAGCCGACGGAATCCGAGCCCACGGACGCCGAGCCGAAGGCGCCCCTCGCCCCCGAGCCGCACACGGCGATCGTCGTGCCGATCCTCGCCCGAGGCGTCACCCTCGGCGTGGCCACGTTCTTCCGCGCCCGACAGGACGAGGCGTTCGACGAGGACGACCTGCGGGTCGCCGAGGAGCTCGTGGCCCGCGCCGCCGTCTGTCTGGACAACGCCCGCCGCTACACCCGCGAGCGTGCCGCCGCGCTCGTACTCCAGCGCAGCCTGCTGCCGCACGGTGTTCCGGTCCAGGAGGCCGTCGACGCGGCCTCCTTCTACCGGCCGGCCGACGAACTGTCCGGCCTCGGAGGCGACTGGTTCGACGTCATCCCCCTGTCCGGTGCCAGGGTCGCCCTCGTCGTCGGCGAGGTCATCGGCCACGGGATCGAGGCCGCCGCCACCATGGGTCAGCTCCGTACCGCCGTACGGACCCTCGCCGATCTGGACCTCGGGCCCGAGGACCTCCTGGCCCATCTCGACGACCTCGTCCTGCAGGTCACCCGGGAGGGCCCCGTGGGCGAGCTCGGCGGCGCGGCCACCCCCGCGGGCGTCGGCGCCAGCTGCCTCTACGCCGTCTACGATCCGGTCGGTCTGCGCTGCGACCTGGCGAGCGCCGGCCACCTCGCGCCCGCCGTGCGGGCGCCCGACGGCACGGTCACCTTCCCGGAACTCCCGCCCGGACCGGCGCTCGGCGTCGGCGGACTGCCCTTCGAATCCGTCGAGCTGCCGCTGGCCGAGGGCAGCGTCCTGGCCTTCTACACCGACGGGATCATCGCCGCGCCCGGAGCGGGCAAGGAAGGGCTGCGCCGCGTCCTGGAATCCCGTGACCTGCCGCTCGACGAACTCTGCCGCAGCATCGTCGACGAACTGGCGCCCAGCAGGCCGTACACCGACGACGCGGCCCTCCTCCTCGTCAGGACCCGCGGTCTGGCGGCCGGTCAGGTCGCCGTCTGGGACCTCCCCGCCGACCCGGCCGTCGTCGCCCGCGCGCGTGTGATGGCCGCCCGCCAGCTGACCGCGTGGGGCCTGGACGAACTCGCCTTCACCACCGAACTCGTCGTCAGCGAACTCGTCACCAACGCCATCCGGCACGCCTCCGGCCCCATCCGGCTGCGCCTGATTCTCGAACGCACCCTGATCTGCGAGGTCTTCGACGCCAGCAGCACCTCGCCGCACCTGCGCCACGCGCGCACCACCGACGAGGGCGGCCGCGGCCTCTTCCTGATCTCCCAGTTCACCCGGCGCTGGGGGACCCGCTACACGGCCGAGGGCAAGGTCATCTGGGCCGAACAGCCCCTGGAGGGCGACGGCACCGACGCGCACACCCCCCAGGGCCTCGCTCAAGATCTTTAATCGATTGTCCGGCCTCCGCGCCGCGTGTCAGGGTGTGCTGCCGCGCGGAGAGGCCGACGGCGACGAGAGGGAGATCCACCTGTGCGTGCGGGTACCGCCGACCACACCGTCGTGACGAAGCGAGGACCGGTGCGCGGCACGGTCGCCGACGGGCTGCGGATCACCCTGGGCATTCCGTACGCCGCACCGCCGTTCGGCGCCGGGCGCTTCCAGGCGCCGAGGCCGGCGGAGACCTGGGTCGAGGTACGGGAGTGCACTCGCTTCGGCCCCGTCGCCCCGCAGTCGGCGGAGCTGCCCGGCTCCCCGGCCTGGCAGCCGGACGACGAAGACGTCCTCACGCTCAACGTCTGGGCCCCGGTGGAGACTTCGGAGCCGCTGCCCGTCCTCTTCTGGATCCACGGCGGCGCCTACACCTTCGGCTCCTCCGCCCAGCCCGACTACGACGGATCCGCCCTGGCCCGCGCCGGCACCGTCGTGGTGACCTGCAACTACCGAATCGGTTTCGAGGGCTTCGGGCACGTGCCCGGCTTCCCCGACAACCGGGGACTGCTCGACCAGATCGCCGCACTGGAGTGGGTACGCGACAACATCGCGGCCTTCGGCGGCGACCCGGAGAACGTCACCGTGGCCGGACAGTCCGCGGGCGGCGGCTCGATCGCCTGTCTGATGAGCAGTGCACGGGCCGGCGGACTGTTCCGCCGTGCCATCGCCCACAGCGTTCCCGACGCGTTCTTCCCGCCGGAGTTCGCCGAGCGCCTGGCCCGAGAGGTGGCCGAGGCCGCCGGTGTCACCCCCACCGCCCAGGGCCTTGTCTCCACCACGCCGCAGGATCTCGTCGACGCCTCCGACCGGGTGGTGGCGCGGTACGCCGGCGACGCCGCCTCCGGTTTCCTCCACTACGACACCGTCCTCTACGGCCCCGTCCTCGACGGCGTCCTGCTGACCCGGGACCCGGTCGAGGCCCCGACCGCCGACGGCACGGCACACCCCGTCGACCTCCTCGTCTGCCACACCACCGAGGAGTACTGGCTGATGCACCACGTCGGCAGCATGCCGACGGTCACCACCGACGACGGACTCGCCCGGTTCGCCGCCGACTACGGTCTTTCCCCGGCCCTGGTCGCCGCGTACCGCGCCCTCATGCCCGACGCACCGGTACTCGACGTCTTCCTGGCCCTCGCGGGCGACGCGGTCTTCACCGTGCCCACCGTCCGTCTCGCCGAGGCCCATGCCCGAGCCGGCGGCCGCACGTTCCTGTCCCGCTTCGACCGGCGCCGCACCCGCCCCGACGGCAGCCCGGTACGCGCCTGGCACGCGGCCGACGTGCCCTTCGCCCTCGGGACCCTGGACGCCATGGGTGTCGACTTCCTGACCGGCGGCCCCGCCGACACCGACGACCGGGCCCTGTCCCGGCGGATGGTCCACGCCTGGGCGGCCTTCGCCGCCACCGGAGACCCGGGCTGGGCCCCGTTCACCGCCCCGCTCAGCGATGCCACCGCACCCACCGTCCACGTCTGGGACGTGCCGGGCGACCGCGCGGAGGGCGCGGCACCCGCGCACGCCCTCTGGAACGGCGTACGGATGGCCCCACCGTCGCTTCGGTAGGGGACACGGGATAATCAGCGGGCGCGGGACGGAACACCGCGCGGACGACAGAAGCACGCGACAGGCCGACCGCCCCCGCGGGGGAACGGCAGGACAGGGAGAACCCGATGGACGTCCAGCACTTCGAGCGGATCACCGCGTTCATCGAGGACCGTCTCCGGCCGCTGTTCGACCCGGAGAACGGCAGCGACCACGGATTCGGGATGGACGACACCTCCCGCGCGCTGCGCGCCCTCCTCGGCACCGTGAAGGCGGCCGCTGCCGTCAAGGGCCTCGCCGAGCAGCGGGCGGCGGCCGACCCGGCGCTCCGTCACATCATCGACCAGGCGCTGGAGCACAACTGGGACGTCCTGCGCGGTGTCGCCCGCAACTGGGAGGACCACCCCGACTTCGTCCGCGACTTCAAGCGTCACGCCTGGGAGCTCGACGAGACGCCGGCCGCCACCGCCTGACACCGGATCATGAACGCGGAGACATGGGCGGCGCTCCCGGTCGAGACGCGCCGGGCCGTCGACGCCCACATCCGTCTCGACCGCTGCATCATGGCGGTCAAGGAGGTCCGTGACGCCCTCCCCGAGGAGTCCCGGCCGGGTCTGGACGAGACGCTCGACATGGTGAACGAGCGCTACCGCGAGCTCGGCGTGCGCCGGGAACCGGGGCCCACGGAACCGCTCGACCCGGCGGCTCTCGCCGAACGGGCCGCACAGCTCCCGGGCCGCCCCGCGGCCGTCGAGGCGCTGTGGGACGGCGACACCTTCGGCTGGATGGTGGACCTCGTCCTCGTCACCGACGAGCCGGAGGGCGAGCACCTGTTGGCCGTGATCCGGCACGGCGGCGACATCCGGCTCTTCGACGGCACGGTTCCGCCGTGGCCCGAGGCCCAGGAGGCCCGGCGCGCAGGTCACGACCTCGCCGAGCGGCTCGGCGTCCCCTTCCACTTCGCGAGCCCCGACCGGCCGGACGACGAGGCACCCCGGTGGAGGGACCTCCGGGGCGGCGCGCCTTCCTGACGGCTGCTCAGCTGCCGACAGGGCCGTGACACGCCGTCCGCTCTGCCCCGGTCGGGTGAGTGCGCGGCTCACCCGACAGGCGCGGACCCGGATCGGGTACATATCGCGGCATTGCCGTCCCCAGCGTCGGAGGATGCTGCCCCATGTCTGTCAGGAACGTCCGCACCGGCCCGCGCGTGGTGACCGCCGCGCTCTGCGCGACACTCGCGGTCATCGGCTACATGAAGGTGTCGGCGGAAGAACCCGCTCCGAACCCCGCAACCGGCGCGCGCGCCGCGGCCAAGAACGCCGGCCCGGGCGCCGCGCCCCGCTCGCCCGAGGCAGCCGTGTCCCCAGGGACACCCGCGTCCCCGGGAAGTTCTGGTGTTGCCGGTGCTCCGGGTGCCGTCGTCCCCGAGCCGAAGGCACCCGTGGGCCCGCCCGGTGTAGGTCCGACGACCCTGACGCAGATCCCGGACGGTACGAGGCAGGCGTTCGTCGTGACGGGCGGGTCCCTGGACACCAGCAAGTCCACGGCCGTGCTCTACGAACGGGACGCCGCCGGGCGATGGCAGCGTAGGGGCGGGCCCTGGCCCGCGCACAACGCCCTGCGCGGCTGGACGAACGACCACTGGGCCGGCGATCTGCGCACCCCCATCGGCGTGTTCCGGCTCGGCGACGCGGGCGGCCGGCTGCCCGACCCCGGCTCGAAGCTGCCGTACGACCAGGACGAGCAGTTCGTCTCCCCGGGCACCGGATTCCTCGGCGAACCCCTGGAGGGTTCGTTCGACTACGTCGTCGCCATCGACTACAACCGCGTCTCCGGAACGACTCCCCTGAACAAGGAGCGGCCGCTCGGGGAGGACCGGGGCGGAGGCGTATGGATCCACGTCGACCACGGTGGCCCCACCCAGGCCTGCATCTCCCTGACCGCCGACGTGATGCGCGACCTCCTGCGCGCCCTGGACCCCGCCAAGGAACCGGTCATCGTCATGGGACCGGCCGCCGAGATCGGGCGGTGATCCCCGCAGAGTCTCCGGCGGACGCGCGCACGGCCCCCTGACGGGCGCTGACGGCTCTGCCGGCCCGCCTGTCAGCGCACGGGCCGCAGGCTGTCAGGGCGCCCGGGCATCGTCGTGGTCATCTGGAACGACGACACCCGATCAGGAGAAACCATGAGCGCCGACAGCACCCGGAAGTCCCAGGCCGAGCTGGCCGAGTTCGTCGCCCGGGCGGCCACGAAGCACGGCATCCCCGGTGTCAGCGTGGGCGTCTGGGCGGACGGCCGCGAGACCTTCGCCGGTCATGGCGTGACCAGCATCGACAACCCGCTCCCGGTCGACGAGGACACCCTCGGTGGCCGGATGTTCGGCCGGGTGCCCACCGCCTCCGTCTGACGGCCCGACCGGGCGGGCGGCGAGCGCGCCGCCGTCCTGCTCCTGGAGCGTGCCCCGGACACCGACGCTGTCTTCGTGGCCTCGGACCCGATGTCCCAGGGCGTCGACGCCCTCGACCGCGCGGGCCGCGGGTCCCCGAGGACGTCGCCGTCGGCGGTCGTCCTGCCCACGGCACTGGTGCGCCGCGAGTCGAGCTGAGCGTCCGACCTGCGAGACAGATGACCGGAATCCGCTGCTCCTACCGGGGGTAGCGGATCAATTTCCGTCACGCAAAGGCTATTTCACGCCACATAGCGATCAGAATCGTCACTCTCCGGAGATCGCCGGTAACTTCATGCCGTCGCCGCCACACCAGGGGCACACGGCCCCGACGGGACTAGCGGCGACGAAGGACATCTCTTCACTTGACGACAGCGACCGACAGCTTCAAGGTCCAGCCGTACACGCAGCACTGCCAAGTGATCCACACCGAAGGCGCCCACGCGGTCATCGGCATCTCCCCGGGCAACGGCTACTTCTCCGCCCAGCGGGTGGCCGACCTCGCCGCCTGGGGACTCCGCAACTTCGAGCAGGTCGACCTCATCTACACCGACCTGCACGTCGACGACATGTACGAGGCCCTCGGCTACCCGCCGGACGAGGCCCGCCGCAAGACGGTCAAGAACCTCCGCGGCGTACGCGCCAAGGTCAACAACGCCGTCGCCGCCACCGACCCCGGCGGCGAACGGCTCCGAGGACGCCCCATGTCGGCGCTCCTCGACATCCCCGCCTACCGGCATCTGCGCAAACACCTGGACGATCTGCTCGCCACCGACGCCGAGTTCCTCGCCACGTGCGACAAGCTCGTCTCGGCCTTCCTCTCCTCCAAGGTCCTCGAAGGACAGGCACCCACCGCCCGCCAGCGCGAGGTCTGTCTCCAGTACATCTGCGCCGAGGCACCGCTCTTCCTGGACACCCCCGCGATCCTCGGTGTCCCCTCCTCGCTCAACTGCTACCACCAGCTCCTGCCGATGGCCGAACTCCTCTACTCACGGGGCTCCGGACTGCGCGCCTCCCGCAACCAGGGCCACGCCATCGTCACCGCGATCCCCGGAGACCACGATGACCACTGACACGCTGATCGACTTCCCGTTCTCCGCCCGCGGCGACCGTCTGCCGCCGGAGATCGAGTCCCTGCGCGCCGAGCCGGTCAAGCGGGTCCGTACGATCGCCGGCGACGAGGCCTGGCTGGTGTCCTCCTACGCACTGTGCAAGCAGGTCCTCGAAGACCCGAGGTTCTCGCTCAAGGACACCTCCGCCCCCGGAGTGCCCCGGCAGTACGCGCTGACCATCCCGCCCGAGGTGGTCAACAACATGGGGAACATCACCGGCGCGGGGCTCCGCAAGGCCGTTCTCAAGGCCATCAACCCCAAGACCGACGGCCTCACCGACTGGATGCGCCGCCACGCCTCCGAGCTCGTCGACGAACTCCTCTCGTACGGACCGCCCGTGGACCTCCGCGGTCGGTTCGCCAACCCGTACGCGGAACACCTGCACTGCCGGATCCTCGGCATACCCGAGTCCGACGCACCGCGCCTCGCCGCCAGCCTGGACATCGCGTTCATGAACTCGGCCTGCCCCGTCACCGGCGCCCGGCTCAACTGGGACCGCGACATCGCCTACATGGTCGAGCGCCTGGACGATCCGGCGACCACAGGCCTCATGGCCGAACTCGCCGCCCTGCGCGGCAATCCCGACTACGCCCATCTGACCGACGAGATGCTCGCCACGGTCGGCGTCACCTTCTTCGGCGCGGGCGTGATCTCCACCATGGGCTTCCTCACCATGGCGATCTTCTCCCTGCTCCAGAACCCCGACGTCTGGGAGCGGCTCCGCAAGGAGCCGGAACGGATCCCCGCCGCCGTGGACGAGCTGCTCCGGGTCAACCTGTCCATCGCCGACGGGCTTCCGCGCCTCGCCCTCGAAGACGTCACGCTCGGAGACGTCGACGTACGCAAGGGGGAACTCCTCCTCGTCCTCGTGGAGGCCGCCAACACCGATCCGGCGGTCTTCCCCGACCCGCACACCGTGGACATCGACCGGCCGAACGCCGGCACCCACCTCTCCTTCGGCGGCGGCGGTCACTACTGCCCGGCCACCGCGCTCGGAAAGCGGCACACGGAGATCGCCCTGGAGGTCCTGCTCGACCGGATGCCCGACCTGCACCTCGCCGTGCCGCTCGACCAACTCGTGTGGCGCACCCGCTTCATGAAGCGCATCCCCGAACGCCTGCCGGTCGCCTGGTGACCCCCATGTGACCCGCTCCGTACGACGCACGTACGCCGACCGCCGTCGCCCCCGGCCACCCGCCGGGGGCGACTTCGTGTCGTTGGACCCGTCCGGCCGGGCCCGCCGCGCGCGAGGCGTCAGCGGCGCGGCCGCATGTCACCGCCGTACACGGTCCGGTAGTCGGGCACGACGACACGGCTCGCCGGCGACTCCCGATCGACCTGGCCGATCAGCCCGGACAGGTCCATCGTCGGGTCGGGGACCACGGGCTCGCGCAGCGGCGTCTCGAAGTTGTCCCAGTGGACCGGGACGACCACCGGCGGGTACCCCAGGGTGCGCAGCAGCCGGGGGACGTAACGGTGGGTCGCCGAGCTGGAGGGGACCGCGACCATCGCCACGTCGGGACGCAGCCCCTCGGCCGCCCGTTCGGCGAAGTCGCTGGCGCCCATGAGGAACAGGGCGGGCCCGCCGGAGCCGACCGTGACCTGGAAGGCGAGCGTGTCGCCCTCGGGCAGGTCGGAGATGGTCGCGGGGGCGACGGCGGGCGGCGCCGTGAGCGTGCCCGGCGCGAAGTAGGAGTGCTTCTTGTTGCGGCTGTGCAGGCTCGCCACCACTTCCACCGTGAGGCCGCCGCCGAAGTCGAGCACCTCGCCGCCCTTGACCACGGAGATCTGGAGCGGATCCACACCGAAGGCCACCAGCAGATGGAAGGTCGTCTCGGTTCCCACGACCCGGGCGCCGGTCGTCTTCGCGAGGTAGGGGACGTCGGAGATGTGGTCCCAGTGGGAGTGGCTCACGAGGATCAGCTCCGGACGCCCGGCGTACTCCCGTACGAGCGTGGGATCGGTCTCCGCGATCCGCGTTGCCGGGTTGAAGACCCCGTCGAAGAGGCCGGTCCTGAAGCGGGTGAGATACGGGTCGAAGAGCACCGTCCGCCCGCCGGCGTCGATCCGCCAGCCGGAGGTGCCCAGCCACCGCAGCGACGTCGAGCCGGGCGCGAAGGTCTCGGTGGATGCCTGAGCGGCGGTGGTGGCGGGGGTCGCGGACGGGGTGCGGGCGTGCGCCACGGCCGGCAGCAGCGGTAAGGCCGTGCCTATGGCGGCACCCCGGAGGACGGTCCGCCGGGCGTAGGTGTGCGTGTCGTCGTTCATGCCGTCAGAAGATCAGCCGACCCGCTCGCCTGTCCAACACCGGATCGCCGTGGCGTCCCCGGGCGGATGACGCTGAAGTCTACGACCTGCGGCGGGGCTTGCCGGGCTTGCTGCCGCGCTTGACGCTCTTCGCACCCTTGGCGCCCTTGAGCCCCTTCGCGCCACCGGAGCCGCTCCGAGGACTCTTGTCCGCAGGCCTGCCGCTCTTCTCCGGACGCTTGGCCTTGGCCTTGGGCTGAGGCGGAGTCGCGCCACGGCCCCGGGTGCTGTTGACGGTCCGCCCGCGGACGATCCCGATGAACTCCTCCACCAGGTCCGGAGTCGTCTCGGCCTGCGGCCAGGACAGCGCCACCCGCGACTCGGGCGTGTCCGAGAGGGGCCGGTAGGTGAGGTCCTTGCGGTGGTGCAGCCGCGCGAGCGACTGCGGGACCGCGAGCAGCCCCACGCCCGCCGCGACGAGCTCGATCGCGTCCGCCGTCGTCTCCGGGCGCTCCATCGCCGGCAGGCCCGGCGGGCGCTCCCAGTCGAGGGTGTCGTCGAGCGGGTGCAGCACGATCTCATCGGCCAGATCCTCGGGCGACACCTCCTCGACCGCCGCCGCCACATGGTCCTTCGGAACCACGACCACGGTCGTCTCGGTGTACAGGGGGATCGCGCTGAGATCCGTACGGTCGACGGGCAGGCGCACGAGGCCCGCGTCCGCGCCGCCGGTCCGCAGCAGCTCGTCCGCTTCGGCGGCCGGCACCTGGACGAGGGTCAGCGGGACGTCCGGCAGGCGCTCGTTCCAGACCCGCACCCACTTCGTGGGCGTCACTCCCGGTACGTACGCGAGCCGGAACGAGGAGGGTTCTTCCTGGCCAGTCACCCCGCCAGGTTACCGGTCGTGGTCAGAGGTAGCTCACACGCTCGATACCCTTGACACCATGACGTCGCACCAGACCGCCCAGACGATGAAGCCCGCGACCGCGGCGAAGAAGCTGGGTGTGTACCTCGAGGCCACCCCCGCCGAGTTCCAGGAGGGTGTCGTCTCGCGCACCGAGCTGAACACCCTGCAGACCGATCCGCCCGAGTGGCTCCGTGAACTCCGGCGCAACGGCCCCCACCCGCGTCCGGTGATCGCGGCGAAGCTCGGCATCTCCATCTCCGGGCTCGCCCGTGGCGGTATCACCGAGGCCCTCACCACCGAGCAGATCGAGGCGGTGAAGGCGGAAGACCCCGAGTGGCTCCAGAAGGAGCGCGCCACGCAGGCCGAGGTCCGCAAGGAAGCGGTCCGTATCAAGGAGAAGCAGGCCGAGAAGGCGGCGAAGGCCGACCGCTCGGACTCCTGACACCCCCGCGCCGAGCGAGCCGGAAGGCACCCGCCGTCCCTCACCCGGCCAGGACCGGCACCAGCTCGGGACGCTTCGCCGTGCGGCCCTCCCCCGAGGAGCGGCCGCGCAGGCGCCTTCCGATCCACGGGCCGAGGAAGCCCGCGACCCACCGCGCCTCGTCGAGCGCCCTCCGCGCGCCGGACGGCGCAGGCCCCGGGCGCGCGGGCAGCGGGCGGGTCCAGGCGTCGTCGCTGCCGGGAAGGCCGAGCGCGTCGGCCACCGCCGCGGCGATCCGCTCATGCCCGAGCGGACTGGCGTGCAGACGGTCCGGGCTCCACAGCCGGGAGTCCGTCACCACCGGATGCTCGAAGGTCTCGGCGACCGCCACGCCGTGCCGCGCCGCCGCCTCACGGATGCGCTCGTTGAGCGCGAGGACGCGCGAGCCCAGCGGCCGGGCGAGCGGGATGATCCGCCCGGTGTCCGGGAACGTCACCGTCGCCACCCGCGCGCCCTGGGCGGTGAGCCGGGCGAACATCGCCTCCAGATGACCGGCCACCTCGTCCGCGTCGAACCGGGGCCTGAGCAGGTCGTTCATCCCTGCGACCACGGTGGCCACATCCGGCCGCAGCGCGAGCGCGGGGCCGAGTTGCTCGGCGTACACCTGACCCGCGAGACGGCCCCGTACGGCCAGGTTGGCGTAGGACAGTCCGGGGCTGGTCGCCGCCATCAGTTCTGCGAGCCGATCGGCGCAGCCGCGCAGGCCGGTGATGTCGTCGCCGTCCCCAAGGCCTTCGGTCTGACTGTCGCCCAGGGCGACATAGCGCGTGTACGGGCCGGTGTGCATGGGCCTCTTGCTCCTCCGTGCGGCGGCGTGCCCCGAGCGGCATGCCTCGACGGTATTCAACACCGTACCTATTCAATTCCGCGACTAAGTTCGAACGGGCCTCCTTGTGCGACACCAGGCGTCCGGGTCCGCTGTCAGTGGCGGCTGCCACGATCTTCGGATGACCGACCGTACAGCGGCGATCGCCGCCTACTGGGATGCTGCCGCCGCGACCTTCGACGACGAACCGGATCACGGACTGCGCGCCGACCGCACCCGCGCCGCCTGGGCCCGGCGCCTGGACACATGGATCCCGCCCGCGCCGTCCGACATCCTCGACGTCGGATGCGGGACCGGTTCGCTCGCCCTGCTCCTCGCCGCGGCAGGACATCGGGTGACGGGCGTCGACCTGGCGCCGGCGATGGTGGAACGGGCCCACGAGAAGCTCGCCTCCGCCGGCCTCGAAGGCCGCTTCCTGCCCGGTGACGCGATGGCGCCGCCGACCGGCGATGAGCGCTTCGACGTCGCGCTGTCCCGGCATCTTCTGTGGACCCTGCCCGACCCCGGGGCCGCGCTGCGCGCATGGGTGAGCCGTCTGCGGCCGGGCGGGCGGCTCGTCCTCGTCGAGGGGCGCTGGCGGGAGTCGGGCCGGAGCGGTGAGCCGTACGTCGCCGGGGCCGGCACGCTGCCGTGGAACGGCGGCATCGGCGCCGAGGATCTGGCTGCGGCCGTCCGCCCGCTCGTCGCCCGCCTCCGCGTGGAACCCCTCGACGGAGACGCGGACGGCGATCTGTGGGGGAAGTCAGTGGACGACGAGCGGTATGCGCTGATCGCCGAGGTGTGATCCTTCAGCGGTCGCGCACCACGCGGTAGCGGTGGAAGGGGCCCTCCTCGATGGGCAGTTCAGGACGCCACGTCCTGAGGGCCTGGGCGGACGGCGTGAACAGGGGCTGGGGAAGGTCGTCGAGTGCGGTCCACTCCCAGCTCCTGATCTTGTCCGGCTCCGCGACGGCCGGGGTGCCGCTGAAGGCCCGTACCACCGCCACCGCCGTCAACCGGGTGAGCTCCGTCGAGGTCAACGAGTCCAGCAGGATCCCGATGATCTCCACGTCCGTCACGCCGGCCACGAGCGTGGTCTCCTCGGCGAGTTCACGGACGGCCGCCGCCTCGATGGACTCGCCCGGATCGACCTTCCCGCCGGGCAGCTCCCACGCGCCGCCGGGATGCAGACCGAGCAGCACCCGACCGTCCTCGTCGGTCACCACGACACCGACACCGAGCGAGGCCTGGGCGGTCGGCGGCTGGGCGTTGCGATGAGGCGTGGGCGTGGACGGCGGCTGGTCGGCGGGGCGCATGTCGACTCCTCGTACGGACGCGCGGGGCATGGTGTCGCCTGCCAGCCAACACCATGCCCGTCTAAGCGCCTTGGTGGCCGCCCCGGAGCCGGCGGAGCGCGAGCAGTCCGCCGACCCCGGGGATGAAGGCCAGCCGGCGGGCGCCCGACGCGGCGGCGCCGGGGGAGGGCCAGGCCGCCGCGATGGTGACGAGATAGACGGTGCCGTGCAGCGGTCCGACCAGGGAGGAGATCGCGGGCGTGTGCGTGGTGAGCAGGTTGGCCAGGAGGAGCACCAGGGAGGCGGCCTCCGCGGCGGCCGCGACACGAAGGACGCGCACCTCTTTCACGCCCCCGTGGTCGAGCCGGGCCGGACGATCATGAGGACCACGACGACCGCCCACAGGACGTTGAAGATGCCCGTGAGCATCGCCAGCCGGGCGGCCGTCGCGCGCGCGGATCCGTCGTCGGCGCTCCCCGCGGCGTCGGCCCCGTCCAGCATGCGCCGCTGGCCGGGGAGGATCGCGAGGATCAGGACGGCCGCGGCGATCGCGGTCAGCACCAGCGAGGTGAGCAGCCAGACGTCGGTGAGGACCCCGAGCTGGATCGCCGTGGCCAGCCCGAAGACCGGAACGGCGATGCCCGCGACGGCGTAACCCCGGCAGATCCGGTGCAGCAGCGCGGCGACCGAGGAGGTCTGCCGCGCGTAGCGGGGGAACAGTGAGGCGGCCACGGTGATCGGTCCGACCACCAGAATCGCCGCGAGTACGTGTATGGACAGCAGCAGCTTGGTCACTGCGAGCCCCTCCAGCCGATGAGCTATATGTTGGCTGCCAATAGATAGCATGTCTACCTCTCCATTGAGTAGGCTGCCTACCTATGAGGGCGGATGCGGTGCGAGGGCACCTCGACGGACTGCTGCTGGCCGTACTGGAGCCGGGGCCGCTGCACGGGTACGCGATCATCGCGGCGGTTCAGCAGCGCAGCGGGGGCGTGCTCGACCTGCGCACGGGCACGATCTATCCGGCGCTCAACCGACTCGAGCGCATCGGCCTGCTGAGCAGCAGCTGGGACGCGGTCGGCGAACGCCGCCGGCGCTGCTACGAACTCACCGACGCGGGGCGCGGCGCCCTCGCGGGGGAGCGGGCGGCCTGGCGCGAGTTCACGGCGGCGATCGGCTCCGTCCTCAACCCGGCCGTCCCGCCCAGGCCCGCGACATGAGGGCTCACACGGACGCGACCGACTCCACGGACCCGACCGACACGACGGACCCGACCGACTCCACGGACCCGATCGACGCCTACGTCGCGGAGCTGCGGAGCGCCCTGCACGGGCCGCCCCGTACCACGGCGCGCCTCGTCGAGGAGGTGCGCGGCGGACTGGCCGACACCACGGAGGCGTACATCCGTGAAGGAACGCCCTACGAGGACGCGGTTCGCGCGGCCGTACGGGAGTTCGGCACGCCCGCCGAGCTCGCACCCGCCCTCCAGGGCGAACTGACGATCGCCCAGGCCCGCCACACCGCCCGTTCCGTCGTCCTCGCCGCCCCGCTGCTCCTCGCCTGCTGGTACACCCTCGTCACCACGGGGACCGGACAGGACGGGCTACTGCCGCGTACGGCCCAGCTGTTGGCCGTCGTCGCGGGCGTCGCCGCCCTGCTCGCAGCGACCGCCCTGGCGGCCACGGGCACCCTCGCTCGCCGCCTGCCCACGCCGCACCGACTCCCGCTCCTGGTCGCCTGGACGGGCACGACGGCCACGGTGTCCATGGCGCTGGCCGCCCTCTCGCTGGCCGTCGCCGCCTTCATGACCGCCCAATGGCCCCTGATCGTCCTGGCGTGCACGCTCGCCGCGGCCTCCCACGCCCTGACCGCCTCCTCGGCCCGCGCCTGCCGCCGCTGCGCCCGGCTGCCCGCCTGACCGACCGGGCCTCAGGCCCCGGTGGACAGGCCGTCACTCACCCGTACCTCCAGCGGTGCGCGGAACGAGAGAAGGTCCAGGACGGGCGGAGGCGGCGCGCCCGGGGTGAGGTGGAGTCCGGGTAGACGGACGGCCGCCGCCCTGAGTGCGACCGCGGCCTCCGTGCGTGCCAGCGACGCGCCCGGGCAGCGGTGCCGGCCCGCCCCGAAGGACAGATGGTGGCGGACGTTGGCGCGGGAGGGGAGCAGCCGGTCCGGGGCGTCGAAGACCTCCGTGTCGGAGCCGCTGCCCATGAGCATCAGCAGCAACTCGGCGCCGGCTGGGAGCCGTACGCCACCCAGCTCCACCGGTCCCGCCGTCACCCGGCGCCAGGTCGTCACCGGCGGCTCGCGGCGCAG
Organism: Streptomyces sp. NPDC022552; assembly: GCF_055561875.1. Classification (NCBI taxonomy): domain Bacteria; kingdom Bacillati; phylum Actinomycetota; class Actinomycetes; order Kitasatosporales; family Streptomycetaceae; genus Streptomyces; species Streptomyces sp. NPDC022552. Next base: position 68,523 of record NZ_JBVHGJ010000006.1, read on the forward strand.
TACCTCCTCGACCCACGCCTCGGCGAGGCCCTCCTCGTGCGCCACGCGCCGCCACAGGCCGGGTTCGGCGAGCGCGCTGCGCAGAACCGTGGCGATGAGCTGGCCGGTCGTGGACTGCCCGGCGATGAACACGAAGAAGCACGCCCCGACCGCCGTCTGCACGTCCACCGTCTCGCCGTCCGGCAGACGGTGACGGGAGAGCGCCCCGACGAAGCTGTCCGGCGGGGCCGCCCGGTCGGTGACGACCGATGTCAGCCACTGGTGGAACTCACCGACGAGCACGGCGAGTTCGAGCTGCCGCTCCGGCGTCGGCCGCCCGTAGAAGAGCTCCAGCGAGGCATCGCTCCAGCGCACGAGAGTCAGCGGGTCGAGACCGTCGATCCCCAGGAGCTCCATCATCACCCGGCAGGGCAGGGTGTGCGCGAACGCGCCGAAGAGGTCGCTGCCACCCCGCGCGTCGAGCTCCGCCCGTACGGTGTCCAGCAGTTCGCCGGCGACCCGCTCGATGACCGGCACCGCTGCCGCGACCCGCCGGGCGTTGAAGAACCGCGTGACCACGCGGCGCAGCCCGGCGTGGCTCTCGGTCGCGTTGTTGGCCAGGGCGGGCCGCAGACGGAACCCCGCGCGGGCGAGCAGCCGGAGGGCGGGAACGGTCAGTGGGGTGACCGCGTGCTGGGCGTTGTCCGGCCGGAACGCCTCCGGATCGAGCAGTACCCGGCGGATGTCCTCGTACCGGCTGACCAGCCACAGCCCGGTGGCGGCATCGTGATGGACCGCGGCCTCGGTCCGCAGCGCGTCCAGCCAGGGGTAGGGGTCGGAGACGAAGTCCTCGCCGAACAGGTCGAGCAGGGGGATCCGGTCGATCGGAGCGATCGAATCGGGCAGCGAGCTCGGCGAGAGGGCGGTGCCGGTCGCCCCACCGTACGGGCAGGGGCCGGCCGGACCCGTCGGGGAGGCGGGCCCGGGCCCGCGGAGGGCGGAAGTCACGCTCGCGGACGCTAGCACGCGGCCGTACGCCTACCGGCCGGTCTGTGCGACGGATCACGCGGGGATCCGCGCAGGCCAGAGGCAGTGTTACGGCAGAGGGCGCCGCCCCCGCGCACCGCGGGGCCGACGCCCTGATCCGTCATGTCCGGAGACTCACCCCGCCTGTCCCGACCCGGCCAGGGCGCGGGTCAGGCCCGAGTCAGGAGCTGGTCAGGACGACCAGCCGCTGGGTCGCCCGGGTCATCGCGACGTAGCGGTCCACGGCTCCCTCGATCCCCGTGCCGAACGCCTCCGGGTCGACGAGGACGACCAGGTCGAACTCGAGGCCCTTCGACAGCCCGGGGGTCAGCGAGCGGACGCGTGACGTCTCCTGGAACGCGGGATCGCCGATGACGCAGGCGGTCCCTTCGGCGTGCGCCGCGAGCCACTCGGCGAGGATCGCGTCACGATCCGCGACGGATCCGTGGACGACGGGCACGCCGCTGCCGCGGACGGAGGTCGGCACGTTGGCGTCCGGCAGCTCGGCCCGGATCGCCGGCTCGGCCTCCGCCATGACCTCCTCGGGCGTCCGGTAGTTGATGCCCAGGGAGGCCACCTCGATCCGGTCGAGCCCGACCCGCTCCAGCCGCTCCTCCCACGACTCGGTGAACCCGTGCCGGGCCTGCGCACGGTCACCGACGATGGTGAAGCTCCGGGACGGGCAGCGCAGAAGCAGCATCTGCCACTCCGCGTCGGTCAGTTCCTGCGCCTCGTCCACGACGATGTGCGCGAACGGCCCGGCGAGCAGGTCGCGGTCGGTGCCGGGCAGCGCGGTCTCGTCGATCAGGCTGTCCTGGAGGTCCTTTCCGCGCAGCATCCTCACCGCGCCCTCGCTCTCGTCGCCGGCCTGGTCGATGTCGGCGGTCGTGATGATCTCGTCGATCACGCGGGCCATGCGCTCGCGCTCGGCGGAGACGGCGGCGTGGTGCTGCCGCTTGCGCCGTGCCGCCTCGGGGTCGCCGAGCCGCTGCCGCGCCGCATCCAGCAGGGGCAGGTCGGACACCGTCCAGGCCTGGGCGTCCTCGCGCCCAAGCTTCCGGACGTCGTCGGCGCCGAGCCAGGGAGCGCACATCCGCAGGTAGGCGGGGACCGACCAGAGGTCCCCGACGACGTCGGTCGCCTCAAGCAGCGGCCATGCGCCGTGGAGGGTGTCCGCCAGCTCCCGGTCGTTGCGGAGCGACCTCTCGAACACCTCGGGCGTGAGGTCCCCGTCCAGCTTGGCCAGCAGGATCGTGGCCAGCTCCGCCCAGATCAGGTCTCGCGCCTCGTTGTGCGGCGTGCCCGGATCCGGTGCCGCGAACGCCTCGGCCCAGTCGCCGGCGCTCAGCCAGAGGTCGCCCCAGTCGGTCGTGACGTCCATTCCCTCGGTGGGCGGCTCCTCGTAGAACCTGACGGCCTTCTCGATCGCCTTCACCATGTCCGCGGAGGACTTCAGACGGGCCACCTCCGGGTCGGCCTCGGCCGCCGCCAGGGAGCCCTCGGCGACGAGGTCCCGCACGGTGCAGGTCTGCACACCTTCCTCACCGAGGCTGGGGAGCACGTCTTCGACGTAGGCGAGGTACGGCTGGTGCGGACCGACGAACAGCACGCCGCCGCGGCGATGGCCGAGACGCGGGTCGGAGTAGAGGAGGTGGGCGGTGCGGTGGAGGGCGACCACCGTCTTGCCCGTACCCGGACCGCCGTCGACGACGAGCGCCCCACGGGATCCCGCCCGGATGATGGCGTCCTGGTCCGCCTGGATGGTGGCGAGCACGTCACGCATCCGGGGCGACCGCGTGGCGCCCAGGCTGGCGATGAAGGCGGACTGGTCGTCGAGCGCGGCGTGCCCTTCGAGCCCGTCTGCGGTGAACACCTCGTCCCAGTAGTCGTTGATCCGGCCGTTGGCCCAGCGGTACCTGCGGCGGCTCGCCAGACCCATCGGGTCGGCGTGCGTCGCCGCGAAGAACGGCTCCGCCGCGGGGGAGCGCCAGTCGAGCAGCAGTCGGCGCCCCTCGCTGTCGGTGAGGCCGAGGCGTCCGATGTACACCGGCTCGGAGTCGTCCGCACCAACGACACGGCCGAGGCACAGGTCAAGGCCGAAGCGGCGCAGGGTGCGCAGACGATTGGTCAGGCGGTGGATCTCGGCGTCCCGGTCCATCGCCTCGCGGCCGACGCCGCCGGGCGCCCTGCGCGTGGCGTCGAGGCGCTCGGACAGTTCGGCGATCGTCTGCTCCAGGCTCTCCGCGATCGCCACGAAGTGCTGCTCGTCACGGGCGATGAGCGCCGCGTCGGCCTTGGAGGAAAGGTGGCCGGGAAGATCGAACGCACGGGTGGTCAGGGCGGTCACACGCACTCGGTGAATCTCCTATGTCCGCAGGTGGCTGGCGTAGATGGGCGATTGTGCGGCATGACCGGGGCCTTGCCGCAAGCCCCCCGGTGCGCTATAAGTTAAGAGTGGCAAGGAGTGAGTACACCTCCTCGGCCCCCTCGCCCGCGGTGTTCGGGCACACCCCCTCTCCCTTTCTCCCGCGTGACGATCGATGATCATCGCCTCGACGGACGTGCCCTACGATGAGCGCGGGAGGTCGAGAGCCGATGGTGACACCACCGCGCGGCGGACGGGAAGAGGCCCCGGGACTCCTCCAGGCCCTGGTGGGCACGGAGTGAGCGACAGGACGGCGCTCTCCCTGCGCATCGTCGGAAGCGAGCTGCCCGGACGCGTCTGCGGCGACCACCAGGACGTACATGTCGCGGTGCAACGCGGGCGCGAGCCGGACGGCGCCGTGCCGGCGGACGCGGCCGAAGCGGCGTGGGAGTTCACCGTCGAGACGCTCCTCGCACCTGACGGGACACGGGACTTCCGCGGCCCGTACGTCCACGGTCGGCGCGGCGCGCGCTTCCTCTACCTCACCTGGGGCGAGATGCCGCCCGGGGGAGCGTTCACGATGTTCCGCCGGGCCAAACTCTTCCTCGACGACCTCCCCGCCGAGGCCGTCGAGCGAGGCTCGGCCGAAGGGCGCCTCGGTCTGACCGACGCCTGCGGCATGCCGCTCTGCGCCGCGGTCCGCCCGCCCCGCATCCGGTGGACGCCCCGCTGAACAGGCGTCACCCGCCCGGCGGTTCCGGAGCGCGGGGCGTGAGCCCTTCCCGTACGCTCGCCGACAGGCAGCGAAGACACCAGGGAGTGGGCTCATGTCCGGACAGTTCGAGGCGACGACGGACGTGAACCGTCCCATCGACGAGGTCTTCGCGTTCCTTGCCGACGGCCGCAACGACCCGAAGTTCAGCCCCCGCGTGCAGACGATCGAGCGCGTCCCCGACACGCCGACGGCCGTGGGCACCGTCTTCCGCAGCACGGTGAAGGACGCCGGGATGAAGACGGCGCGCGAGTTCCGCATCACCGAGTTCGACGCACCGCACCGGATTCGCTGGGCCGAGATCTCGAAGAACAGCGTCACGGCCAGCCAGGGCGGTTACGACCTCGAACCCCTCCCGGACGGCGGAACGAGGGTCAGGATCTTCAACGTCCTGGAGGGCCACGGACTCGGCAAGCTCCTCGTCGGCCTGGCCCTCGGCGCCGCCCGCAAGGACGCCGACGCGTTCGGCCGCCGCATCAAGGCGGCGGCCGAAGCGTCGTGACCGGGCCGCACACGACGCTCAGGGCGTGACGTGGACGTTCGCCAGGTGACATCCCGCAGGCCGATGCGGGCGGGTCCGGGACGCGCCCGTACCGTAGGACTCGCGGGCGGCCGCGCGTCGCCCGAGCCCACGACGACCAGGAGCCCCGCACCGTGATCGCCCGCTCGTCCCGTCCCCTCCGCAGCGCGCTGTCGGCCCTCGCTCTGGTCGGCGTCCTCGCCGCCTCGGCGGTCGGCTGCGTGTCGTCCGGTGACGGAGGTGACGGCGACTCCGCCCCTCCCTCCCCGCCGCGCCCATCCCCTGGCGCGGTCGTCCCGCCCAAGCCCCACGTCGGATTCGACTACCAGATCGGCGGCCCCTATCCGCCGCCCCCGGGAGTCGGAGCGGTCTCCCGCGACCGCACGGCGAAGCCGGCGGACGGGCTCTACAACATCTGCTACGTCAACGCCTTCCAGGCCCAACCGGACGCCACCGACTGGTGGCAGGAGAACCACCCCGACCTCCTCCTCCGGACCGCCGAAGGGGAACCGGTCGTCGACCAGGACTGGGACGAGGCCCTGTTCGACGTCTCCACACCGGCCAAGCGCGAGCGGCTCGCCGGGATCGTCGGCGCATGGATCGACGGCTGTGCCACCGCCGGCTACCAGGCGGTCGAGGCGGACAACCTCGACTCTTACGAGCGCTCCCAAGGCCGTCTCACACCCGAACACGACCTCGCCTTCGCCCGGCTGCTCGTCGCCCGCGCCCACGCGGCCGGACTCGCGATCGGGCAGAAGAACGCCGCCGAACTCGCGCCGCAGGGCCGGAAACTAGGCTTCGACTTCGCGGTCGCCGAGGAATGCGGCCAGTACGACGAGTGCGAGCCGTACGCGACCGCCTTCGACAACCGGGTGCTCGTCATCGAGTACGAGCCCGAGGGCCTCACGCGGGCATGCGCGCGCTGGGGCCATACCCTCTCCATCGTCCTGCGCGACACCGATGTCCGCCCCGCGGGCCGAACCGGCTACGTCCGCGCGACCTGCTGAGGACCGGGGCACGACGGGCCGGGGCGTGACTGGGCGGGCACGCGCCCCGTACCCGTCACGGTCCGAGCATGCTTCGGGCTGCCGCCCGCACGTCAGGATCGACGTCCGACGCCAGCGCCGCGCAGAGCGCGTCCAACCGCTCCTCGTCTTCATAGGACTGACGGCAGACGTTGAGGATCGCGGCGCTCAGATGGTCGCCGGCGTCGTCGTCCGCGACGGCGTCGGCCGCCAGGACCAGACGCAGCCCGACGACGTCCCACCGTTCGAGCAGCGCCTCGGCCGTCTCCTGGGTGACGTACGTGTCGTGGCCGTCCAGGAGCAGCCGCCGCAGTACCACGGCCACGACGGCGTCCTCGGCGTACGGCGCCAGACGCCGGCCGGCGGCGGCCCTGACCGCCCACGACGGCGAGGTGGCGTCACTGATGAGGGCGTCGAGCATGGGCCCACTCTGGCACACGTCCGAGATCCGCCGTGTCGCGGTTCCGGGGGCGAACAGGCCGCCGATGCCAGACTGCGGGGATGACGACGCCACCGCGGGAGCCGGTGAGGCTGCGCAACGGACCGTGGGGCTACGGCCTCGTCACCAAGGTGCTGCACTGGGCGACCGCCGCGGCGATGGCCGCGCAGTTCACGATCGGCTACCTGCTCGCGGACGTCTCCAGCGGCCACGGGCGCGGGCGGGGCCGGGGGTCGGGCAGTGGGCACGGCCGGGGCAGGGGCGGGCCTTCGGAGACGATCCCCTCTTCACCGCGCATGTCCTGCTCGGCCTCACCGTTCTCGCCCTCGGCCTGCTCCGGCTCGGCCGGCGGATCGCGACACCACTCCCGCCGTGGGCGCCCACGCTCAGCCCCTTCGAACGGAGCCTGGCCCACTGGACGGACTACGCGCTGCTCGCCCTCACCCTGATCGTGCCGTCGAGCGGCCTCTGGCTCCTCGCCTCGGGCGAGGACGAGCTGCTCGGCGTACACATCACCGCGCACGTGCTCTTCTTCGCCGCGCTCGCGCTGCACGGCGGGCTCGTGGCGCGCCATCAGCTCTTCGTCAGGGACCGGCTGCTCGGTCGGGTGCTGTGACCCCCGGGCAGGGGTGCGCCCCCGGACCTGGCACGCGGGTGAGCGGGCGGGTCCGGGGGCGCGGGCGGAGTCAGGAGAGCTTGCCGTCGTAGTCCGGCAGCTTGAACGTCCGCTCGGCGTGACCGCCGACGAAGTCGGTGGGCCGGTTGCCGATGTTCGCGATGATCGTGTAGCCACGCGCCTCGATCTCGGCGCGCTTGGCCGTCTTGTACGTGCTCACCTCGTCGAAGAGGTCGGGCAGGCTACGCACGTACAGCCCGGACACCGGATACCCCACGGCCTTCAGGTTGTACTGGGTGAGCGCGTGGATGATGCCGGGGCGCGCGGTGACGAAGAAGACGGCCACACCGCGGGAGTGCGCGTAGCGGGCGAGGTCGCGGACGTCCTGCACGGCCGGGGTCGGCAGGTGCAGGAAGAAGTGGAAGTCCGTCTCCAGCGACGTGTTGTCGATGTCGAGGACGATCGCCTGCTTCGCGCCGTCGGCGTTCGCGCTGCGCTCCTCGATGTACGGCCGTGCCTGGTCGACGACCGCCTTGACGTCGCGTCGCCAGGTGCCGTAGTCGACACCGGCGAGGTCGGCGACCCCGCCCGTGGACGCGGCGGTCACGGCTGCGGGAGCCGCGGCCGGCGCGGATGCCGAGGGCGCGGCCATGGCCGTGGCCGGGGACGCGACCAGGATGCCGACTGCCGCGGCGGCGGACAGGGCCGTTCTGACGCGGAGGGTGTGGCGATGCATGTGGGGGATCTCCTGTGGACGGCGGCACGTCCGGGAGGACGTGCCGGGACGAACACGACGGTTTGGCATGTTCGCGACTAGATTCATGCCTGCGCGACGCCATGTCTACCGGTCGGTAGGAAATTCCTCGTTCACACGCGGTTAACGCACAACTCCCTTCCTCTGCACGGGACCTGCGCCTCGCCCCGCCGCCGCGTCCGGCCGTCGCTCGCCACCGGCCACCGCCCGTGCGCGGTACCGCCCCGGGGTCGTACCGAACTCACGGCTGAAGGCGTGCGAGAGCGCGTACGGAGTCCCGTAGCCGACACGGCGGGCGATCGCGGACAGGGAGTCCTGGGTGTCGCGCAACGCGGTGGCGGCCAGGGTCAGCCGCCACCAGGTGAGGTACGCCATCGGCGGCCGGCCCACCAGGGACGTGAAGCGGCGCGCCAGAGTGGGGCGCGAGACCCCCGCCTCCGCTGCCAGCCGGTCGTTCGTCCACGCGGCGGCCGGGTCCGCGTGCAGCGCACGCAGCGCGGCGGCCGCCACGGGGTCGCCCAGGACCGCCGACCACGCACCGCCGCTGCCCTGGGCCACCCAGGCCCGGATCATGTAGACGAGCAGGAGGTCGACCAGGCTCGGCACGGCGATGCCGGATCCGGGGCGCCCCGCGGTCAGCTCGCCGCCCAGCAGGTCGAGGGCGGCCCGCAGTTCGGGATGGTCCCCCACCCGGTGCGGCAGATGGACGACGGTGGGCAGCTCCGCCATGAGGGGGTGGACGCGGCTGTGATCGAGGCGGTACTTGCCGCACAGCAGCTCCACGCCTCCTGGCGCGGACGGGGCCGGTCGGCGCGGGCCCGGCGGACCGCCCGTCCAGCGCTCGAACGGCACCGCCCGTGCGACGGTCGCCGCGTCGGCCGGGGAGTCGGCGATCACATGCCCCGTACCGTGCGGCAGCAGCACCGCGTCCCCGACACCGAGCGAGACCGGTGAACCGCCGTCAGGAAGCAGCCAGCAGCCTCCCTCCAGCACCACATGGAAGCCCGCGCCGTCGTACGGGGCGAACCGCGCGCACCAACTCCCGCTCACCCGCACCCGGTCGGACGCTGCCTGCCCCATCCGTACGGTCGCGATCGCGTCGCTCACCACATCCATGGCGACACGGTATCTCCGGCATCACTCATGAGACGTATGCGTATCCACAGGAGCAGAACACGCATTGAGAGCCTCACCGAGGTCTCCCTAGGGTCGAGCCCATGAACACCACGAAGAGCCCGCAGCGCATGATGCTGGGAGACGTCGAGGTCATCCGGATCGTCGAATGGCGAGGCGCGTTCGCCCCGGCCCGCGGCCTGGTCCCCGAGTCCGGAACCGACCTGTGGCGCGACAACGAGGGGTGGCTCGCGCCGGACCACTGGGACCCGGAGACCGACAACGCCGTGATGGCGCTGCAGACCTGGGTCCTCCGCAGCGCCGGACGGACCGTCGTGATCGACACCGGCGTGGGCAACGGGCGCGAGCGGCCCGGCTCGCCCGCGTTCCACCACTGGCAGGGCGACTTCCTGGGAGGTCTGGCACGCGCCGGCATACGGCCCGAGGACGTGGACATCGTCGTCAACACCCACATCCACGCCGACCACGTCGGCTGGAACACCACCGATGCCGATGACGAGTGGGTCCCGACCTTCCCCCACGCGCAGTACCTCATCCCGGTCGCCGACGACGTCCACTTCGGGCCGGACAACATCCAGGGGAGCGGGCGGCACCCCGACGACCGGCTCGTGTACGAGGACAGCATCGCGCCCGTGCACCGTACCGGCCAGGCCGTCCTCTGGGACGGTACCCACCGCATCGACGAGCACCTCACGCTGGAATCCGCACCCGGGCACACCCCCGGCTCCGCCGTGCTGCGGCTCGCGTCCGGCGGCGACCGCGCGGTCTTCGTCGGCGACCTCCTGCACAGCCCGGTGCAGATCCTCAGGCCGTCCTGCAACAGCTGCTTCTGCCTGGACCCGGCGGCCGCCGTCACCAGCCGCGGAAGGATCCTCGAACGCGCCGCCACCGAACGGGAACTGGTCGTCCCCGCCCACTTCAGCGGCACGGGCATCGTGGAGGTCCGACGGGAAGCGGGCGCCCTCACCGTCGGCCGATGGCCCGCCGGCGGAACGCCGGCCCTCCCCGCGTAACGAGTTCCGCAGAGAGCCGAGGGAGGTGGGGGCAGGCCCGCAAGCCCGCTCCCACCCCCCCCCGCCCGCTTGCGAACGCCTCAGCCGGCGGCCTTGTACGCCGCCCTCAGCTTCGCCACCGCGCCCGTCAGATCACCCGTCAGCAGCAGGTGGTCGGCCTCGGCGAACGGCTTCGCCGTCGCCTCCGTGACGTTCTGCCCGATCTTGTGCTGGACGACCGTCCTGGCCCTCGCGAGCAGCGCCCTGCCTTCCGCCGAGGTGCCGTGGCCCGTCGCCTGGAGGACCTTCGCGGCCACGCCGATGGCCCGCAGCGCGGAATCCCCACCGGACGGAGCGGCCGTGAGCGTGGTCAGCCCCCAGCCGTACGGGAACTGCGGGTCGTACGCCGAGTCGCCGACGTTGACCGGCAGCTGCGCCTCGGACTTCGGCCAGGTGACCGGCAGCTGCCCGGTGAACGGGCGAGCACCGTAGAGGACGTCCGCCACGCCGTCGCCCTCCGTACCCGGCAGCCACGAGGCGACGAGGGCGTCGATCGCGCCGAGCCGGTCACCGATGAGCTGCGGGCGGCCGGAGACGACGAGGACGGCACACGTCATCGCGGCGCAGACCTTGTCGACGGCGGCCTTGTCGGCGGCGGTCAGTTCGAGGTCGTTGCCGTTGCCCACGTCACCGAACCCCTCGGCGTACGGCGTCTCGCCGACGACGACCACACCCACGTCGAAGCCGTCCGTGGCGGCCGAGGCGTCCTTGGAGTACGCGATCTCCGCATCGGGCGCCGCCTTCCGCATCCCTTCGAGAATCGTCGTACCGGGAGTCGTCCGCCCGGACGAGCCCTGCCAGCTGATGGTCCAGCCGCCCGCCTGGTTGCCGATGTCATCGGCGTTGGAACCGGCGACGTACACCTTCTGGGACTTCTTCAGCGGCAGCACCCCGCCCGCGTTCTTCAGCAGCACCTGGGACTTGGCGACCGCCTCGCGCGCCACCGCACGATGCCCGGCGGAACCGATCTCGCCGAGACGGGAGGTGTCCGCGTAGGGCTGTTCGAAGAGGCCCAGCTTGAACTTCTGCGTCAGGATCCGCGCCACCGCGTCGTCGATCCGTGCCTGGCCGATGCGCCCGGCCGTCACCTCGTCCTCGAGCGTCCGCGTGAAGTCCTGGTAGTTCGTCGGCACCATGATCATGTCGAGGCCGGCGTTGACCGACGTCCGCACGTCGCTGGGATAGTCGCCCGGGATCTGGTCGATGGCCTGCCAGTCGCTGATCACGAATCCGTCGAAGCCCATGCGGCCCTTGAGGACACCGTTGATCATCTCGGCGTTGGCGTGCATCTTCACCGGACCCTGGTCGTCGCCCAGGACGTCGAGCGAGGAGTACGACGGCATGACCGTGCCCGCCCCGCGCTTCACCGCCTCGGCGAACGGCGCGAGATGTACCGCCTCCAGCTCCTCCCGGGTGACCTTCGTGACGCCCTGGTCGATCGTGTACGAGCCGGTGGTCGAGGACCCGAACTCCGTGCCGCCGTCGCCCACGAAGTGCTTAGCGCTGGTCAGCACCTTGTCGTTACGGTCGAGGTCACGGCCGTCCCGCGCGCCCTGCATACCGTTGATCACGGTCTCCATGGCGGTCACCAGGGCCGGGTCCTCGCCGAACGCCTCGTAGGAACGTCCCCAGCGCTCGTCCCGCGTGACACACAGGCAGGGAGCGAAGTCCCACGGGATGCCCGTGGCACGCACCTCCTTCGCCGTCACCGCGCCGGTCCGCTCGGCGACCCGCGGATCACGGGACGCGCCGATGCCGATGTTGTGCGGCATGATCGTCGAGCCGACGACGTTGTTGTGGCCGTGCACCGCGTCCACGCCGTAGATCAGCGGGATCTGGAAGCGGGTCGCCTGCGCGCGCAGCTGATACGAGTCGATCATCTTCGCCCAGGCCGCGGGCGTGTTGGGGGAGGGCACCGACCCGCCGCCGGAGAGCAGCGAGCCGAGGTCGTAGGAGGCGATGTCGCCCGGCGACCGCAGCGCGTTGCGCTCCGCCTGCGTCATCTGACCGGCCTTCTCCGCGAGCGACATCCGCCCGAGCAGATCGGCGACGCGCTTCTTCACCGGAAGCTTCGGGTCCAGGTACGGCAGACCATGGGCGTCCACGACGACGAGCGGGTTCTCTGCGGGCGCCTTGGCGCCGGTCACGCTCAGCACGAGCGGGATCGTCTCGGCCGACTCCGCGGAACGGTCCTTCCTCGTGGCCACCGCGATCGACCGGGTCGCGCCGGAGGGCGTGCCCGCAGGGAAGGTGAGGGAGCCGGTGACCGGCGCGTAGTCGGCGCCGGCCTGCGCGCTGCCGCCCTCGGTCGCGTACGTGACGGTGACCGGTTCGGGGAGCGGGGTGGAGCCGGTCGTGGCGACGGAGACCTTCACCTCGGCGGTTCCGCCCTCGCCGACCGGATGTACGGCGGTGTCGGTGACGACCTTGGTGTTCAGGGCCGGTTCGGCCTTGCCGTAGAGCTCCACGCCGTCCAGGGCGAACGAGCCGGGGGAGCCGGGCGGCAGGGTGAGCGCGTACCCCCACATCTCGTTGAGCCCGAGGACCTGGTCGATTCCGCCCACCGGCTGGTAGTCGGCGCGGTACTGGAAGTCGGAGAACGGGATCTCGACGAGGTGCCAGCCCTCCCAGTCGTCCGTGAACGACGTGGTCCACAGCTCGGACGCCTCGCCGTTCGCGCCGCCGTCCTTGAGCTCGAAGTGGATGCGCCTGCCCGATCCGGGCGGCAGGGGAGCGGTGTTCTGGCCGTACCACCAGAAGCGGATGCCCTTGGACGCGGTCCAGTCGTGGGCGGGCTTGTCGAAGGCGAAGTCGTGACTGAACCCGCCCCAGCCGCTTATGTCGTAGTCGCCTTCGAGGACCTTGGCGCCCTCGGGGGCGTCGGTCCGCTCGGCGATCCGCAGCTTCGGCGGGTCGTCGGCGTCACTGCCCCAGGTGAAGAGGCCCTCCGCGGGCGGGTTCGCGAAGGGGACCTCCCCTTCGAACCGGTCGACGGCCACCGGCGCGGGCGGGGGCTCGTCGGCGGCGGCGCTCGGCAGGGCTCCGGTGAGCAGAGTGCCGAGCAGAGCGGTGACGGCGATCACCGCCGTGGTTCGTGGCATTGCGGCTCCTTGTGCGGGACAGGGGCGTACCGGGACGGGGACGTACCGGATCGGGAGGGGCTACCGGTTCGCGCGCCCGCTCACCCGCGCGTGGGCGCCGAGCGGCGGACGACGAGTTCGGTGGGCAGGACGACCGGCTCGCGCGGGATCGCTTCGCCGGCAAGGCCGGCGAGGAGCATCGCGGCGGCGGTCTCGCCCATCCGGCGCATGGGCTGGCGGATCGTTGTCAGCGCCGGTTCGGTGTGCCGGGCCATGGGGATGTCGTCGAAGCCGACGACGGCGACGTCCTCGGGGACGCCGCGCCCGGCCTCCCGCAGGGCACGCAGGACGCCCGCCGCGATGAGGTCGTTGTGCGCGAAGACGCAGTCGAAGTCCCTGCCCTCGGCCAGGGTCCGCCGGACGGCCGAGCGGCCCGTGTCCTCGGTGAACTCGCCCTCGACGACCAGCTCGGTGGGCAGGACGTCGCGGAAACCCTCCAGCCGGTCGCGTACGCAGCCGAAGTCGCGACGGCCCGTGACGACGAGCGGTCGCGTACGGCCCGAGGCGAGCAGATGGTCTGCGGCGGCCGCGCCTCCGGCCCGATTGGTGGTGGCGACCGAGGGGAACGCCGGGTGGTGACCGCGGTCGTCGATGAGGACGACGGGCAGACCGCGCCGGTGCATTGCCGTGATCGTGTCGAGGGTGTCCTCCGGCTCGACCACGAGGAGCCCGTCGAACGCCCTGGCCGAGACCTGGCCTGCGAAGTGGCGGACGGAGTCGGCGCCCCGGTTGCAGGTGAAGAGCAACATGCCGTAGCCGGCGGCCTCGACGGTGTCGACGACCCCCTGGAGGACCTCGCCCATCCACGGCCAGGTCAGCGAGGGCGTCAGCATGCCGATCGTGCGGCTGCTGCCACGAGCCAGGCCGACGGCCCCCGAGCTGGGGACGTAGCCGAGTACATCGATCACTTCGCGAACGCGGGCGGCCGTGGCGGAGTCGACCTCGACCCCGGTGTTCAGGACCCGGGAGACCGTCGTCTTGCTGACGCCCGCCTGACGTGCGACGTCGGCGATCGTGACACGCATCGGGGGCCTCCGCGTCGAGGGACTGACATCGGTGTCGGAACCGCTTCCGGAACCGGTTCCGGCGCGGTGCGGTGAGTCAACCGCCGCCCCGCCCCGCCGTCAAGAGTTCACACCGTGAACGTCCCAAACTCCTCCCTGCTCCCGGCAACTCCGGTCATGCGTTCAGGATTTGAATGCGTGACACCTTGACGGCCGCCCCGATGCCCAGTTCACTCTCGACTCGACTCGACTCGACTCGACTCGATTCGACGCGATGCGCTGCGACGCGGCTCGATCCGACGCGACTCGACGTGAGTCGACGCCGGTCGAGCCGGTGCGGGTCGACGCGCCGCGGCTCGACGCGCACCGGCTCGACCCGCGACCGGATTCTCGGACCTCCCCCACACCCTGCCGAGAAGGGCACCCGACATGCTCCGTTCGAACCACAGGCCACAGGCCCCCCGCCGACTGACGAGAACGCTCCTCGCCGGCGCCCTCGCGGCGTCCGGCCTCACCGCGCTCAGCGGCCTCTCCGCCGCCCCCGCACAGGCCGCCGCCGAGCAGGTGAACATCTGGCTGACCACCACGGACGACGCCGGCGGCCGCCATGTCACCCGCGGACTCCAGCAGCAGACCCCGATCAACTTCCAGGCCGGAAACGGCGGCAGCGGCACCACCCTGACCGTCGACGAGAACACCCGCTACCAGACCTTCTCCGGCGGTGGCGCCTCGTTCACCGACACCGCCGCCTGGCTGATGAAAGGTTCCGGCGCCCTGTCCCAGGCAACCCGGGACGCGACGATGAAGAAGCTCTTCTCGCCGACCGAGGGCATCGGCCTCTCCTTCGTACGCAACCCCATGGGCGGCTCCGACCTGGCCCGCTTCGGCTACACGTACAACGACCTGCCGGCCGGCCAGACCGACCCCGCCCTCACGCGCTTCTCCCTCGCCCACGACCTCCAGGACGTCCTGCCGCTCACCAAGCAGGCCAGGCAGCTCAACCCGGCGCTCACGCTCGTCGCCTCCCCGTGGACCGCCCCCGCCTGGATGAAGGACAGCGGGCAGCTGAACGGCGGCTGGCTGAAGGCCGAGAACTACGGCACGTACGCCGACTACTTCGTCAAGTACCTCCAGGGCTGGCGCGACCAGGGCGTCCCCGTCGACTACGTCACCGCCCAGAACGAACCGACGTGCTGCTCCGGCTACCCGTCGATGAGCTGGAACGCCTCCGGCCTCGCCTACTTCACCAAGAGCGAGCTGCTGCCCAAGCTCCGGTCCGCCGGCCTGCCCACCAAGGTCCTCGCCCACGACTGGAACTGGGACACCTACGACGCGTACGCCGCCCAGACGGTCGACGACCCAGCCGTGCGCAGCCACCCGAACTTCGGCGGCGTCGCATGGCACGGCTACGGCGGCAACGTCGCCAAGCAGACCGAGATCCACGACCGCTTTCCGCAGCTTGCCGCCTTCCAGACCGAGCACTCGGGCGGCACCTGGATCGCGAACCAGCAGCGCGAGGACATGATGAACATCATCGACTACACCCGGAACTGGGCGAAGTCGGTCACCAAGTGGTCCCTCGCGGTCGACCAGAACCGCGGCCCGCACAACGGCGGATGCGGCACCTGCGACGGCCTGATCACCGTCCACAACGGCGGTTCGCGGCACGGCCAGGTCGACTACACGATCGAGTACTACACCATGGGCCACCTCACGAAGTTCGTACGGCCCGGCGCCCAGCGCATCGCCTCCACCGCCGGCTCGACCGTGCCCAACGTCGCCTGGCGCAACACCGACGGCTCGAAGGCGCTCATCGCCTACAACGACTCCACGACCGCGCGGCCGGTCACCGTCAACTGGGGAGCGCAGCACTTCACGTACACCCTCCCCGGCAAGACCTCCGCCACCTTCAACTGGGCGGGCACCCAGAGCGCCACCCAGGGTCTCGTCGGCCTCGGAGGCAAGTGCCTCGACGTGGCGGGCGGCGCCGACGCGGACGGTACGCCCGTCCAGCTCTGGGACTGCAACGGCTCGGCCGCACAGCACTGGACGGTCCACCCCGACGGCACGGTCCGGGCGCTGGGCAAGTGCCTCGACGTGACCGGGGGTTCGACGTCGGACGGCGCCAAGGTCCAGCTCCACACCTGCAACGGCACGGGCGCCCAGCGATGGCGTCACGAAATCGCCTCCTCGGACCTGGTGAACGTGACGGCCGGCAAATGCCTGGATGCCTCGGACCACTCCTCGGCGAACGGCACGCGAGCCCAGATCTGGGCGTGCACCGGAGCGGCCAACCAGAAGTGGCGCCTGACCTAGGGCTTGGGGAGGTCTGCACCTCAAGGGGGCCCGGGGGCTCTCGGGGAGGTCCTCTAGGGTGGGTGCGCATGACCGACCGCGTACTGGAGCTCCTGCGTACCCGCCCCGACCTGGCCGACCTCGCCGCGTATCCCTTCAACTTCGACATCGGCCGGGCGTACCACGTGGAAGCGGTCCACCTGGCGTCCGGCGCGTCGCTGGAGCCGATCGCCGGCGACGACACCGGCGGCACGTACTTCCTGTGCGGCGGAACGGCAGTACTCCACGCCTCCTCCGACGGCTATGCCTCGCTCCTCGCCGACTCCGTGAGCGAGGCGCTCGAGATCCTCGTCCGGCTGCCCTGGTGGTGCGAGAACGTCTCCGCCGAGCTGGACGAGGAAGGCCTGCTCGCCGCCGTACGCGAGGGGGACGACGAGGCCCGTGAGGAGTTCGCCCCCGAACTGGACGCGCAGAGGGCTGCGCTGCTGGCCGGTCTGGGGCTGCCCGACCGGCCGCTCACCGAGCTCCACGCCCTGTCCGAGTCGGCCACCAGGCGCACCGAGCCCGACCACCTCCTGCTCAACTCCGACGAGCTGTGCGCGTACCGGCTGGAGGATTCCTACCGGCGGCCCCTGCGGGACACCGTTCTCGCCCCGGGACGGGCGGCGCTGGAGGGGCTGCGCTCCGGCGATCCCGCCGTACGGGCGGAGACGGCCACGGATCCGGTGCTGCGCGCGGGGGTGCTGCGTGCGGCACGGTCCGACCGTCGCGACGGTGATCTGCAGCTCCTGCGGTTCCTCCTGGAGCGCGAGAACGACGTACGGACCGAGAGGTTCGAGGAGCGGTGGCTGGCCGCGATGCTGGTCGGCTCGTACGGGCAGGACGACGACGTGCCACTGCTGCGCGCGGCGACGGCCGGCCAGATCACCGACAGCGCCGAGGCCGTGGAATGGGCCCGCGCCGAGGAGTCCCGGCGCCCGGAGCACGAGTTCACCTGGATCGATCTGGCCCACCGGCAGGGCCGTGTCGAGCACGCCCGGACCGCCCTCATCCGTCTGCTGGACGACACCGGCCCGGACGCCGATCGGCTCCGGGACCTGAGTCGCGCACTGGAACGCCTCGGCGACCACGCCCAGGCAGCCCGCGCCCAGTTCAACCTCCTCTCCCTCCAGGACGCGCCGGGGGACCGCGCCCGGGAGGCCTCCGTCCTCGCGCGCCTGGAACGCCACAAGGGCGACCTGCCGGCCGCGGCCCGCGCCCTGGACCGGGCACGGTCGGCGCTCGACGCGTTCCCGCAGGGCAGGCGCCTCGGGCTCGGCCGTCTGGTCACGGAACAGCACCTCGAACTGACCCTCGCCGCCGCGGAGTCGGGCGCCGACGAACTCGCCCGCGCGACGATGACGCACGCCAGGCCCCTGCTCGCCGGTATGGCCAAGGAGTCGGCGAAGTCGCTCAGCGACCTGTCCACCCGAGCCAAGTGGACCGTCGCCCGGCTGCCGTCCGGGAACACGTCGCGCGCGCTCCCGGACGGAGTTGGGGCGCCGGGCCCCGGGATCAGTTGACGAAGACCGGGGCACCGCCCTGGGTGGTGTCCTGGATCGGGCCGTACTTGGCGGTGAAGAAGCCGTTGGCCGGGCAGGTGCCGGGGCCGCTGGCCTTCGTGAACTGCTGGTTGGCGAAGGCGAGCGAGTTGTCGGTGTTCGACGGGGTCGCCGTGAGACTCGTCGCCCGGTAGACGCAGGTCGTCAGACCGAGGATCGTGTTGATCTTCAGCGTGGTCTGGATGGGACCGGTGCTGCCGGCGGTCACGGTGAGCGTCCCGCCCGAGGTGACGGCCGTGGTGTAGGGCAGGTTGTTGACCGTGATGCTCTGAACGCCGGTCGCTCCCAGGATGTTGGTCGTGCAGGTGCTCAGCGTGTGGGACGTCAGCGTTTCGGTCGCGGTGCCGGGTGCGGCGGGGTTGCTGGTGACCGTGGCGCTGAACGCGGAGGAGTTGCAGGTGATGCCGGTGCTGCCGCCCGAGGTGGTGGCGATCTTGGCGGTGGTGCCGGAGGCGAGCGAGGCGGCGAGGACGTCGCCGACCGCGGCGGACGGGCCGCTCGCGCTGCCGGTCGTCAGCACCGTACCGGCCGCACTGGCCGGGTGGGTGACGGCCAGGACGGCGGCGAGAGCCGCTCCGGCGGAGGCTAAGAAGGCACGCTTGTTCATGGTGGGGGTCCTTTCGTACCAGGGTGGCGGTGGTGGAACTCGGCTCTGCCGGGGATGCGGGGACATCACCCGGTGCGGGCACGCGTGAGTGGCCGACGGCAGCCGGTGGCGGGGGAAGGGTGCGGCTCGAAGGAGGCATGCAGAGCGACGGGCATCCCTTGCCGGCCCGATCCGGCGCCACGGATCGGCCCGACGATGTCGCGGGACGCGACGAGAGCGTGATACACGGTGCTGTGTGCGGTGCTGTCCGGTGTGCGGTGTCGGGTGGTCCGCGTCCCCGGGGGACCGGGCCGCCGACCGCACACACGAGAGGAAAACCCATCAGGGTTGTAAACCTGTGGAGTATGTGACGTCAACAGCCCCGGGGGGATGTGGCCGGTGAAGGGTGCTCGTCCGACCGAGGAGTGGCAGGCTCTGCCCGGCGCGCGTACGGGCCGCGACCCGGAGCGCTCCCTGCGCCCCGGCCCCCGGCGGCTGACGCCGGAACAGGTGGCGTCGAGGCAGCGCGAAAGGCTGCTGGACGGGGTGGCCCGCATGGTCGCGGCGCACGGGTACGCCGGTGCCCGGATCAGCGACATCTGCCGCGCCGCCGGAGTGACCCGGCCCGTGTTCTACGCCCTGTTCACGGGCAAGGAGGACGCGGTCCTCGCCGCGTACCGGAGTGGTACGCAGATGGTGGTACGGGCCATGCAGAGGCCGTACGAGGAGGCGGGCGGCGCGGCCTCCTGGCCGGCGGCCGTGCGGGCCGGGCTGCGGACGATGCTGGCGCTCCTGTCGCAGACCCCGGCGTTCGCGCGCATGGTCGTCGAGATCGAGTCGGCGGGGCCTGCCGGGCGCCGCGCGCGGGCCGAACTTCTGGCCAGTTTCCGCCGGTTCTTCGTCGACGCTCCGCCCGCACCGCCGGGGGTGGAGCGCGCGGAGCTGGTGGACACCGTCGTCGGAGCCGTCCACGCGGCTGTGCACCGCGCGGTCGACGAGGGCCGGACCGGAGAGCTGCCGCGTCTGCTCGACACGCTGGTCCACGTCGTGGTGGCGCCGTTCACCGGCGCGAGTACCACTGCCGGTGGGGATGACGGGACCGACGGGGGCACCTGCACCTGACATCCCGTACCTCGCGCACCACCAACACCTATCCACTGCACGGTAGTTGACTGGGCAGTAACGACGGGCTTACGGTCCAGGCGGTTCCCTGCCACGCGGCCGCCTCCGTGCACCAGACACGAGGAGAACCCGGGCGGGGTCGGGGGACCGTCCGCGCCAGGACACCACCGCCACCAGGTCTGTTTCCTCATCATTGTCAGGAGCACCTCATGGCCATGTCCGAAGGCCCCGCCCTGCCCGAAGAGCCCACCCCCGCCCGCTCCTTACCGCCGGGCGAGGACCTCCGGCGGCGCGGCCGCGTCCGCTTCCGGCGCTCCGCCCTCATGGCGGCCCCCGCCTGCGCGATCGCGGCGACCCTCGTCGTCCTGACGGCCCAGGGCGCGCTCGCCGCCCAGTTCGCCATCTCCGGCATGCCGTTCACGGTGAAGGCCGACACCCTCAAGGGCACCGGCTTCGGCCAGTTCGGCGCCCTGGACACCATGCCCGAGGGCAGCCCGAACGCCGGCGACACCGGCGGTCAGGTCCTGGTCATCGTGACCGCCATCCGCCAGGCCGAACTCACCAACCTCTGCCAGAGCGTGGAACTCGGCGGCACCCATCTGCGCATCACGGCGGGCAACAGGGGCACCCCGGTCAAGGCCACCGGCCTGACCACGGACTCCACCGAGATCTCCGGCAAGCTCGCCGCGTTCGACAACATCGAGATCGGCGGGGACGCCAGCACCTTCGACAAGCCGCCCGTCAAGGGCCCGCTCGGCGTCTTCGGCCAGCAGGCCGACACCGTCACCATCACCGACGTGCACCAGACCAACTACGCCACCACCGCGACCCGCTTCACCCTGCCCGACCTGCACATGAGCTTCCACTCCGAGGGCTGCTGACGATGACACCGGCGACACCGGCCCCGTCGGGGACGCCGACATCACCGGAGACAGCGCCTCCAACGGCTACAGGCTCACCGGGAGGCGCCGGCCGGCACCCCTGGCGCGCCTTCGGCCGATGGCGGCACCGCCGCCCCTTCGGCCCCGGGGTCATGATCATGCTGGGCGGTGGCGAGATCCTCCTCACCCAGCAGGCGAGCATCTCCGTGATCCTCGCGGCGGGGGCCGACAGCCTCGTCGGCTACGTCCTGCCGGTCATCATGATCGTGTGCGGGGCGCTGATCGTCCTCAACCCACGCCAGCGCCTGTTCTACTCGATCGTCGCCGTCCTGGCCTCGCTCGCGACCTGGGTCACCTCGAACCTCGGCGGATTCTTCATCGGCCTGCTCCTCGGCCTCGTCGGCAGTTCGCTCGCCTTCGGCTGGCTCCCGGACCAGCCCCCACGCCGCCGCCTGCGCCTGCTTCTCACGCGCCGCCGTAAGGAGGCGTAGACGCGACGAGGCCGTCCCGGCGCCGATGGGCGCCGGAACGGCCTCGTACGAACGGCCGACCCCGGAGTGCCGGACCGACTAGTCGGTGCCGGACTCCATGGCGGCCCGGTCCAGCAGCTCCTCGATGCCGGAGACCTCGCCGCGCGAGGCGATGGCCTCGGCGCCGCCGTGCGGCATCGTGCCGATCAGCCCGGTCGCGGCCGCCTGGGCCGCGCCGATGGCCGGGTTGGCGGTACCGATGAGGCCGAGCCCGGCGTACTGCTCCAGCTTGGCGCGCGAGTCGGCGATGTCGAGGTTGCGCATCGTGAGCTGGCCGATCCGGTCCACGGGGCCGAACGCGGAGTCCTCGGTGCGCTCCATGGACAGCTTGTCCGGGTGGTAGCTGAACGCCGGACCCGTGGTGTCGAGGATCGAGTAGTCCTCACCGCGCCGCAGCCGCAGGGTCACCTCGCCCGTGACGGCCGCGCCGACCCACCGCTGCAGCGACTCGCGGATCATCAGCGCCTGCGGGTCGAGCCACCGGCCCTCGTACATCAGCCGGCCGAGACGCCGGCCCTCGTTGTGGTACTGGGCGAGGGTGTCCTCGTTGTGGATGGCGTTGACGAGGCGCTCGTACGCCGCGTGCAGCAGGGCCATGCCGGGCGCCTCGTAGATCCCGCGGCTCTTGGCCTCGATGATCCGGTTCTCGATCTGGTCGGACATGCCCATGCCGTGGCGGCCGCCGATGGCATTGGCCTCCATGACCAGGCTGACGGGGGAGGAGAACTCCTTGCCGTTGATCGTCACCGGCCGGCCCTGGTCGAAGCCGATCGTCACGTCCTCGGGGGCGATCTCGACCGAGGGGTCCCAGAACCGGACGCCCATGATCGGCTCCACCGTCTCCACGCCGGTGTCGAGGTGCTCCAGGATCTTCGCCTCGTGGGTGGCGCCCCAGATGTTGGCGTCGGTGGAGTACGCCTTCTCGGTGCTGTCCCGATAGGGCAGACCGTGGGCGAGCAGCCACTCGGACATCTCCGTACGGCCGCCGAGCTCGGTCACGAAGTCCGCGTCGAGCCAGGGCTTGTAGATCCGCAGATGCGGGTTGGCGAGCAGTCCGTACCGGTAGAACCGCTCGATGTCGTTGCCCTTGAAGGTCGAGCCGTCGCCCCAGATCTGCACGTCGTCCTCGAGCATCGCCCGCACCAGGAGGGTGCCCGTGACGGCGCGGCCGAGCGGCGTGGTGTTGAAGTACGCGCGACCGCCGGAGCGGATGTGGAACGCTCCGCACGTGAGCGCGGCCAGGCCCTCCTCGACCAGCGCCGCGCGGCAGTCGACCAGCCGGGCGATCTCGGCGCCGTAGGTCTTGGCGCGGCCGGGCACGGAGGCGATGTCGGGCTCGTCGTACTGGCCGATGTCGGCGGTGTACGTGCAGGGGACGGCGCCCTTGTCGCGCATCCACGCGACGGCGACCGACGTGTCGAGCCCGCCCGAGAAGGCGATTCCGACGCGCTCGCCGGAAGGAAGGGAGGTGAGGACCTTAGACATAGGAAGAGTATGCATAATCTCGCATGATCATGCAAAGTCACCTCCGGAACCTGATGGTGTTCTGCTGCGTGAGGGACAGGGTGAGGACGGTCGTGGCCGTCGTGGCCCCGAGGATCGCCCCCGCCAGGACATCGCCCGGATAGTGGACGCCCGTGTGGACCCGGGAGTAGCCGACGGCGCAGGCCAGGGCCGTCAGGGGTAGGGCGGCGGGCGGCAGGACGTAGCCGACGGCGGAGGCGAAGGCCACGGCGGAAGCGGTGTGCCCGGACGGGAAGGACGCCGAGGTGGGCATGGGGACGTGCCGGTCGATGATGACCCGGGCCGCCTCACGGTCGGGGCGGGACCGCCGTACGAGACGCTTGCCGAGCAGGTTCGCCGTGGCCGAGGCCATGGCGACCGCTCCGACGCCGAGGGCGGCGGCGCGCCGGGGCCGGCCGGGGGCGAGCGCGAGTACGGCGGCGATCCCGAAGGAGATCTTGGAGTGGTCGGCCGCCGCCGAGAGCCGCCGCAGGCGCGTGTCGAGGGCCGGTGTGGGCGTCGCGGCGACCGCGGCGTAGACGGCGCCGTCGATGGCCCGCAGATCGGCGAGGACGGAGGTGACGCCGTCCGAGAACCGTCGCCCGGCACGCCGGGCCTTCTCGGTCCGCGTCTTCTCCTGCTCGTGCGCTTCGCTCATCGCCCTCTCATTTCGTTGATGGCTCCCGTCCCTCCGCTCACTCACGTCCGGCCTTCCCCTGGAAGGCCAGCTTGACGACACGGCGCCAGTCGAGCGGAGGGGCGACCGGCGGTGCCCCGGGCCGGACACGCGGCACGCGTACCCGCAGTGCCCGGCGTCGGACGGTGCAGGTCACCGGGACGGGAAGCGTGATCGCTTCACCGTCCACGGCGACGGGGATGGTCTCGGCGTCGCAGGTCACTTCGACGCGGTGGGCGGTCAGGACGTTCAGACTGTCGGAGAGAGACCCCCGCAGCGCGAGCTCGGCCGCCTGCGCCGCGCCTTCCACACGTATGCCGATGACTCCCAGCCGTCCGTGGTCGAGGCGCGGACGGCGACCGCCCGAGAGGGGGTCCGGCCGGGCGTAGGCGTTGTTGCTGACCAGCAGTGCCTGCTGGGACGTCAGACGGGTCTTGTCGGCGGTGGCATCGAACCGTGGACCGGACTCGTGCAACAGGTCGGGCATCGCGTCCAGAGCGGTCTCCGCCTTGGCGTCGCGGTACTCGGGGCGCTCCACGACCCGCGCGTACACCCCGAACGACACGGTGTTGACGAACGGCCTGCCCTCCACGCTGCCGAGATCGACGCGGAGTTCCTCGCCGTCCGTGAGGGCGCCGAGAGTACGCGACGGATCGGTACGGTCCAGGCCGAGGTCCATGGCGAAGTGGTTGCGGGTGCCCGCGGGGATGACCATGAACGCCACGTCGTGCTCGGCGGCGACCGCGGCGACCTGGGCCTGCGTACCGTCGCCGCCCGCGACGCCGAGCAGATCCGCCCCCTCGGAGACGGCCTTGCGGGCCAGGGCGGTGACGTCGAAGTCGCCGGACGGTTCGAGCAGCACCACCCGGGCGCCGAGCCGCTCGGCCTTCTCGACCAGGTCGAACTGGCCGACCTTGCCGCCACCCGAGGCCGGATTCATCAGCAGGACGGGCCGCTCGGGAGGCCTGCGGGGCTCCGCCCGCATGACATGACGGGCGTGCGGCCGCCGCAGGGCAGCCCGCGCACAGGCCAGCGCCACGCCCCACAGTCCGACCGCGACGAGCGCGGTCAACCACAGATCGCTCCGTACGAACAGCACGATCAGTCCCACGGGCGCGCCGACCATCAGGACGACACCGAGCCACCGCCGCGGCCCTCGGTGGGCCAGCGTCCACCAGATGCCCGCGGCCGAGACGACCAGCGCGGCGAGACCGCTCGCGACGATCAGCAGCCCTCCGCCTCCGAACGCCAGAAGCAGCACGACGACGGCCGCCACGACGGCCACCACGGCCGCCCGGGCCCACAGTCGCGCCGCCCGGGCCGAGGTGTCGGCACCACTCGCCCCCACTGCCATCGTCCCCACCTCACTGGCCGCCAGGCCTCCGCACCGTCATCACGCCAGCCTTCCCGCACCAGCGCCCCGACAACGCCCCGACGCACCCGTCCGGGTGATGCCCGGAGCGCGTGCGTCCAGTGTGCCGGTCCTGGGAATGACGCTGCCCGGAGACACGGCCGTGAATCAAGATCGGCGCCGGGAGTCTCCGACGCCCGCGCGGCTGACGCCGAGAACCCGCAGCCGCGGGTTCGGCCGACACCGAGGTACTACTGATCCTCGGCTTCCAGGCGCCGGAGGTGAGGGGCTTCGGCTGCCGATCGGGCAATCCGGTCTGATGAAGCCGACGCCCCGACCGCAAGGGGCTACGTGGCCGACTCGTCCTCGTCCATGACGAGACCCGAGCTGACGGGGCGTTCGTCGTCGACGAGGGTGAGCCGTCGAACGGCCCAGCCGTCGAGCAGGGTGCAGGCCCATGCAGGGTCGTAGGCCGCGGTGGGCAGCTGGGGTATTCGCTTCCGGCCGGTGTCGTCGAGCCGGTACGGGACGTCGAAGGCCGTGTTCCAGTCGGCCAGGTCCGCGGCGAAGCGCTCCTCAGCTTCTTCCGGCCCCATGCCGATGTACTGGCCGATCTCCGCCCATGAGCTGCCGCGCTCCCGCTCGTAGACGACGGCCGAGACAAGGGCGCGCTCCGCGAACTCCATGAGCTGGAACGCCTGGCTGACCCGGCCACCGGGACCGGTGTCGGGGTCGTTCCCGGTGGCGACCAGAGCCGTGGCCCCCTCGCTGAGATCCACGGCGTGATCGCAAAGGACCAGGCGAGCCAACGCCTGGCGCGTGAATCCGGCACGGTCGGCGTCATAGGGGGTCGTCTCGGTCACGCGGGCAGCCTGGCAGCTTGCGCCCGGCTTCGAGCACCCGATTTCCGCCGAGCGCCCCTCATGCCGACTGTGGGGCGCCTTCGTACGGGCGACCTGAACCCGACAGCGAGCCGTCAGCACCGGAGTCGGTGTGGTCGGTGGCGGGGGCGTCCTGCCCAGGCGCATCGCGACGCGGTGGGCGGCCCACCAGCGGCGGAAGCCACGCCACGCCCCTTCAGCGGTCATGTCGACCGCGAGGCGTCGATCTCTTCCTGGAGCGCCCGAGCCTGCACCTCAAGCTCTGCGATCCTCGCCTCGCGCTGGTCGGCCACCGCCGAGATGCGCGCCGTTTCGGCGGCGATCACGGCACATGCCTGATCGACAGCAGCGTCCAGCTCCTCGTCGCCGGCGACGAGGGCGAACTCCTCCAGCGCGCGCTTCACGGCATCGGAGCCTCCCCGGGCGTAGATCTGCTGGAGCATTTCCTGGTCAAGCCGGTCCGTCACGGTCAGGTGCCGCCTTTCGCTCTACGGACCCTGGCAAGTCGGGGCCCGGCCTCCACAGACGCGCCCCTTCCACGGGGACTTGGGATGTGCCGCCCTGGTGCAACGCCCTGGCAATGGAGAGGTCACGCTACCCGACAGCCAAGGCGCAACGCGGCCCGCGGGCCGACGGTGCAGACGGGAGGCCACCGCGCATTCGCCTTCCCGCCCCTGGGCAACAGACGGCACGCGGTCACCCCGCGATCGCAGGCGGCCGAGGCACCGGGCGCCGCGATCAGCGCACCCGTACGGCCGCGCTCGCGCACCGTCAGCGGCGGCACTCGTAGCGATGGAGGCGCGACCGGGCTTCGGCTTCCGTGGTTCCGAGGCCTTCAGCGATCATCTGCCAGGGGATCCGGTCGCCGCGCACGGCGAGGTACGCGGCCGTCGCGCCGCTCGAGGCGGAAAGCGTGTCCAGCTCGCCCACGGCCTTCAGAGCGGCCAGCGGGGCTTCGTCGGCCAGGCGCTCGAGCTGCTGTTGCAGAGCGGCGAGCAGGTCGGTGATCTCGACCGGCAGCGGAACGCTCCGGGCCTCGACATCGTCCAGGTGCGCCTGCCAGTCCTCCTCGGGCGCGGACGTGTCGTACAGGAACGGCTGACGCCGTACGACCTGGTCCCAGTCGACGGGGTAGGAGGCGTCCGCGCGCCAGCCGCAGGAACACCTGGCCCGAATCCGCCCGGCCCGTGGCGCGCCGAACGTCCCGTCGTAGATCCACCAGTCCGTCGACTCCTGGAGGGAGCCGCCACTGCCCGTGTCGAAGCGCACCGGCCCCGGTTCGCTCCCGTCGGCCAGCAGCACGCCGACCGCCCCTCGGTGCGCGCCGAAGTTGTCCCGCTCCCACTCCATGGCTCTCCTCGCCCGCAGGTCTCGGCCGCCCGTCGAGCGGCTCCTCGCCGCGGACACGATGGGCCAACCGGGCGCCCTCCGTACGGGAATCCGTGGAGAACCACTCCCATGTGCGATCGCCACCGGCATATGTCGGCCACCAGGAAGCGAATTCACGCCGATGTCGCGCACGGCGGATGCCCCCGCGCACCGGCCCCTGAGACCGCCGGCCCCCGCGTGGGTGCCCAGCCCGCACGCAACGCCCTTGCGGTTCGGCGTTCCAGGACCTGGCGCGCAGTCCGGAGCACCCGGCCGGGTAGGGACGTCTACGGCAGGATCGAATCCACGTACCCGCCGTCAACGCGCAGTGCCCCGCCGGTGGTGGCCGAAGCCTGGTCGGAAGCGAGGTAGACGACCATGTTGGCGATCTCCTCGGGTTCGATCAGCCTCTGCACCAGCGACTGCGGCCGATACTCGCGCATGAACGCGCGCTGCGCCTCGTCCCACGGCAGGTCGCGGCCGACGAGCTCGTACACGAAGTCCTCCACGCCACCGGTGTGGGTGGGCCCGGCGATCACCGAGTTGACGGTGACACCCGTACCGGCCGCCTGTTTGGCGAAGCCGCGCGTGACGGACAGCAGGGCCGTCTTGGACATGCCGTAGTGGATCATCTCGGCGGGGACGACCACCGCCGAGTCGCTGGCGATGTTCTGGATCCGGCCCCATCCGCGCTCGCTCATGCCGGGCAGGTACTGGCGGATCAGCCGCACCGCCGCCAGCACATTCACCTCGAAGTACCGGCGCCACTCGTCGTCGCTGATCTCCAACGGGTCGGCCGGCCCGAAGATGCCGAGGCTGTTCACCAGGATGTCCACGTCGGGCAGCGCCTCGGCGACAAGGCGCGCGCCCTCCTCGGTGGCGACGTCGGCGACGACCGGCACCGGGGCGGTGCCCGAGGCCTGGCGGTGAATGTCGGCGACGGCCTGTTCCACCCGTTCCCTGGTCCGGCCGTTGACCCCGACCAGAGCCCCTGCGCGGGCCAGACCGATGGCGATGGCCGCGCCGATCCCCTGGGTGGAGCCGGTGACCAGCGCGGTACGTCCTGTCAGATCGATGCGCATGAGCGGACCTGTCCTTGCAGCTCTCGTACGGGTGTGATCAATCGCGATCGATCCCCTACCCGATCCGCAGCAGGAGCAACGGACGTTCCCCTTCTCAGCATTCGTACGGCCCCAGAATCGACACCTCCGCGACCGGGGACGCTGCGGCGACGGGCCTGTCGCGGCCGCGAACCCAGCGGCCTGACCGCTCGCCAGTGGCTTCGGGCCCTCCGTGGTCGGGCCTGACCGGGTTCCCGGGACGTGCCGTTCTACCAGGGGTTGCTGCCATGGGCGCCAGCCGGCTTCCGGCGCCACCGGGGCGCGAGTTCGTGCGGGAACTCGGCACTCCGGTGTTCCACCACCGCCCCGACGCCACCCGCCGATGTACTGCGAGACGCTTATGGCCGGTGCACTCCCGGAAAGGCCCTACGGCGGGGTGAGGATGTCGAGCCGAGCGGCGAGGTCGGGATGGGCGGCGGTCAGGTGGGGGCGGGCGGCGGTCAGGGGGGCGATGAGGTCGGCGGGATCGTCGTGCGCGAGGGCTGCGTGCAGCTCCCTGAGCGGGTGGCGGGCCGCGGCGGGCAGGTCGGAGAGGGCGGCGATCTGGCCGGCGATGCGGCGCAGGTCGGCCGCGTTGCGGCGGGCCCAGGCGACGGTGCTTCGTTCGGCGGCCCGGGCCTGGCGGGTGGCCTGGACGCGCTGCTCGCCGGTGGTCCCGGCGGCCCCGGGACGGCCGCGCAGATAGCGGCGCTCTGCGGCCTGGCGGCTGGCGACTCCCAACGGGTCGGCGAGGTCGGCCCAGCTGGCGCCCGCGTCCCGGGCCGTCTCGATCAGGCCGGTCTCCCAGCCGGCGAGCTGCTCGCGGACCTGCCGCAGCAGCGACAGGGAGGCCAGGGCCTGTTCAGGACCGGGGCCGGGAGCGTCGGGGGCGTAGGGGATCTCGCGTTGGGCTTCGCGCAGGGCGTCTTCTATGGCGTGCAGGGCCGCCGCGGCGGCAAGGAACGACACCGGGCTGTCGGCGTCGGTGCTGTACGGGGACGGCTGGTCGGCCGGGGTCACGGACACCTCCCTCGGGTCGTCATCACTTCGACGACATTCATGTTTGTCATCCATTGGATGACATGCTACAACGGAAGTCAGTGAGGCGCATTGGCAGCAACTGCCCTGACCTGCTGGAGGTGTTTTCACGATGTTGATGCGCACTGACCCCTTCCGTGAGCTGGATCGGCTGGCGCAGCAGCTGATGGGCCCGGGTACCTGGTCCAAGCCGTCGGCGATGCCGATGGACGCCTACCGCGAAGGCCACGAATACGTGGTGGCCTTCGACCTTCCCGGCGTCACCGCGGACGCGATCGACATCGACGTCGAGCGGAACATGCTGACGGTCAAGGCTGAGCGTCGTCCGACGACGAAGGCCGACGATGTGCAGATGGAACTGGCCGAGCGGCCGCTGGGCGTCTTCTCCCGCCAGATCGTGCTCGCCGACACCCTCGACACCGAGCACATCGAGGCCGACTACGACGCGGGTGTGCTCACCCTGCGTATCCCGATCGCCGAGCGTGCAAAGCCCCGCAAGATCTCCATCGGCGTCGGATCCGGCCACAAGGAGATCTCCGGCTGACATCGGCCGGACAGGTGCGGAGGACGGGCACCTGATCTCCCCTCGCCCGCCTCCGCACCCCCGTGGGCAGTCCGAACACGAAGGGTGGCGGCCGAGATGACTCTGCGACGCGAAGCGTTCCTCGACCACGTGAAGGAGCGCGGTGAGTACGGCACTTCGGAGGAAGCCGAGCGTGCGGCCCGGGTCGTGCTGGCCCTGCTCGGCGCGCACCTGGTCGGCGAAGTCCGCGCCCAGCTCGCTGCACGTCTGCCGGAGGGCTTTGCACTGATCCTCCTCAATCCGCTGCAGAGCGCCGAACCGCTGTCGCCGGAGCGGTTCGTCCGGGCGGTCGCAGCCTGGATCGAGGGCGCCACGGAGCAGACCGCGAGCTGGGACGTCAGCGCCGTGCTGTCCACGGTCGCCGACGCCGCCGGCGACGACCTGCTGGGCCAGACGCTGCTCCAGCTCCCCGCCGGCTACGACCTTCTCTTCGGCCGTCCCCAGCCCACCTGACCAGTACCGCGGTGCCACACACCGGCACCGCTCCACCCCGACTCCACGAAAGGCATGCACCGCAGTGATCACCGACGTGCGCGTACCGCTCGAGCACCAGCAGCCGTACGGGACGGCGTACGAGCAGATGCTGGAGAAGGTCCGCTACGAAGGCGCTTACCCCACCCGCGAGCGAGCCGACCAAGCCGTTCGCCTGGTCCTTGCGGGGCTGGGACGTCAACTGACCGGCGACGAGCGCGTCGACTTGGCCGCCTGCCTGCCCTTGGAGGCCGCACGCGCCCTGACCGCACAGATCCCCGACACCCAGCCCCTGACCGGCTGGGCTTTCGTCAAGGACCTCGCCACCCGCAGCGGAGGCTCCCTGGCCACCACCCGCTGGGACACCGGCTCGGTCTTCTCCGCCGTCGCCGCCTACGCCGGCCCCGACCTGATGACCCGTATCCTCCACCAGCTCCCCACCGGCTACGCCCTGCTGTTCGGCCAAGCCGAACTGAACGCCGCCGCATAACGGTCGGTGTCCTTCCGGCGCGGGGGAGCGTGGCGACGCCGCCCTCGCGCCCGGAGGAGGCACGGATCGCCGGCGCCTGAGCCGCGAACGCGCAGGCCACCGGGGACCGGGTTCAGGTGTGCAGTCGGCTGTTGGGTCCCTCCCAGCCGTCGGCGGCTTCGTCGTTGAACCAGTAGTCGCCGGCCGCCAGGTAGCGGAACGAGTGGACGGTCTTTCGGGGTAGCGCGACCGTGACGGCCCGCGTCTGGTCCTCCCGGAGATGGAGGGGGTGGGCGTACGGATCCCAGCCGTTGAAGTCACCCACGACGCTGACCGGCCCGGGCGGGCTGTCGGCGGGAAGTACGAAGGTGATGTCGGTACGGTTCTTGCGCTGCTTGCGTTCGAGCATGGGGACCTCTCCTGTCGGCGCCGTGCGGGCGAGCGGGGAAGCGCGTCCCATCCTGCTCTCGCCGCGTGCACTGCCACGCCGACATGGCCGTTAGGGTCACACGGCCAGACGTCACCGAGCTGATGCGTTGGGCCGAGTGAGCGGGAGCCCCGCGCAGCCCGGCGGTTGCCGGCAGAACGGCTTCCCGTGGGACGGGCGAGCTTGGCAGCGGAGGCGCAGGGCAGACGGGATACATGACTGTGCCCAAGACCAGTGTCCTCGTCCTCGACTCCACCGACCCGGAACCTCTGGCGCGGTTCTACGCGTCCTTGCTGGGCGCGGCCGTGGAGCCCGCCGGGGGCGACCCGGACCTCCTGCTCGTCTCCGGCCGTTCCGGTGTCGTCCTGGGGATTCGCCGTGACCTCGGGCAGGCGCCACCGAGCTGGCCCCGCCCCGAGGACTCCCAGCAGGCGCACCTGCACATCCTCGTGGCCCCCGACGCCCTCGACGAGGCGGAGCGCGAGGCGGTCTCGCTCGGCGCACGGCCCGTGGCAGCCGTACGCGACGGCACCCGGACCGACCGGCGCACGGACCTGCGCCGCTACACCGACCCGGCCGGCCACTCCTTCGTCCTGGGCGTGACCTCCCCCGACCAGGAGAGCCCGCCCCTCCCGCACCCGCAACAACCCTGAACCTCTGCCTGAGGATGAGGGGCGGCGCGAGGCGGCGGGTCGGCCCGACACGCGGGCAGGCCGGACTGAGACTCGTCGCCGTGAGCACCACCGACACCTGCGCGCCGTCCCGGAATCCGAGATCCCGGACGACCACACCTGACCGGCGACATGTTTCTGAACCGCCCGGCTTTCGCACGCCGGAGGCTTCCCCGAGAGCATCCGCTCCCACGAGTCGGGGGGCCTCCGGCGCGTGGCGGTCGCGCCCTTCACCAGTCGATGTGTGCGGTGATCCATCCGGCGAAGGCGTCTTCATCGTCGGTAGGTGGAAGGTCGGGGCCGCAGCTGAGCGGTGTGCAGGAGAGTTGCAGATGGGTGAGGAGGCCGTAGGGACCGTTGTCGGCATGTGGTCCGAGCACCAGGGCGTGGGTGGCGGTGCGCCAGATCCGGTGTGTCAGTGGGGGACCGGTGACCACGGCCGCGGGGGAGAGGACTGCTCGCTCCGGCGCTGTGCCGAGGTGAGCCGTGACCGCCTGGGCGGCCTCGGTGAGTATGGTCTCGCAGTCCTGGTCGGTGCAGGGCCGGTGACCTGTCCAACCGGGCTGCCGCTGCCAGTCGTCGATGAGGCCGAGCAGCCACGATTCGTCGACCAAGTCCTCGTCGTCCGGGTCGACGGGGTAGAGCTCCGCGAAGACGAGGAAGGTCCGTGCGTCTGGGCGTCCGAACGGGCTCATGCCGTCGGTGCACAGCACGTGCCCGTGTGCGGTACGGAAGGAGTCGCAGACCAGTTCGTGTTCCCAGCGCCACCCCCGCTCCTGTACCACGGCGTCGACCGCGTCGAAGTTCTCCGGGACGTGCGCAGCGTCTGGAAGCTCCAGGAGTTCCGCGACGGCCTCAGACGTCAGCGGCCGGTGGGCGAGGGCATGTACGGGGAGCGGCATGTGAATCACTCTAGAAGCGGCCTGGGGCAGGCCGGGGGACCGCGAAGTTCCCCACGGAGCAGATCCGTAGGGCGGCGAAGCGCCAGGCGCAGGCCGCGGGTGGCGGAGCGCAAGGCGACGCCCGCGGGTGATGCGAGGGTGCCGGCGGATGTCACTGTCCGCCTCCGGACAGACCTGCTGGCGCCGCCTGGAGTCGGCCCTGAGCGTCGCGGCCGGCAGCCGCCCGCCGAGGGGCCGTCCCGAAGCAGGGCGGCTACTGTCCGGCGGCCACTCAGCGGCGCCTGATGCGGCGAGGAACCGCCGGGAACCTTGCCGCGAGCGCACGCGCGGCCCAGGGGAAACAGACGCCGTAGGCACAGGCGTATGACCATGCGCTCAGCGGACTTGATCGAGTCAGGTCTACTCGACCCGCTCGACGACGAAGAGAGGAATCTCCCGGTCAGTCTTGCGCTGGTAGTCCGCGTAGTCAGGGAACGCATCCACGGCCCGCTGCCACCACGCCTGCCGCTCCTCGCCAGTGACCAGGCGGGCCTTCATGTCCCAGACCTCCTGGCCGTCGCGCAGCTCGACCTGAGGGAAGGCGACCAGATTGTGGAACCACACAGGATGCTTCACCGCGCCGCCGTTCGATGCGACGAGCGCATAGGCCCCCTCGTGCTCCACACGCATGAGCGGCGTCTTACGGACCTTGCCGCTCCTCGCGCCGATACTCGTCACCAGCACGACCGGCAGGCCTCGCATCGTGGTTCCCTTCGTACCACCTGACGATTCGTACAGCTCGACCTGATTCCGCACCCACTTCGACGGACTGGGCTCGTAGACACCTTCGAGTGGCATGAACATCCTTTCCTGGGATCCGGCAACGCAGACTCGCATGACGCTATTCACAACGTCGGGGACACCGTCTCTATGCCCCCGCCGCAGGAACGACCCTTCCCCGCCGACGCAGGGAACAGACCCGTGAGTGCGTGACGAAGCCCCCGCCGGGGGAGCAGATGGCGGAGGCTACAGGCACCTGGCGGCTCAGGGAGGCCCCGACAACAGGGTTACGGAGGTTGTGTCTGAGGAGACCGGCGGCCGGGGGATCTGCCGGCCGGGCATGGGTCGGTGATCGCCACTCGGGCAGCCTGCGTCAGGCGACCAGTTCGTAGATGCTCCGGGCCGCCAGCCACAGGCCGATCAGCAAGGAGAGCGTGACGACCAGTTGGTCCTGGTGCTGCTCCAGCCAGCTTCGCAGGGCGTTCAAGCGGGTGTTCGCGACCGCGGGCGCCCAGACCGCGTACATCTCCATGACGATGAGGCTGAGCGTGGCCAGCAGGCAGTAGCCGGTCAGTGCGAGCCAGTCGGCGAGGGTGGAGAGGTTCGCGTCGAGGGCGGTCGCGGCGCCGGCGCCGACCAGGCCCCACGGCTGCAGCAGCCACGCCAGGCCGGCTGCGGTGACCAGGGATGCGCTGTCGACCCGCGCGGCCCAGCGGGGCGGGCCATGCGGGCGGGGCGGCCGGCGGTGCCGGTACGCGCCGTACACCACCAGTGCCACTCCGATGGCGAGCTTCGCGGCGATCGCGGCGGTCGAGGGCGCGCTGTGACGGGCGGGGGGCTGACCGCCGGTCAGCAGCACCACGACGGCGATCACCGCGATCAGGTTGGCCAGCCACGACAACAGGAACGCCAGACCCTTACGAACGCCGCGCCGCGAGGAGAGCAGAAGGATGAAGGCGCTGTTGTGCAAAGGCCCCAGGGTGATGGCTGTACCGATCGCAATCAGGTCGAGGACCATCGGACCAGTCGCTCCTGGGTCTCGGGGCTGTCCGCCACGCATGGACAGGGGGCTGGCCGGTAGGGGTGAAGCGTGTTACGGGACCGCGTTCCGACTCTGCATGTGGAGTCCCGGCCGGTCAAGCAGGCCACGCCCGTGAAGCATCGGTGGCCCGCTTGCAAGGCATCGCCGGCTTACGGCAGGGTCGGCATCAACGAGTCCACTGAGACGCGACCCTGGGCACCACCAGCCACTTCTTCAGCCCGGCCCGCGCCTGCCCGGCGCGAGCCGCGTTGGCGGTGCTGCCCGGCATCGGCCGGATGGGGACCGCCCTCGTCCAGCGACCGGGGCCGCTCTTCCTGCCGACGATCTGCCGACGACGGCGGACGGCTCACGCACGTCAGAGGTCGCTGTCGATGCCCGTGACGGCCGGAGGGCCGAGGGGCGCGTCGGCTTCCGCGATTCCGGCATCCTTCAAGGCGGCTGCAACGAGACGGGTGGCGTCCAGTTCGGCTTCGTACCGGTCCCGGGCATCGATCTCGAGGCGGATCGAAAAGGTGCCGTCCCCGTTCAGCGTGAGGAGGTGGAGGCCCTCACTCTCACTCACATCGGTGTGCTGGGATGCCAGCTCCCGCTCGAGAACCGAGCGCGCGGAATCCGTGATTCCCGAGAGGAACGTGCCGGGAACAGTGATGACGAACGTGGTCATGGCGACTCCTCGCGTAGGCCAGAGTTTGCGTGGCGTACTGCTTCCCCCATCTTCCGTGCTGAAGCCGCCGATGCCGCCGAAGACGGTGCCTGACCTGTCGACCTCTTCGGTCGGATCCCCCGATGCCGGCCCGGCCTACGCCTTGGCGTCCAGGGCTTCTCGCGAAGCCCGGAACCTCTCCTTCAACGGGGTGAATGCCCACCGGGACCGCCGGGCCCCTGTGTTCGAAGGGGACTTCGGGGTACCCGGGCTCTGTCGACCGGTCCGTTCCCGGATCAGGTCTCAGGGTGCTCTCCACGAAGGAGTGACAGATGACCACGCAGTACGGTAACCGGCCCACCGGCCGACAGCCCCAGGGCACACCACAGCACGCGGCGAGCGGAAACCCGCTGAGCATCGTCGCGATCGTGCTGGGTGTGATCGCGTTGCTCTTCCTGCCGCTCGTGTTCGGCGTCGTCGGCGTGGTGCTGGCCATCGTTGCCAAGTCCGTCCGGCACGAGCGGCTCGCCACCATCGCCATCGTGATCAGCGCCGCGGGCCTGGTCGGCGGCATGATCCTCGGCGCTCTCGTCGCCAGCGCGTGAACGGAACGCCACACCGATGCCGCCTCGGCCGGTGCTCGGACCCGCAGCACGGGGTCCGAGCACCGGCCGAGGCGGTTTCGGGCGGGGCCTGACCCGGGATCACCCCACCCAGGGATCAGCCGACCAGATCCGGCGCGCGCAGCATCTCGGGCGGGATACCCCACGCGTCCACGAGGTCGACCGCCAGGGGCCGGACCTTCCGGCAGAGGTCGTTCACCTCTCGGGTGATCGCCTTGGAACGCTGGACGGTCAGCCGGCCGTGCTCCATGAACCAGGCCCGGTCGGCCTCGATCGTCGACAGGGCGAACAGGTCGCACAGCAGGCCAAGGGCCACCCTCTCGTCACCCTCGGGCATCGCGCGCACCTTGTCGACGAAGGCCTCCGTCACCAGCCGTTCGACATGGGCGCGGGCGAGCGCGATGACATGGTCCTGGACCTGGGAGAAGACGGCGCCGGGCTCGCGCTTCTGGTCGATCCCGCGTTTGATCCGGCGGGCCAGTCCGGCGAGCATGTGCTCCTCGCGGAAGCGGACCATGGCGAGCTGGTACTCCGAGTCGCGCAGCCCGGCTTCCTGGTCCCAATCGTCGCCGCCGGGCAGCAGGTCGCGTACCCGCTCGAGCAGCTTGTGGGCGGAGGTGCGTTCGATGAGCGTCTCCACGGCGAGGTTGGTGACGTAACGGACCATGCCCAGCTGGTCGAGGTCCTCGAACTCGCTCGCGTGATCGGTGAGCAGCCCCTTGGCCACGAGCTGCAGCAGGACGTGGTTGTCGCCCTCGAAGGTGGTGAAGACGTCGCTGTCGCTCTTGAGCGCGGCGAACCGGTTGACGGCGAGGTAGCCGGCGCCGCCGCAGGCCTCGCGGCACTCCTGGACGACCCGGGTGGCGTGCCAGGTGGCGAGCGCCTTGAGGCCCGCGGCTCGTGATTCGAGCCGGCGCCGCGCCTGCGCGTCGTCCTCGATGCCGGAGAAGACGTCGTGCAGGTGGGAGCGCACGACGTCCTGCGCGAAGTGCAAGGCGTACGTCCGGGCGATGAGCGGCAGCAACCGGCGCTGATGCAGGCCGTAGTCGAGCAGCACCTGCTCCTCGGTGCCCGAGGTGGCTTCGAACTGCCGTCGCCGCGCGCCGTACTTCGTGGCGACCGCCAGAGCGACCTTGGCGACGTTGACCCCGGCGCCGCCTACGCTCACCCGGCCCTGCACGAGCGTGCCGAGCATGGTGAAGAAGCGCCGGTCGGGGTTCTCGATCGAGCTCTCGTAGATGCCCTCGGGGCTGACGTCGGCGAACCTGTCGAGGAGCGCCTCGCGCGGGATCCGCACACCGTCGAACCAGATGCGGCCGTTGTCCACGCCGTTGAGCCCCATCTTGCGGCCGTCGTCCTCGATCCGGACACCGGGTGCCGGCTCGCCGTCGACCCGGATGGGTACGACGAAGGCGTGCACGCCCTCGGACCGGCCGTCCACCTCCAGCTGGGCGAAGACGACGGCCAGTTCGGCATGGCGGGCCGCGTTGCCGATGTAGTCCTTGCGCGCCTGGTCGCCGGGGGTGGTGACGACGAACTCCTGACGTGCGGCGTCGTACCGCGCGATGGTGCCGAGCGCCTGGACGTTGGAGCCGTGACCGGTCTCGGTCATCGCGAAGCAGCCCATCAGCTCCCCGGTGATCAGGGCCGGAAGATAGGTGTCGTGGTGGCGTTCGGTGCCCAGGTGCAGGATGGCGCCACCGAAGAGCCCGAACTGCACGCCGACCTTCACCAGCACCGACAGGTCGCCGAAGGCCAGCGTCTCGAACGCGGCGATCGAGGCTCCGACGTCGCCGCCTCCGCCGTACGCGGCCGGGAAGCCCATGCCGGTCTGGCCCGTCGCGGCCATCTCGACCACGATCTCGCGCACCCGCTCGCGAAACGCGTCCATGCCGAGCTCGTCGGCTTCGTCGAGAACGGAGGCGTACGTCGCCAGGTTGCTCCGGACGAGGTCGCGGATCTCGGCGTACTCGCCGTCGAGCACGGCAGCCAGTGAACGGACGTCGATGTCGGGCTGTACGTAGCCGGTCGTCGTGGGGGATGCGTTGTCGGGGGCCATGCCGCTTCGCTACCCCGCCGCGGGAAGATCAACCGGGGGCGACCGAGTGGTCCGACGAGAGCCCTCTGTCGGCGCGATCGCACCACACCCGAGGCTCGACGATGCACGGAGCCCCTCAGCCCACGACGCTCTGCCGCGGCGCCGGAGGCGCCTTGACGAGTAGGCCGCCCACGCCGGAAGCGGCGTGGGCGGCCTACTCGTCAATCCCCTAGCGGCCCACCTCGGAGGCCTGCGGCGTCGCGGCCGGACGACCGGCGAGGCGGCTGCCCTTCACGCGCAGGAGAAGCACTGACCGACCCGGGCGGCGGCGTACGCGGCGCTCGGCGCGTGCGACCCTTTCGGGTCGAGTGGGCGGGGCGCCGTCGACAGGGGTGGCTCCGGCCATCAGACTGTTCGCGGAGGTGACGCGGGTGGTGGAATCGGTGGAAATGCGAGCCGCTGTTCGGGAGACGTACGGTCCGGCCGACCTCAGTTCGGTCCCGGTGTTCGCCGGAGGGTTCATCAACTTCGGGTACTGGCGCTCGATCGACCTCGCCGGACCGCTCACGGTCGACGACCGGATCCGCAGTCAGGAGGACATGTACCGGCAGGTGCTCGACGCCGCCGGTCCGCTCGCCGGTGGGAGGATCGTCGAGGTCGGCTGTGGGCTCGGTGTCGGCTGTGCGCTCGCCCTGCGCGAGTACCGGCCGGAGCAGGTGACCGGTATGGACATCCATCCGCAACAGCTTGACCGCGCCCGACAGGCCAACGCGGAGCTGCTGGAGACCTCGCCCTCGGGGCTCCGGTTCGTCCGTGGTGCGGCGGAGGAAATGCCTTTCGCTGAAGGCGAGTTCGACTGTGTCTACAGCGTCGAGGCAGCTCAGCACTTCGACGACGTGATCGCCTTCACCCAGGAGACGGCCCGGGTGCTGCGGCCCGGCGGGCGGGTGGTCGTCGCGAGCTTCTTCACCCCCGACGACGACCCGGGCAACGGAGCCCGGCTCGCGTCGTACCTGGAGTCGTACGCCGACGGGCTGGACATCGCGCGTCCCGTCACGCTCGTCACCGATGCGTTCACCCGTGCGGGCCTGACGGACGCCCAGGCCGTGTCCATCGGACCGGACGTGTGGCAGGGCTGGGACCGCTGGCTGTCGGACCAGTGGAAGCCGGGCACATGGCCGCGCAACTTTCTGAAGTCCTACGAGCAGGGCTACCTCGACTACTACGTCGTCACGGCCACCCGCCCGCAGACCTGATCCCGAGACCCGGATCCGCCGTCGCACGCCCCCGCCGCCTCGCCGGGGGCGTACTTGGCCTATACCAATTGCTCGAGTCCCAGTAGTCTCCTCCCTGGCCAGCGGTACACCCCATTTCCCCCACCCCGGTTGCGTGCTGGCGCGGGCGACGCCGACCCCAACTGCCCCGAGCAGCCGGGTTCCCCCCATTCGCCGCCTCCAGGAGGATCACGGTGAACGTTCGCACGAGAAGCTCGGCGACCATCTGCACACTCGGTCTCGTCGCCTCCCTCACCCTGACCACGGCCTCCGCGGAGGACCGTGACGCCCGGCAGCCGGTAGCGAAGGCCGCCAAGGCCGCCAAGGCCGCTGAGGCCGCTGAGGCTGCGAGGACCGCTCAGACCGCGAAGGCCCCTGAGGCCGCGAAAGTCGCGAAGATCGCGCTCACCAGCGTCGCCACGGCGCGCAATCCGACCGCCGGCGCCGCAGGCCCGGGCGGCACGATCTGGATCGCCGAACGGGCGGGAACGGTACGGGTGTTGAGCCCCCAAGGGCTTGGCGAGCCGGTACTCGACATCTCCGCCGAGACCACCACCGACGGTGAACGCGGCCTCCTCGGCATCGCGTTCGACAATGCCCGCGCGCACCTCTACATCTCGTACACGAATCTCGAAGGCACCAGCACCATCGACGAGTTCGCCGTGCGCAAGGGCAGGCTCCGGCCGGAGACCCGGCGCACCGTCCTCACCCAGACGCAGCCGTACTCGAACCACAACGGCGGCGACATCAAGTTCGGGCCCGACGGATACCTCTACATCGCGTTCGGGGACGGAGGCGCGGGCGGCGACCCGCACGGCAACGGGCAGAACCTCGACACGCTGCTCGGCAAGCTGCTGCGGATCGACCCGCGCGGAGGCACGCCGTACGCGATCCCCTCGGACAACCCCTTCGTCGACGACCCGAACGCGAAGGACGAGATCTGGGCGTACGGGCTGCGCAACCCGTGGCGGTTCTCCTTCGACTCGCGCACGGGTGACCTGCTGATCGGCGACGTCGGCCAGAACGACTGGGAGGAGATCGACTGGGCGCCCGCGAGGAGCAAGGGCGGCGAGAACTACGGCTGGTCCCAGATGGAGGGCAACCACCCCTTCCGGGGCGGCACCGAGCCGACGAACCACGTGCGCCCGATCCACGAATACGCTCGCACCGGCCTCGGCTGCTCGGTGACCGGCGGGTTCGTCTACCGGGGGAGCGCGATCCCGGCCCTGAAGGGGCAGTACGTGTTCAGCGACTACTGCGACGGCACCATCCGTTCCCTCGCGCTGAAGAACGGCAAGGTGACCGGGGTGAACGACCTCGTCGTCAACGGTGGCGAGGTCATCTCGTTCGTGGAGGGCCGCGCGGGCGAGCTGTACGTCCTCGCGCTGGGCGGCACCATCGCCCGCATCGACCCGGCGTAGCCGACGAGCGCCCCGTGCCGTCCGGCCCCCCCGTCAGGAGGCGGAGCCGGACGGCGTGCGGCTGTGCCGCTTGCTCACGCGGGGGCGTGGACCGATGTCGGGGCGGGACCTACCGTCTGCTGTCGGCCTGTCTGCTGCCGGCCCGGCCTCACTTCAGGTGCCGATCGAAGAACCGGTTGCCGTCCTCCACCTCGAACCACGGGGTGCCGGTGTGCCCTCCCAGATTGGCGTGCAGCGTCTTTTCCTCGGTGCCGAAGGCGTCGAACAGGTCCAGGGCCCGTTGCCGGGGGTTTCCTTCGTCGTCCCACTGCAACAGGAACAGCAGCGGGATGGTGACCTGTCGGGCCTCCTCGCGCTGGGCACGGGGCACGTAACCCCCGGCGAAGAGACCGGCGGCCGCGATGCGCGGTTCGACCGCCGCCAGCCGAACGCCGACGGCGGTCCATCCCGAGTACCCGACCGGGCCGCCGATCTCGGGCAGGGCAAGGAGGGCGTCCAGCGTGGTACGCCAATCCGGGACCGCCTTTTCGACCAGCGGGCCGATGAAGGACTCGAAGACCTCGTCGACCGGTTCGCCGGCCGCCATGGCCCGGCGGAAGTCGGCGCGGGCCTGCTCGTCGGCGGCGGAACGGGGCCGGTCACCGCACCCGCGGGCGTCGATGGTGGCCACCGCGTAGCCGTACGCAGCGGACTGCCGGGCCCGGGCCACCAGCCGGGACGCCCCTTTGGGCAGGCCGTTGTTGTGGGCCATCAGGATGAGCGGGACCGGCGCGGCGGAGTCAGGCGTCCACAGGGTGCCGGGGATCTCGCCGAGGGTGAATTCGCGTTGGAGGATGCCGCCGTCGAGACGGTGTGCAGAAGTGAAATGCATGGTCGTGCCTTTCGGGAGTGCTCAGAAGCGGCGCTCCCGGACGACCTGCCTATCGTCCGACCGTGGACCCGAAGGGGAGCACCCATGTCGTCACTGCGTTCACGGGTACCACCTCCTCGTTCTCTCGCACGGCTTCCGCGAAGCTAGCAGTGGTCGCCTTGGTCCGCAAAGGATTTTTGTGCCGGCGCCGCGGCAGGGCGCCCACCGGTTCGACAGGGGCGGCCTGTTCCCTCCGGCTCCGGCCAAGTCCCCTTGGATGCCCGTGCCTCGAAACGTACGCCAAGGCGGCGGCGGACCGCGGGGACGTGGAGGGCGAGAGGTATCCGGACGTGCCTCTCATCGCGGTTGCGGCCGGTTGATCATGCGGTGCGCGAGGACGAGGTGGCGGTGCCCGGGTTCCAGAACGCGCTGAGCGTCCTCGACGATCTGGGTCAGCTCCTGCTGCGCCTGTTCATGGTGGCCCGCGCCGACCAACCCCTGAGCGCGTTGCAGACGGGTGTGCAGGGCATGCGGATGGTCGCGACCGAGAAGCCGGCTGCGTTCGGTCGCCAGCTGCGTGAACATCGCAATCGCCTCGCGGGTCCGGCCGGCCCGAGCGACGAAGTCTGCCTGGGTACTGCGAATGGCGAGCATGTGGGGGTCATCCGCTCCCAGGGTTCGCCGGGCATCGGCCAGGAGTTGTTCCACCTGCTGCTCGGCAGCCGTCAGGTCTCCGTCCAGGCCGGAGAACCAGATGAGGCTGCGTCGGCCGGCAAGGACTTGCGGGTGGTCGGGGCCTTCCAGACGTATCCGGTCCTCCAGAAGGGCCGTGAGCTGCCGGACAGCCGACTCCGTGTCCCCGGCCTCCCCGGTGAAGTAGGCCTGTTGGTGCCGGGCGGCGAGCGTATCGGTGTGCCCGGGACCCAGGGCCGCGGTGGTCTCGACGACCAGATCCGCGAAAGCGGCCGCGGCGGCCTGGGCATCGCCGCCCTCGCCCGTGAAGAACGCCCATTGGTGGACCGACGCCAGCGTCTCGGGGTGGCGGGGGCCCAACTGCGCCCGCCTGCGCCCCACGATGCCGGCGAGCATTCCGGCCGCCTCTCGCGGACGGCCGCGGTCACCGACCGCGATGGCCAGCAGGAAATCCGCTCCCTCCACGCCTCCCTCCCGAGCCCGCTCCAGAGCAGCGGTCGCCCGCGCCAGCTGACTCGTCTGATGCGCGACAAGCCCCATGTCGTACGCGTCCGCCGCCCCTACGCGGGACAAGAGGGCGTCCCACAGGTGGTCCGGGACCGCGGGCAGCTGCGGGGCGGTCAGCAGGTAGTCGAAGGCGACGTATCCCCGGCTGAAGTTCCCGATCAAGAGCCCGCTGGTGGCGTATGCGGTCGTGCACGCCCATCGCATCGCCTCGTCGAAAGGCTCCGGCTGCAGATCCGGCCCTCCACGTGCAGCGAGATAGGGCAGGTGGAGGTCCTGAAGCCACTGCCTGCTCGCCGGCCGCCGCAGCCCCGACCGCCGGCAGTCCACAGCCGCGGCGACGATCGCCGCCCCCCGGGGGTTGGCACCAGGCGCCCAGGCGTTCTGCCACGCCGCCAGCAACTCCGGCCCCGCAGCGACGACTTCCGCGAGTCCGAACCGGTCGCAGCTGCCCAGAGCCAGCCCGATGCGTGGATCTCCCTCGTACGCCTTGGCGCGCTCCACTTCTCCATCGGACCAGTGGCGCTGCAGCTGGATCTGCACGGCCAAGTGCAGGACTTCCCGTTGGGCGCGCCAGGCGTCCCGGTCCGATCCGGTGAGCCGGCTCTCCTCGCGGGCCTCGTAGCGACGGACTTCCTGCGACCGCATGGTCGCCAGGACGACAACCCGCCCGGGCCGCCCTTGGATCAGCTCGGCCAGCGCGGATGCTGTGACGCCGTCGGCACCCAGATAGTTTTCGAGATCGTCCAGCCACAGGACAGCACGGCGACGACGACTCGCGACCTTGATGGCATGGGCAAGGGCCGGTCTGGCCATGGGACGCACGAACGCATGCCGAGGGAAGCACGACCGCGCAACCTCGTACGCCAGGCGGGTCTTGCCGGCGGCCGACTCGCCGACGATGAGGACGAACCCGTTCTCCCGCACCGCCCGTCGCAGAACAGCGTCGGCGTCACGCTCGATGTAGGGGGGCGCCGATCGCGGGTGATCGGGATGCCCGTCCGCCGGGTGAACGCCGGCCAGCTCAGGACGGTCCACCTGACCGACCCGGGGGACACCTCCCGACGCGTTCCGTAAGAGCGCGGTGTCGTGCGGCTGGACACCTTGCGGCTGCATGCGGTCGGTGAGCAGCGTATAGACGGTCGTGACAGCCGCACCGATACCCGCGGCCAGAGGACCCGAGGTCCACATGGCGGAGAGAGCCACCGCAGAACCACCGGCCCCCACAACCGCCAGGTACCTCAGCCAGCCCCGAGACCTACCGCCGGCTTGCCGTAGATACGCATACACGCTGCCCCCTCGCGCGACGTGGTCCTCCATTCTCGCCACCACGCCGCCCGTGTCGAGGGGTCGTACTCGCAGCCGGCGGCGGGGTTCGTCCCGCGCAGGCAGGCGCCCGAGCGGCCTGAGCAGTACACGGCCTGTGTCTGCGGTCACCATGGCGTGCCACCCGAGCACGGAAAACTTGCCGCATCAGATGCTCGACGGCCCCGGGAGTTCCGGCAGGGGGCTCGTCCTACCGCTCTGGGCAGTCGGGTTCCTCGGCACGTCTGGCAGCGTGCAGGGCGTCACCCTGCTGCCGCCATGTGACGGCTTCCTCCGGCCTGCCGAGGATCTCGAGAACGTAGGCCCTGTGCCAGGCGCCTGCTGGTTCGCCTGCTTCCGCGAGTTGTTTCCAGCACTCTGCGGCTTCCTCCAGGCGGCCCTGCCTCAGGAGGAAGTCCCCTAGGGACTCGCGGGCGGACAGGCCGATGCGGCCGGGCTCTTGAATCGCTCTGCGGTACCAGTGTTCCGCGTCAGAGGCCCGTCCCATCTCGTCGAGGACGTCGGCGAGATTCGACGGAGCCCATGGATCGCCGGTTTCCACGGCTTTCCGGAGCCAGAACTCACTCTCGTCCTGGTCCGCCGCGTACGCATGCATGCTCCGGATCGCCGGGATCCAGCCCGCCTGGGCCGCGCGCCTGCACCAGGACGCCGCCTTGAGGCTGTGGTCCTTGCCGTGCGGGGTCGCGTTCACTGCCCGGTCATGGTGGACGCTCGTCAGGGAGTACATCGCTTCGGCATCACCCGCCTCCGCGGCTGCCCGCAGCCACTTCTCGGCCGGAGCGTTGCCTTGACTGCCGGTTGCGTAGAGGTACTGTCCGAGCCGCTTCATCGCGGCTACGTCGCCGGCCTCAGCAGCCGCCTCGACCCACGGCTCCAACGGCTCCGGACGCTTCGGTATCGCCACCTGGTCTCCATCTCGACCTCGTCACCCTGATACACGGGGACTTCACTGATCGCAGTATCCCAACCAACTGCGGCCCCTCACCGAGCAGGCGCGTCTCCTCCCGGCCGGTCCGGATCCCGGGTCACGGAGTCCGGGGCGGGGGAGAGTCGCGGCCGCTTCGAGCGGTTGCGCGGAACTCCGTCCACGTCGAAGAGGCTCTGGCGCAGATTCCGAGAGAGTGGTTGGAAGAGTCGTTCCAGAACGGCAAGCTGGAGCGATGCGGACAGAGAGCGTTGTCAGGATCCACGCGGCCAGGCTTGCTGTGACGGTCGGTGCGGTCGCCGTCGCTCCGGTCCTGTTGCTGGCCGGTGGTCCCTTGCTCCGCGTGCTGCGTCGTCGCTACTACCGTGAGGACGGTCCGGGGCTCGTGAGGAAGCAGGACGGTTTGGTGAGCCCGGGGTACATCATTGTCACCAACGCGGTCGTTCAAGCGCTCTGCGGGCCGTCGGAGTGCGTACTTCGACGACTTCGCGGGAGTCATGGGCTTCGAGGGGGAGGGACGGACTGAGGTCCGCCACATGGCGAAGGACT
Organism: Streptomyces sp. NPDC022552; assembly: GCF_055561875.1. Lineage (NCBI taxonomy): Bacteria > Bacillati > Actinomycetota > Actinomycetes > Kitasatosporales > Streptomycetaceae > Streptomyces > Streptomyces sp. NPDC022552. The sequence goes on from NZ_JBVHGJ010000006.1 coordinate 113,451, forward strand.
CCTGCTGCCACGGGACCCTGGAGCGCGTGGCGGGATGGAAGACCTCTGCGAGGCCCCCCGATCTGCGGACGCCGCCCCGTACTGGCGCAAGGCCGACACCGGACCGGGCGCCCATGATCAGGCACAGCGAGTCCTGTGGGACAGGGCTCTGGCACAGGACCACACGCGGGCCAGATCCGAGCGCTCGCGGGACGTCACACGGAAGGGCTCATCGCGCGGCGTGCCGATGAGAGGAATCGCCGTCGTGCTCAATGGGACCGGTGAGTGCCTTTCCCGCCCGCCGAGTCGGCGCCACGCCGGTGTCAGCGGTGCCCTGATCCTGGCTGGCGAGCGAGCCGTGACCGCGGTCCGTTCAGATGGCGCGCACCGAGCTGAAGTCGACAGCTCGGTCCGCTTCTTCCAGCACCCGCGCGGCCACCTGCCTCGCCTCCGCCGGCACATCCCCGCGCTCCCGGACGAGAGTCGCGTAGATCGGAGCGTCGCCTGCTGCCCGGCCCATAGGGTCGTACTGGTTCACTGCGGTGTTCCTTACCTGCGGCGGAATCAGCTCATGAGTGTACGGGGGCCGCAGTGGGCTCCACGCCGTGCGGGTAGTCGTACAGAGCCCTCGGCTTCAGAACCGCGCCCGCGCCAGCTCCGCCCAGCGCCGCCGGTCCTTCCGTCCGGGCGCACCCCGGGAAACACCGGCGAAGGCGCCCGCCACTACCGCTTCGCGAAACCGTTCCGGCGCCTAAGGTCCCGCCGCCCTCGCCTGTGTCAGACCTTCCGCCACTTCGCCTGACCGAACGAGAAAACGCCGAACAGGACGAGGCCGACCGCCACAGCCACGAGCAACCACGGACCGGCAGGCGTCTGGGCGAACGAACGGATCGCGTCGTCCATGCCCTTGGCCTCCGCCGGGTCGAACTCGACCGCTGCCTTGGCCCCGAACCAGCCCACCGCCGCGAAGACGCATGCCCGCCCGACACCACCGACCGTGCCGGTGACGTCCATGAAGCGCCGCGCCTTCCGAGACATCTGCCCCCACATCAAGTGCTTGCGGTACTTCCGCATCACCGCACGCCCGGCCATACACAGACCGGCCGCCACGAAGCCGACAGCCACCGCTCCGACCCACCACTGGCCGCCCGGCAGTCCGAGCAGCCGGCCGGTGATGTCCTGGCTCTGCTGGTCGCTCGACCCCGCCCCGCTGTCCCTAGAGCCCGCCGCGAAGGAGAACACGAGGTAGGAGGTGACGCCGTAGAACACACAACGCGCGCCGGACATGGCCCGCTTGGCCGCGCCGTCACCCTTGGGACCGGCGGCACCGAAGACGACCTCCGACAGCCTCCAGAGGGCCATGCCGGCGAGGCCCAGCCCCAGCGCCCACAGCAGCACCGCGCCGAACGGGGTCTCCGAGACTCCCACCAGAGCCCCACCCCGGTCCGCCTGCTCGCCCGTGCCCGTCAGACCGATCCGTACGGCCAGCGCCCCGACGAGCAGATACAGCACCCCGCGCGCGACAAAGCCCATCCGGGCCCCGCCACGGACGGCGTCGCCACGGGCCACTCTTCTCGCCGCAGTGGACGAGCTCGCTACGGTCATGTCCGGTCTCCCCTCCAGGTCAGGGCGATCGGGTTCCCCCTCTCCACCGCCCCAACCCCGGCTCTTCCCAGGTGGCGCGGGCCGACGGTCCAGCTGCCTGCCTGGCTCCGTCGGTGCTGCGCGTACCAGGCAGCCACCCGGGCCTGCGCCGGCGCCTACCGTGCCGTCGTCCGCCGGTAGGTCGAGCGCCGATGTCTCGCCTGGCGCTGCGGCGCTGCAGAATCGGCGCAGCTGTACCAAGCCCAGGCCATGCGTGCCGCCGGTCACCCGTGGCATGACTGTGGTGGGGCGATTGGGTCCCGGTCCGCGGGGCGGTGCTGCTGCTCGGCGGGGGGTCCTGCAGACGCCGCAGGTCATGGCGACGTTTCACAGCATCGGCGTGGTGTCGCACCCATGGCCCAGGCCATCGGACGCGGCTGCCCAAGCGGGAGTGCAGGGGGCGGCCCGTGGGATGAACCGTGGTGGATTCGGCAAGACGCTGTCACCGAATCGTGAAGCACGCGCGCGAACCTGGTGTCCACCACAGCGCAGTCCGTGCGCCACCATCGGGGGAGTACCGCCATGAGTACCGTTCGCAGAGCCGTCGCCGTCCTCGTCGCCGTGTCCGCCCTGACCCTGACCGCATGCGGTCCCTCCGAGGACGGCGCCGCGGGCGGGGCCGACGTGCCGACCGCGACTCCCACCTCCCCGGCGCAGCCTGCCAAGCCGGCTACACCCACCAAACCGGCCGCACCCACCAAGCCGTCTGCGCCTGCCAAGCCGGTCTCGCCGACGGTCGATCCGGACTACGACGTCTTTCCCTGCAGCACCTACGACGTGGCGTTCACCGCGAGTCTGGCTGAGCCCACGACCAGCAGCTACCTGTTGAAGATCACCAACACGTCCGGCAAGCCGTGCCGCGTGCTCGGCCACCCCGTCGTGACCTTCGGCAGCCTGGACGGGCAGGCGACAGAACGTGGCACGGCCCCCGGTATCGAGGAGGCCATCCGGCTCGCACCGGGCCAGTCCGCCTACGCCGGTCTCATGGGTGGTCTGAAGGGCGCCAAGAGCAAGACTGTCTCGTCGATCGCGATGACCATGAACACCGAGTCCGACCTGAAGCAGATCCCCCTCAAGGCCTCGACGCCCGGGCTGAACGTGTCCGACGACAACTCTGTCACCGCGTGGATGGACAACGCCGAGGACGCGCTCAGCCTGTAGCGAGGCCCCTTGTCGGACGTCTCAGCCACGTGGCGGAGGCGAGTGCAGGCCGGGGCCCCTATGTCCTTGGTCCAGGGAAACGGGCCTTCTGTGGCATGGCGTAGTAGGCCCGGGATCCGGCGGCGGCAGGCTGGTGTGCCCTCGCCGCGCGTACCCCCACGCGCCCCTGCGTCGGCGGTAAGAAGTAGTGACAACCGCTGAGTAGACGGGCGGATGCCGTCATAAGCACCCTCTGTCCTGGCGAGGTTGTGCCATGGCGGGAATCCGCCCTTCCTCTTCTCTCTCGCGATGTCGACTCCTGGCTTCAATGGGCTCCCTGTGAAGTTCCCGACGCCTTCAGGGAGTTGGTACTGCGGATGAGACCCAGAACAAGAACCGCGGCCGTCGTCGCGGCCAGCGCCGTGGCACTGCTGGCCACCGGGCTGCCCGCGGCAGCCGAGCCGGATGCCGCACGGCCGGTGCCCGCGCGCGCGGCGGAGCACATGGGTGCCGGGCCCGGGCAGCGGACCGTCACGCTGGTGAGCGGGGACCGCGTCGGCTTCACCGGGAGTGGCAGCGCGCTTCAGGTCAGCGGGGTGATTCCGGGCAAGGGCCGGGAGCACATCGCGTTCACACGGGCCAGGGTCGACGACCACGAGTACGTCATCCCCGTCGACGCCACGCAGCCCCTCGCGGACGGCCGAGTGGACCGGCAGCTCTTCGACGTCACCGCACTCGCCGCGCAGGGGTACGACGACGCCGTCCGATCGGACATCCCGCTCATCACGACGGTTCAGGGCGCACCGCTGCTGCGCGGCTCGGCCCAGCGGGAGACGTACCCGGCGCTCGGGCTGACAGCCCGCACCGTACGGAAGTCGGAGGCCGCGACTGCCTGGCAGGGCTTCCTCACGGGTACGGGCAGTGGCCCGTCCCGTACCGCCGGCCCCGGGAAGCTGTGGCTCGACGCCAAGGTGAGGGCGAGCCTGGATCGGTCCGTCGCCATGACCGGCGCGCCCGAGGCCTGGCGCAAGGGCCTCGACGGCAAGGGTGTGAAGGTCGCCGTGCTCGACACCGGCTACGACCCGGCCCACCCCGATCTGAAGAACAAGGTCACCGCGGAGCAGAACTTCACCTGGGACGAGAGCGTCGCCGACCGCAACGGACACGGCACGCACGTCGCGTCGACCGTCGCCGGCAGCGGCGCCGCCGCGCAGGGCCGCTACAAGGGCGTGGCGCCGGGGGCCGAGCTGCTCGTCGGCAAGGTCCTCGACGGGGGCGGCTCCGGCTACACCAGCTGGATCCTGGAAGGGATGGAGTGGGCAGCCGCCCAGGACGCCGACATCGTCTCCATGAGCCTCGGCTCGAATCTGCCGAGCGACGGCAGCGATCCCCTGTCGCAGGCGGTCGAGACCCTGTCGGCCGACGGCGGTCCGCTCTTCGTCGTCGCCGCCGGCAACGACGGCGCTCCGCGCACGATCGGCGCGCCGGCAGCGGCGCCCAGCGCCCTGACGGTCGGGTCGGTGACGAAGGAGGGCGCCATGTCGTCGTTCTCCTCCCGTGGTCCCGCAGTCGCCGACGGCGGCGTCAAGCCCGAGATCACCGCACCCGGCAGCGCGATCACGGCCGCCCGTGCTGCGGGCACGCTCGGCGACGCCGCGGACGGCGAGTTCTACGCGACGATCAGCGGCACGTCGATGGCGACTCCCCATGTCTCCGGGGCGGCCGCCATCCTCAAGCAGCGGCATCCCGACTGGGACGCGGCGCAGCTCAAGGCGGCGCTGATCGCCACCGCCGACCCGGTCGACGGCGCGGGCGTGTACGAGCAGGGCTCGGGCAGCGTCGACGTCCCCGGCGCGCTCGCGTCCCGGGTCACCGCCGCCCCGGCGGCCGTCTCCGCCGCACTCACCTGGCCGTACTCGGGCACCCCCACGCGCACGGTCACCTACCGCAACAGCGGCGACAAGGACGTCCGGCTCACCCTCTCCGTGAGCGGGAAGGCGCCGGTGTCGCTCTCCGCCCGGCAGCTGACGGTTCCGGCTGGTGGCACCGCTTCCACGAGCGTACGGATCGACACGGGCAGGATCTCCGCCGGCGCCCACAGCTCCTGGATCACCGCCCGGGGCAGCGACGGCAGCACGGCGCGTACGCCGGTCGGAGTGGACGCGGAGGGGCCGAGCGTCACGCTCACCCTCGAACCCGCCGCGAAGCGGGCCGGAGTCGAAGCCGCGTACACGAACCTCGTGGTGCAGAACGAGAAGACGGGTGAGTCGCAGCTGGTCGGCCTCACGACGGAGCCCGAGGAGATCCGGGTGCCGGTCGGCGACTACCGGGTCTTCGGCGGGGTGTGGGAGTACATCGCGCACGGCGAGGCGAGCGTGCCCGAGACCTCCGTCGTCGTCGCCCAGCGCATCTCGCTGACCGGCGACCGCACGTTCAGGACCGACGTGTCCGGGGCGAAGCCGGTCACCATGGGCATCGACGACCCGGAGATGCGGATCGACGAGCAGGGCTCGGCGACCGGGATCGTCTCGTCGACCGGGGCGGGCGCGCCGGCGGGACTGGCCGCGCCGCTCTTCCGCGGCGCGTACAAGTCGTACGCCGTGGGCAGCGCCCGCATCCCGGGGCTGACGTACTTCTCGGCCGCCTCCTGGGAGCAGCCGTATGTCCTGGCCACGACGGCCGGCGGCGCCGGGGTGCCGGTGGACGTGCCGGTGCGTCTCGTGTCCTGGGGCCGGTTGGACTGGGACGTGGAGACGCAGGTCGTGGACGTCGGCAGCGGCGAGAACCTGACCGGCCTCGAGCTGAAGGACCGGATCGTGCTCTTCGAGACGGGCTGGCCCGTGCCCTCGGAGGAGCGGGACCGGCGCTACGCGGCGATCAAGGCGCAGGCGCCGGCGGCGATCCTGATGTCCGGCTACGCGTCGATCGACCCGGCGGATCCGCCGCTCGGCATCGACGCGCTCGGCGTCGCGCTGCTGCGCGAACGGCTCGCCCAGGGCGAAGTGACGCTGCGGATCAAGGGCGAACGCAACGGGGACCGTACCTACTTCACCTTCCACAAGCACGACGACGGCGTGCCAGCCGGAGCGCACTGGCAGGACCGCCGCCGTGACCTGGCCGCCGTGGAGCACAGCTTCCGCACCACCGGATACCCGAACGACCCGAAGGGGATCTACGGCTGGGTGACCCACCAGGGCCTGCGGCTGGCACAGCAGTCGACGTTGTTCCGTGCCCCGCACCGGATGACGGCGTACTACACACCGGACGTGCCGTGGACGACCGCCACGTTCGAGTACGCGATCGACGCCGACGGGCCGCTCGGGGTGCAGTACTCGAACCCGACCGTCTACCGCGAGGGACGCAGGGTCAGGGACAACTGGCTGAGCGGCCCGTTCAACCCGTCGCTGTCGGTGGCCGGCCCCGACGGCCGGGCGCAGGCGACACGTGACGGGGACAAGCTCCGCCTCGCGCTGCCGATGTTCTCGGACGCGGCGGGGCACCGGTCGGATCCGGCGAGGGATCTGGAGTCCGGCGAGACGGTGCTGCGCGAGGACTCGGGCCGGGTCGTCGCACGCAACGACGAGCCGGGGCAAGGCGTCTTCGACGTGCCGCGCCGCGGGCAGTGGTACGAGTTGACGTCGACGGCTCACCGTGACCATCCCGACTGGTCGCTCGGCACCCATGTCACCGACGTCTGGCGCTTCCGCTCGGAGCACACCGCCGGTGAGAGCCCGCTGCCGCTTCTCGACACGCGCTACGACATGGCGGGGCTCGACGGGGACAACTCCGTACCGGAGGAACGGCAGTTCACGTTCGGGCTCGGCATCGGGCGACAGGCGGGTGTGCTCGGTGGTTCGGACGTGGACGGGGTGTCGGTGCTGTACTCCACGGACGACGGTGCGACGTGGCAGGCGGCGCGGGTCACAGGGCGGAACGGCGAACGGCGGGTGACCGTACCGGCGATGAAGAGCGGCTGGGTCTCGCTCAAGGTCACCGCCGGGGACCGCTCCGGCGCGTCGGTCACGGAGACGGTCACCCGTGCCTACCGGGTCGGCTGCCCCGAGTACTGGTGCTCGTACGCTCCGCAGTGGCCGCACTGGCCGGCCGCGTGACACGGACGTGACCGGTGCTGCGGGCCGCTCTTCGGGGCGGCCCGCAGTCTTCCGGGGTTCGGGGCGCGCGGATCCGCAAGGGCGACCCTTGCAGCGACACGACCGCCGAAGGGGCGAGCCGGCCTTCGGAGCTCAGTGCTCGGTGCGGGCCGCCTTCCTGGCCCAGAGGATGAGGGGCACCTGGAGGGGGAGCCGGGCGTAGGCGAGGGTCTTGGCCGTGGTGGGGCGGTTGCGCCAGTCGTACGCCATCTTCACGTTGGCCGGGAAGACGGCCGCGAAGAAGAGCGCCGTCGCCGCTCGCATGCGTCCAGGTCCGAGGGCTGCCGGGCAGTGCCTTCGGCACGGTGGCGTCGAACTGCCGGGGTGCGACGAAGTGCGCGGTGCCCGCGGCGGCCAGCAGGCCGGCGAGCAGGAGAGCGGGGCGGGCGGGCCGAGGCATGGGGCTCCTCAGGGTAGAGGCGGGCGCTGACGTATTACTGGAGGGTAAGTATGCCCTTCTCGGGCCGTCGTCCATCGTGATGCCCGGCTCCGGTCTGCGGTCGACGGCGCGGATGCCCCTGCTCGTACGACGCCCGTACGGCCGTCAGAGCCGCGCCACAGCTCTGCCGGCCACTCCGAGGCAGGCCCGCGCACAGAGGTGCCGGCCCGCGATGGGTAGTGTGCTGAGCGGAACGCTCAGTCGGCAGCGGTGCGACTCCAGCCACCCGCTCACCCGCTCGGCGTCGCGCACATATCCGGCGAAGCCCTGGACGAGGTATCCCGACAGCTGTCGGACCCCCACGGCACGGGCGATGGCCGTAGGGCGCCCCTGGTGATCTGCATCGTCACCAGCCCCGAACCGCGGAAACGGCAGAAAGTATCGTGGACTTGAGCGAGTACGACTGTCAGCGCATCACCTGCGGGCTTGCCCCGGACGACTTTGAGCACGATCCGGACTGCATGTTCCGAGAGGGCCCGTATTGCCTTCACTCCGGCGAGGGAAGCCTTCCGAGCAGCCACCCGGATGCTGCTGGAGGGCCCGCAGCAGGAAGGCGTGCAGCCGACCCATCACCCAGCGGCAGCGGCGCCCCATCTGAAGCCTGTGCCTCGGCTTGGAAGGGTGATGTGGGGGCAGACGGACAGCATCCTGAGAGAGGGGTCTGTTCATGCTCGGCATAGTGGCTGCGGTGCTGTTCTTCATCGCCTGGCTGATCAATGCGGCGGACATCGGTACCAACGATGTCTTCTCTTCGACGAACGTGATGCTGCTCGGGCTGACTGCCCTGGCTCTTCATGTGGCGGGTATCGGTGCCGGCCGGACATTCAAGCGTCGACGCTGACACCGCTTTGGGACCCCGCTGGGGGCGGCTGTGACGCGAGAGAACACGTGGGTTCCTCAGCACGCGGTACGAGCTCCAGCGGGGTTCCCTTTCCGGATTCACCAGCGCTACGGAACGACCTTGCGGTGCCGGTACGGGTCGGTCGCCTTCACAGCCGCTCGGCTGTGTCAGACGCCGTCTACCCGGACAGCGTCCGCAGAGCCATCGCGGCGCATCAGGTGCCGGGCAGCGGTGCCATGATCGGCACCGGCGACAGGCCGCACGAGCCGGCTTCCTCGGAGGCCGCTGTCACGCGGAAGCCACGACCTCGCCTGCGGTGACCTGGGGAGGGTTGGGGAGCAGCGAGGCGAGGTTGTTCCGCACGAAGTCCGCCGCCTTCGAGATTGACTCCTCAGCGCCGGCCTGGTCCTGGAAGACGCTGGTCGAGACCATCACTCCGTCCCCGGCGTCGACCCAGTAGTAGGCCACGAAGCCGGAGACCTGGCGCATGAGCGGCACGAACCCCTCACTCACGAGGCGTCCCGCCTCGGTCGGATCGGTCACGCCTTCGTACCGTCGGACTGCTGCGTACATTCGCCAAGCTCCTCAACGGGGGGCGGGGTGCTTCCTCTGCTGAGATGTCGTATCCCCGCGCCGGCTGTCTGGATCACGAGGCATCCGGCATTCACCCGGAGGGCCGCCGTAGACGATCCGAACGGCGCCGCTCGTTACCGGACACGCTTCAGTAGGTACGCAGGAGACCGCGTCGATTGCCGCACGTCTCGCCCGAACTCTCGGTCTCGTCCGCTTCGCCCCAGGGCAGGCGTCTGATCTCCCGACCACCATCACCGATGGTCACGGTCGAGTACGCAGAGGCTCTGTCGCAGCGCCGGCATGGCTCAGGCTGCAATGGCACCGGCATGCGCCGCCTCCTCCCACAGATACGGGCGGTGGCTGCGTCTTGTGCCAGGCCCGAGCAGGTCGAGGTCGCCGAGCCGCAGAAGCCGACGCGCGCCTCTCGTCAGCCCGCGGAAGAAGCCGCTGGGCCACGGCGAAGCCCGCCGCGCCCTCACTGAGGGCGGGTCCGCGAGTACCGCACCCTCGTCGGAGGGCGCAACGGTCCGTCCAGACCTAGCGTGGACGTGAAGCAGATGAGCCACGGAAGGGATCAGGTCATGAGCAGCGCCATGGACAAGGCCAAGGGCAAGCTCAAGGAGGTCGCCGGAAAGATCACTGGCAACGAACGGCTGGAGGCCGAGGGCAGGACCGACCAGGCGAGGACCAAGGTCCGCGAGACGGTGAAGAGTGTTCGCGAGCGCGCCGAGGGCATCAAGGAGTCGATGAAGCGCGACCGGTCCTGACTCCGAACAGCGCACGGCTCCGGGAGGTCGCGCTGAACTGTGGCGTCACGGAGCGCACCGTGCAGGCGATAGTCGCCGACCTTGAAGCGGCCGGGTACATCACACGCACACGTGCGGACGACGGCCGGCGGAACCGCTACGCCCTTGTGCCAGGTGCTACGTTCCGCCGCCCCGCCGAAGCAGGCCACGAGTACGCCAGCGGGCCAAGTCCTCGGCGGCGGCCGTTCGGCCGAGGTGGTCATCGATGGCCCGACGGGCCTCGCGGGCGTTGGCTGATTCAGCCGGACCGTCATTCGGTGCTGCCGTCATGAACGAAAGGTAACTGCGCCCTGGCCAGCCCTGAGTCCGCCATGCGCGCGCTGTCACCCACACACGGGGCGTGTGCACGTGCCCCGTGCAGAACGCGGCACCGTGGCAGGAGTGGGATCGCCCTGATCGCCGCGGGGTCGGCCATCCTGGGCAGCACCACGACCGGATCCTTCACGTGGATAGCCGGCCACCGGCAGGCCGAAGGGGCAGCGGCAGGGCCGCGGGCAACGCGCAGATCGTCACCATCCGAGCCACCCCGGACGAGCAGCGCCGGCCCCGCGCCGTCGACCAGCGGTGGCAGGTGCACTTCCCAGCTGCTCAACGTTCGCAACCGACGGCCCAGCGTCGTGGATCTGTCGACGTTCCACGCCTGTCTGGGCCGCTGTCGATGTCAGCGTGAAGTGAGAGGATCACTGGATGCCTCTGCCTCAGCCCGATGATCTGACCTCGCTGGTCCTGCGTACCGATTTCGGTGACGAGGGAGCCTGGCACGCGGTACGAGCCGCACTCGACGCGGCCGGCGAGTACCCCCATGCGACGTATGTCAGCGAGCTTCGCTTCGCCGGCGTGGGGGTCCAGGCCCTGATGGCCGAAGAGGCTGCTGCGGACGAGGACGACCAGATCGTCTACATGTTTCTGGCGGACGCGGCCACGATGAAGGAGCCGGGTCACCCGCTCCTGGCTGTAGACCTGTCGGACGAGCCTGGTCGAACGTTCAGAGTCCCCGCTCGGTGGTTCCCCGACATCTCGGCCAACCTCAGCATCGCCAACATGGACTTTGCGGAGTTCGCCGACGCCGCTGATGGATCAGGAACCTTCCGCGGCTTTGACGAGGGCTGACGCCTTTTCGTTGCGGCCCGTTGGGGCGGGCTGTTTACCGCGCCAGTTCAGCGTGGCTTCGCTGGTGAGACGACGGCTCATCAGGTCCATCATCGCGAGACGGATCATGGCCTCGGAGCGGGTAGGCAGGGCTTCGTGGTCGCGGGGCCGGCGACGGTGGTGCGTGAGCCGTGGCCCGGCGGCTCTCGGTCCGGCATCGAGCGGCGGGCCTTCGGCCGGTGGCACCGTATGCGCTACGAACCTTCTCCCTCAGGCGGCTGCGGGAGATGGGCGACGAGCTGCTCGACCACGTCGCCGCGCGCTCTGCAGCCGTGCTCGACGAAATTTCGCGCACCGTGCTGCGCACGGCGGCGGAGTGAGCTGCGCGGCTCGACGCGGTCGGCTCCCTGACGCCGGGTCAGCGGCTCCTGCGCGTTCTGCTCGACGACGATGGGAGCGCCTTCGAGCACGCCCTTGCCTCCCGACTCGTCCAGTACCGGGAAAGCGTGGACGGGGACCCCGCCCCGCGGACACTGCTGCCGCTTGACACTCTCGCTCTGGCCGCGCTCGCGGTGCAGGTGCACGGGTGGGAGCTGGACGTCCGCTCCGGCTGCCTGCCGCAGGGCATTCTGGGCCGCACGGACGCGCTGCGGCACGCCGTGGAAGGGGGCGTGAACAACCTCGGGCACTGGCACGCCACGTAGCGACATGGCAGGGCCCGTCGGGGGAATACGTACGCCTGGTCGTGGACGGCGTGGGGATGGGGAGAGTTCGGTGCCGGCGACACGGCGGTGGTCTCATCGGGCACAGAGCGGAACCCACCCGTGGAACGGCAGGGCGGATCATGGCACTTCGGCAGATGGTGCATGTCGAGGTGGCGCCGGACGCGCTGTCAGTGGCTTCATGGTGGTCGCGCGTGCGTTCACGCCCGCTGTGGTTCCCCACCACCCCCGCAGGCCCCGCCGAGGTGATCTCTGATGGTGACAGACCGGTACGGCAATCCACTGCACGCGTGCACCGAGGAGACAGCCGCCCACCTGGACCGAGCCGTCGAAGAGCTGCTCCACTTCAGGCCCGAGGTGGAACAGGCAGTCGACGACGCTCTCAGCAGCGGGCCGGCCTCACCCGTCGCCCAGTCGTTCGCCGCCTATCTGGGCATGCTGGGGACCGAGCCGGGCGAGGCCGTCACGGCACGGCAGCGGTTCGACCGGTACGTGGCCGGCGTGGACGTCCCGTCCCTGCCCGTCCGGGAGCGTATGCATCTTGCCGCGGCCGGGGCATGGCTGGCCGGAGACCTGCACCGTGCCGGGGGGTTGCTGGAGGAGTTGTCCCTGGTGTACCCGACAGACGCGCTCGCCCTGGCCGTCGGGCACCAGTTGGACTTCTTCACCGGCGACGCGGTGCGCCTGCGTGACCGCATCGGTGGAGCCCTCGGCGCCTGGGACGCCGACGAACCCCACCGGGGCCTGATGCTGGGCATGTACGCGTTCGGACTGGAAGAGTCGGGCCACTACCGCCTGGCCGAGGAAGCGGGACTCGCCGCGGTCGAGCAGAACCCCCGTGACGTCTGGGCGATCCACGCCGTCGTCCACACGTACGAGATGCAAGGACGCGTGTCCGAAGGCATCGGCTACCTCGACGCCCGCCGTGACGACTGGGCGCGGGGGAACTACCTCAACGTCCACAACTGGTGGCATTACGCCCTCTACGCCCTGGAGGCCGGAGACACTGACACCGCCTTGAGCATCTATGACGCCGCCCTGCACAATGACGATTCGACCGGCGTTGCCATGGAACTGCTGGACGCGGCCGCGTTGTTGTGGCGGATCCGGCTCGCGGGAGCGGAGCCGACCGCCCGCTGGGAGGCACTGGCCGACGCGTGGGCAGCGCGAGCCGATCCCCCCTTCTACGCGTTCAACGACTTGCACGCCGTCATGTCCTACGCCGGCGCCGGGCGGTTCGGCGAGGCACGACGGCTCATCGACGACCGGCGGCGGTGGCTGGCCCAGGGGAGTACCGACACGGTCACCAACCGCCGGATGACCGCGGAGATCGGCCTGCCCGCGTGCGAGGCGCTTCTCGCGCACGCCCAGGGCAAGCACAAGACCGTCGTCGACCTCCTATGGCCGCTGCGCCGGCGGTTGCACGAGTTCGGAGGCAGTCACGCACAGCGCGACGCCCTCCAGAAGACCCTTCTCGACTCCGCGCTCAGCTCCGGACGACACGAGTCGGCACGTGCGCTCATCAGCGAACGGATCGGGCTACGGCCCGACAGCTCCTACAACTGGTTGGCACAGGCCGGCCTTGCCGATGGCCTGGGCGACGCCGCCCTGGCCGCCGTCGCCCGCGATCGAGCGCGGGACGCGGCGGCAGCGGCGGCCGAAGCCCTCCGGCTGCCGATCCCCCATCCCGACTCCACGCCGCGATCCGACGTGTAGCCCTGCTTCCGCGCGACTTCGCGCGGGCTCACGGGTGGGGCGCAGCCGTATGCAGGCGTGGTGCGCGCGGACCGGTGCCGTCACTGATCCGGGGCACCCACACCCAGCGTTCGCCCCAGAGCGCCGAGCAGCCCGGAGAGCCGACGTCGGTCTGCCGCGGCCAGCCCGGCGAGCAGTTCCTGGTCCTGGGCCGACCGTACGGCGGAGATCCGCTCGGCCAGTTCGAGACCCTCCGGGGTCAGACACAGCCGGATGATCCGGCGGTCCTCTGCGTCGCGCTCCCGCCGGATCAGACCCGCAGCCTCCAGACGGTCCGCGTGCTGGGTGAGACCGCCCGCCCGGACCCTGCCGGCCGCCGCCACCTCACCTGTCGTCCGACGGTAGGGCTCTCCCGCCTCGCGGAGGGCGGCGAGCACGTCGTAGGCGGGCAGGCTGATGCCGTACTCGCGGACAGTCCTGCTGATCAGTCCCTGATGCACAGCGGCACACTCGTCGAGCCGCTCGAACACGACTGCAGGGGAGTCGTCCGCCGGCCGCGCCGCGGGCTCCGGGCCGAGACGCTCGGGGCGTCCGGGCTCCGAGGGCAGCCGGGAGTTCGCGGCACCCTCGGCGGAGCGGTCGACGTCGGGGCGTACGGACTCGGCCTCGCCGAGTGCCGCGTCACCCGGCGCATGTGGGTGAACGAGGTCGAGAGCGTCACCGAAAGCGGTGGTGAGCACGTCCGTCAACGCGGGAACGAGCTCCTCGGCAGGGACGGAAGCGGCCGGTTCATGGGCGAAGAGGTAGCGCTCCATGATCACGCCGAACAGAACGCTCCGAATGACTGCGGCGCGCACTTCCGCGTCGGCCGAGTCGCCGAGCACGCGCGCGAGAGGTTCGCCGACCTGCTTCTCCAGGATCGTGCGCAACAGTTCGGCGCTCGGCGGGTGGCTGACGGCCGAGCGGATCAACGCGGGCCAGGGATCATCGGCCGGCAGGCGGTCCCACCGTTCGAGGTAGGCGCGGGCCAGAGCGGCCGGCAGTTCGCCCGGGCTGTCGGCCGCGGCCGACAGTACGTCGTCGGTGACGCCCGACCCGCTGCCCACGGCCTCACGGAACAGACCGTCCTTGGTGCCGAAGTAGGCCATCACGAGGCCAGGTGTCACTCCCGCCTCGGCTGCGATGGCGCGGACGCCCACACCTCTGTAGCTGTGCTCGCCGAACAGCCGCCGGGCCGCGTCGAGGACCGCTTGGCGGTTTCCCTCCGGGTCGTGGGAGCCGGGACGACGCCGTGACGGCTGCCCTGCTCCCCATCCGGAATCCGGCCGCGGAGTCGCGGCCGATCGTCGACGGCCCTCGTTCCTTGGATCCACAGAGTCTACTTTAAACGAGTGTTCATAAAAACAGTCGTTCAAAATTGATCACACTTCGTGTACGGGGCCGGTTCGCAGAGTGAGAGGCCGCGCGGTACCGCCGCGCCGCACCGCGACGATCTCCGCGATGATCGACAGGGCGGTCTCTTCGGCTCCCCGGCCACCGAGATCCAGCCCGATCGGCGAGCGCAGCCGTGCGAGTTCCGCATCGGGCGTGCCCGCCGCGCGCAGGCGCTCCAGCCGGTCCTCGTGCGTCCTGCGACTGCCCATGGCTCCGACGTATCCGGCCCTGCTGCGCAGGGCGAGGGCCAGAACCGGCACGTCGAACCGTGCGTCATGGGTCAGCACGCACACCGCGGTCGACGCGTCGACCAGGTCCTCTTGGGCGCGGAACCAGCGATCGGGCCGTTCGGCGACGACATCGTCGGCCCCCGGGAAGCGCTCGGCCCTCGCGAAAGCGGGCCTGGCATCGCAGACCGTCACCCGGTGCCCAAGCGCGGCACCCATGTCGGCCAGGGGCCGGGCGAACTCGGCTGCGCCGAAGATCAGCAGACGTGGTCGAGGGGCGAAGGACTGCACCAGCAGCTCACGCTCCGGCGCGCAGGCGCTGTCGTCGCCTGCACCGTTTCCGCTGGTCACGAGCCCGCTCGCGCCGCGCGCGAGCATGCCCTCCGCGGCCAGGGTCGCCGCCCGGTCAGCCCCTGGGTCACCTAGCGAACCGGTTGTCGTCCCTCCGCCGACGACCAGACAGCCGCCGCCGTCGACGCGGGTGGCCAGAGCCACCGGTACGCCGGCCGCGATGTCGGCGGCGAGCCGGCCGAGCGGCACATCCGCACCCACTTCGCGGATCAGTACCTCGATCGTTCCGCCGCAGGTCAGGCCCACCGCAAAGGCGTCCTCGTCGCCGACTCCCCAGCGTTCGAGCGTCGGGGCGGCCCCCGCCAGGACCTCCTCCGCGATCGCGCAGACGGCGGCTTCGACACAGCCGCCGGAGACGCTGCCGACGATGCGGCCCGCCTCGGACACGAGCATCGACGCACCGGGACCGTGCGGGGAGGAGCCCCAGGTCCGCGCGACCGTCGCCATGGCGAAGCGGGTTCCGGAGCGTTGCCAGGCGGCTGCCTGGTCGATGACGTGTCGCATGTCGCCTCCGCGGACCCTGAAATCTCGAGCAACCTCTTGCCAAGAAGAAACTTTAATGTAAATCATTTCAGGTACTAGATAGATCGGTCCGTGTCGAATGCCACGGCGCGACGACGACACGAGAGGTCCGGTGGCAGCAGGTTGAAACCCACACCCTTCGACTACACCGCCCCCAGCACCGTCGGCGAGGCGGTCGCCCTCCTCGCCGACGAGGAGCGGGAGGCCAAGGTCGTGGCCGGCGGCCAGTCCCTGATCCCCATGCTGAACATGCGTCTCGCCAGGCCCGAGGTGCTCGTGGACATCACCCGGATCCCCGAACTCGGCCGGCTCCACCTCGACGAGTCGGGCAACCTCCGCATCGGAGCCGCCGTACGGCAGGCCAACGCCGCCGCGGACAACGCGGTACGGGAGGGATGGCCGCTCCTCGCCGCCGCGATCGGCCACATCGGACACCCTCAGGTCCGCAACCGCGGCACCGTCTGCGGCAGTCTCGCCCACCACGACCCGGCGGCAGAGCTGCCCACCGCGGCACTGGCCCTGGACGCCCGCTTCGTGATAGTCGGTCCGCGGGGCACCCGTACCGTCACCGCCGAGGACTTCTTCGTCGCCACGTTCTCCACGGCCGTCGAAGCGGACGAGCTCCTCACCGAGGTCGTGTTCCCGCCGCCCCCGGCACACCACGGCTGGGCATTCGAAGAACTGGCCCGCAGACATGGCGACTTCGCCACCGTCGGCGTGGCCGCCGTCCTGGAGCGGGACACTGCCTCCGGCACCTGCCGCGCCGCCCGCGTGGTCTTCTGCGGCGCGGGCCCCCGGCCCGTACGGGTACCGGCCGCTGAGGACGCGCTCGTGGGGAGCGACGTCGGTGAGCAGGCTCGCGCCGCAGCGGCCCACGCAGCCCTCTCCCGCCTCAGCCCCTCCGACGACGTCCACGCCACCGCCGAGTACCGACGCGAGGGCGCCGCCCACCTCCTCGTCCGCGCCTGCACCACCGCCTGGGAGCGCTGCTGATGACCCCCTCGGTCCCCACCCCGCTCGGCGCGAGCACACCACCGCTCGCCGAGCCCTCCGCCTGGCACGAGATCAGCCTCACCGTCAACGGACGACCGGTCACCGCCCAGGTCGAGTCGCGGCTGCTGCTCAGCGACTTCCTGCGCGACCGGCTCGGCCTCACCGGCACCCACGTCGGCTGCGAGCACGGGGTCTGCGGAGCCTGCACCGCCCTTGTCGACGACGAGCCGGTGCGCACCTGCCTGACCCTGGCTGTGCAGTGCGCCGGTGCCGTGCTCCGTACCGTCGAGGGTCTCGCCCCCGCCGACGCCCCGCTCACCCCCGTGCAGCGAGCGTTCCACGAGTGCCACGGCATGCAGTGCGGTTTCTGTACGCCCGGACTCGTCATGACGGCGACGGCCCTGGCCGAGCAGCACGAGCGCCCCGACGAGGAGCAGGTCGCCGACGCGCTCAGTGGCCACCTGTGCCGGTGCACCGGATACCGCAACATCCGCCGTGCCGTGTGCCAGGCACTCGACGAACGATTCGGGGAGTGACCCGCATGTCCCACGATTCAGACCGGGCCCGGTCCGGCGATGGCGGCTGGATCGGTCGTTCCGTCCCACGCGTCGAGGACGACCGGCTGCTGCGCGGCGACGGCCGCTTCGTCGACGACATCGCCCTCCCCGGCGTCGTCGAGGCCGCCTTCCTGCGCAGCCCGCACGCCCACGCCCGTATCGAGTCGATCGACGCGACCGCGGCCCTGGCCGCACCCGGCGTCGTCGCCGTATGGACCGGCGACGACGTCGTGGACCTGCCCGCGATGCTGAACAAGGAAGAACTGCGCACCCCGCCGGGCCTCGCCGAACTCCTGGACCCGCTGGTCCGGATGACCCCCATGCCGTTGCTCGCCCGCGACAAGGTCCTCTACGTCGGTCAGCCCGTCGCCGTCGTCCTCGCCGAGAACCGCTACCTCGCCGAGGACGCCCTGGAACTCGTCGAGGTGCGGTACGCCCCGCTGCCGGTGCTCGTCGACCCCGAACACGCCCTGGCCGAGGACGCGACCCGGCTGCACCAGAACCTGCCGGACAACATCGCGGTCGCGGTCGCCACCCGCGTCGGCGACCCGGAGGAGGCGTTCGCCGGCGCGTACGCCGTGGTGAGCGAGCGGTTCGAGACCCACCGGTACGTCGCCTCGCCGATCGAGACCCGCGCGATCTCGGCCCAGGTCGATCCGTACAGCGGCCGGCTGACCGTCTGGTCGGGCACCCAGACCCCGCACCGGCTGCGGGACGCCATCGCCCACACCCTCGGCCTGGAATCCTCCACGGTCCACGTCATCGCGGCCGACGTCGGCGGAGGCTTCGGCCAGAAGGGCATCCTCTACGTCGAGGAACTCCTCGTCCCGCATGCCGCCCGTTACCTCGGCCGTCCCGTGCTGTGGCGCGAGGACCGCAACGAGAATCTGACCGCCTCCTCGCACGCCCGCGAACAGATCCACCACATCGAACTGGCCGCAGACGCCGAAGGCCGCCTCATCGCCGTACGCGACCGCATCACCGTCAACTTCGGCGCGTACAACATGACCGGCCTGGTCGTGCCGTACAACTCGTTGTGCCATCTCCTCGGCCCCTACCGTGTCCCGAACGTGCACATCGACGTCGTCGGCGTGCTCACCAACACCACCTTCGCCACGCCCTACCGGGGAGCCGGACGTCCGGAGACGGTCTTCGCCATGGAACGGGCCATGGACCGGCTGGCCGTGAAACTGGGCATCGAGCCCGAGGAACTGAGGGCGCGCAATCTCGTGCGGCCCGACGAGATGCCGTACGCCACCGGCCTGGTGGACCGCTCGGGCAGACCGCAGTCCTACGACTCCGGGGACTTCCCCGAACTCCTGCGCCGCGCCGTCGCGAAGGCCGACGTCGATCACGTACGTGCGCGACAACGCGAAGGCGCCCGCGACGGCAGGCACGTCGGCATCGGATTCGCCATGTACATAGAGGCCACCGGCCTCGGACCGTTCGAGACCGCGCGCATCGACATCGCCCCCAGCGGCCGGGTGCGGCTCGCCATCGGCGCCCCCTCCCAGGGGCAGGGACACCGCACCTCCATGGCCCAGATCGCCGCCGACGCCATCGGAGTGCCGCTCGATGTCATCGACGTGGTCGGCGGCGACACCGAAGCCACCCCGTTCGGCGTGGGCACCATCGCCAGCCGCGCCCTGGTCAACGCCGGGAACGCCACCCACCGGGCCGGTCGACTCGTCCGCGAGAAGATCGTCGAAGCGGCGGCCCGCCGCCTCGGTGTCGCGGCGGGCGGTCTCGACCTGAGCGACGGCATCGTCCGGGCCAAGGAGCCGGGCGGCCCGTCCATCAGCCTGGCGGAACTGGCCGGGAAGGCACCGCTGCCCGGCACCCCCGAACCCACCGACGGCCGGCACGGCACCGAGATCAGCGAGACCGTGCACTTCCGCCCACCGGGTTTCGCGGTCGCGAGCGGAGCCCACGCGGCCGTCGTCGAGGTCGACGAACACACGGGCGAGATCGAGATCCTGCACTACGTCGTCGTCCACGACGCGGGCAACATCGTCAACCCGATGATCGCGGAAGGACAGGTCACCGGCGGCATCGCTCAGGGGATCGGCGGAGCACTGTACGAGGAGATGGTCTACGGCCCCGACGGTCAGCCCCGCACCGGCACCTACATGGACTATCTGGTGCCCACGTCCTCGGAGATCCCCGACCTCGACATGGACGAGATCTTCACCCCGAGCCCCATGAACGACCTCGGAGTCAAAGGACTCGGCGAAGGCGGCGCGATCGCACCGCAGGCTGTGCTCGCCGGCGCCGTCGAGGACGCGCTGCGCCCCTTCGGCGTCGTCGTACGCCGCGGCCCCCTCTCGCCGAGCCGGGTGCGCGCGCTGATCCGTGACGCAGCCGGCACCTGAGTACGCCCCGCACTGCTACCGACTCCGCATCCACGGCCGTCCTCGGCCGGTCGCCCCCCGATTGGACAATCATGCAGCTCGACCACTCCTTCACCGTCCCGGCCGACCTTGACGAGGCCTGGAAGCTCTTCCAGGAACTCGACCGGGTCGCGCCCTGTATGCCGGGCGCCGTGCTGGACACCCTCGACGGCGACTCCTTCACCGGGCGGGTCAAGGTGAAGGTCGGCGCGGTGCAGATGAGTTACCGCGGCGAGGGCACCGTCACCCGCGATGCCGCCGCCCACTCGATGCTCCTCGACCTCAGCGGGAGCGAGACCCGCGGCGCGGGCACGGCGTCGGCCACGGTCACCGCGACGCTGACCGTCGACCCGGCCGGCACCCTGGTGCGCGTACGCACGGCCCTCGACATCACCGGCCGGCCGGCACAGTTCGGCCGGGGCATCATGACCGAGGTCGGCGACCGCATCGTTCAGCAGTTCGCCGCCCGACTCGAAGAGCTGCTGCGGGACGGCGGACCTGCCGCGTCCGCGGTGTCCACGGCGGGCACGGCGGAGAACCTCCGAGGCGGGCTCGCGCCCGAGCCCGAGGCCATCGACCTCGGCGCGGCGGCACTGCCCGTGCTGTTCAGGAAGACGGTGGCACCCGCGGCAGCCGTGGTGTTCGCGGTGGTGGTGATCCAGGCGCTGAGGCGGCGCTCCCGCAGGTGAATCCCCGACGCGGACCACGATCTTTGAATCAGCGAGGAAAGGACATGCATGCTGGAGGCGCTGGGCCTGAGCACGGCCGAGTCGCAGGTGTACCGACTCCTGGTGGGGTGTGGCCGAAGCCGGGTCGACCACGTGGGGCAGCTGCTCGGGCTGAGCGGTGAACATCTCGACGAGGCCGTGAGGGGGCTCGCGGACAAGAGTCTCGTCACCCTCACCGATGACCGGCCTCCGCAACTGATACCCGCCCCACCGGACATTGCCGGGGAGTCCCTGCTGCTGTTGCGGATGAACGAACTCCAGTCCGTCAGGGGCGTGCTGAGGCAGCTCACCAAGGAGTACCGCACCGCGCCCGACACCGCCTCTCTGGCGGAGATCGCCGAGATCGTGCCGGACGAGACGCTGGCGCAGCGGTACGAACAGATCCAGCGCCGCGCGCGCCAGGAGGTGCTCCGCTTCGACACGGCACCGTATCTGGTGGACGAGGACGTCAACGCGGCCGAGCTCGGGCAGCTGGCGGCGGGCGTTCACTACCGAACGGTGTACGACCGCGCTGCGATCGAGGAGGACGGCGCACAGGGGGAGATGCGCCTGTACGCGGATGCCGGTGAGCAGGCACGTGTGCTCGGCAAGGTCCCCGTCAAACTCGTCATCGTCGACAGATCCGCCGCCCTTGTGGCACTTCGGACGGACGGCGGGAGACCACCGCCGGGTGCCGTGGTCCAGATCCACCGGGGGCCTCTGCTCGATGCCCTGATCGCCCTCTTCGAACTCGCATGGGCGTCGGCACTCCCCCTGGACCCGCGGCTCTCCGGCACACCTGGCAGGAACGAACTCTCGGGTGCGGAGATCCAGCTCCTGATCCTGCTGCTCTCCGGTCTGACCGACGACGCGATCGCCCGGCAACTGGACATCGGCAAGCGGACGGTCAACCGCCGCATCCGCGGACTCATGGACCTGGCAGGCGCCTCGAGCCGCATGCAACTCGGCTGGCAGGCGTCCGAGCGGGGTTGGATCACCGCGTCCGACGTGAACAGGATGCACGTGGACAGCTCCGCGTAAGTGGCCTCGTCGCCTGGGCGGGTGGCCGTCGTGTCGCCGCCTGGCGACGATGCGCCAGTTGGCATGTATACGCCACCCGAGCCCTGGATGGCGCCCTGACCGGCCAGCTAGGTTCCGGTTGGTGCGTCATCGGCCGGACGTTCGGTCGGGACTCTTCAGGCATCAACTGCCCTGACGCGCCTACATGTTGAGCACGTGAAAGGACACCTGATGCAGACAGCCCGCCTCAGACGTCGGCGCAGAGCCCTCGTCAGCGGGATCGCGGTGACAGTCGCACTGTCACTGACGAGCCAGCTCCCGACCGCGACCGCAGCGACTCTCGAGGACCTGAGCGATCGGCCGGTGCTGCAGAAGGGGGCGACCACATCGGCCGTCACCCTGATCACCGGAGACACCGTCACCCTCACCACCGAGCCCGGCGGCCGTCAGGCGGTACAGGTTCAGTCGGCGGCGGGAACGTCAAGGATCTTCGAGTCCGCCGGCGGTCAGAACGGCGATGTCTACGTCTACCCGGACGTCACGGCGACGGCGCTCGCCTCGGGTACGGTGGACCGCGAGCTGTTCAACGTCAGCCGGCTGATACGGGACGGATACGGCGACACCGAGTCCGCCGAACTCCCTGCCATCGTCGACTTCCAGGGCGAGCCGGACGCCGCGGCGCTGAGAACCAGGTCCGAAGACCTGCCGGGCAGCGAGAGCAAGCGCGTCCTGCCGCGCCTCGGGCTCTCCTCGGTCCACGTCCACAAGCAGTACGCGAAGGACTTCTGGCAGTCCGTCAATCCGAAGGCGGGCACGACCCGCGGCGCGCCGACGCCCGGCACGGCAGGCGTGACCAAGCTCTGGTACGACGGCAAGGCCGAGGTCGCGCTGGACCGGAGCGTGCCGCAGATCGGCGCCCCGGAGGCCTGGGTCAAGGGGTACGACGGCAAGGGCGTGAAGGTCGCCGTCCTGGACACCGGTGCCGACCTCGACAACGCCGACATCAAGTCGGAGATCGTCGGGAGCCAGAGCTTCATCAGCGGCCAGGGGGTCCAGGACGGTCATGGCCACGGCACCCATGTCGCGGCCACCGTCGCGGGCAGTGGCGCCAACTCAGGCGGCAAGCACAAGGGCGTCGCTCCGGGCGCCGACCTGCTGATCGGCAAGGTGCTCAGCAACAGTGGCCAGGGCCCGACCTCCAGCATTCTGGCCGGGATGGAGTGGGCCGTAGCCGAGGGCGCCGACATCGTCAGCATGAGCCTCGGCGGCGACGACGCTCCCGGTGAGGACCCGCTGACAATGGCGGTCGACTCGCTCAGCGCCTCCTCGGACACCCTGTTCGTCATCGCCGCGGGCAACAGCGGCCCCGGCGACAGCACCCTCGGCACCCCCGGCGCCGCCGACGCGGCCCTGACCGTCGGCGCCGTCGACAAGTCCGACGAGCTCGCCCCGTTCTCCAGCCGCGGCCCGCGACTCGGTGACATGGCGATGAAGCCGGAGATCACCGCGCCGGGTGTGGCCATCGTCGCCGCCCGCGCGGCCGGCACCACCATGGGCACCCCCGTGGACGCCGACTACACCGCGGCCAACGGCACCTCGATGGCCACCCCGCACGTGTCCGGGGCCGCCGCGATCCTCAAGCAGCGCCACCCCGAGTGGACCGGGCAGCGCATCAAGGAGGCCCTGACCGCGCATGCCAGGTCTGCCCCCGGGCAGACCGTCCATCAGCAGGGCTACGGCCGGGTCGACATCCCCGCCGCGCTCGACCCGTCGCTGGAGCTGTCCGGTACGGCCGACTTCCGCATGATCCCGTGGCAGAAGGACACGTACGAGAAGCGGACCCGCACCCTCACACTCCGCAACAACGCCACGACCGACACCGTCGTGACCCTGCTTGCGTCGGCCGAGGACGCGAGCGGCACCGAGGTCCCCGCAGGCTCGCTGTCCCTGTCAGGATCGGGCCTCTCCGACGGGCGGCTCACCGTCCCGGCCGGCTCCACCGCCGAGGTGACCGTCGTACTCGACCCCAACGGCCTGAAGACCGGGCGGTACAGCGGCTCCGTCGTCGCCACCGCCGCGAGCGGTGAGTCGGTGCATGCCGCGGTCGGCTTCGTCACCGCCGTCGAACAGCACGACATCACACTGAACGTCACCGACCGCTTCGGCGAGACCCCCAGCACGTTCAAGTTCACCCTGCACGGGCTGGACAACACCGTCTGGGAGAGCCGGACGCTGTACGCCACCGGCACGGTCACCCTGTCGGTGCCGCTCGGCCACTACTCCATCGAGGGCTCTGTCCGCTCGGCGGCTCCCACCGGCGGCGCGGTCTTCCATGCGGCAGACCTGTTCACCGTGCCGAACATCGAAGTGACCGACCGGGACCAGAGCTTCACCGTCGACGGCACCACCGCCACCGACCTCGGCGTGAAGATCGACGGTGAGAAGCGGCCCCTGGAGACGGGCCAGGTGGCCATGCAGATCGTCCGTGACGACGGCACGATCAACAGCCACTCCAACTTCACCGCGATCAGCGGGTCCGGCAACAGGTCCGACACCAGGTTCGGCGCCGTTCCCAGTGCGGGCGCCACCTCCGGTGCACTGCGGGTGGAGACCTTCCTCCACCGCCGCGAGCCGCTGATGCAGTTGCAGGTCACCAGCCCCGGGCACCTCAGCATTCCGCTGAAGACCTCGGTTCTCGCGAAGCGGTTCGAGGGCACCAAGCGCACGGAGCTGGTCGACCTCGGCGCGGGCACCGAGCAGGACTTCGCCGGCGCCGACGTCAAGGGGAAGGCCGTCCTGGTCTCCGTGGCCGACGTCACCAAGCCCGGCGACCAGGCCGTCAGGGCCGCGGCCGCCGGGGCTGTTGCGGTGATCGTGGCGCCCGCGAACCCTGGTCCCAACGGCAGCGGCGTACCCGCGGGCCAGACCGTCCCGGTCGCCCACGTCACGTACGACAACGCCGCCGCTCTCAAGGCTCTGCTGGCCAAGGGCCAGGTCCGGATCGCCCTGAAGGGCGTCCTGGAGTCGGGCTACACCTACGCGCCCCACTTCACCGACGACCGGGTCCCCGCCGACCTCGCCAAGACCGTCGACGTGGGAGCCTTCGCCAAGGTCAGGAACACGTACCACTCCGACGGAGCGCGCCGCCTCGGCGCCGAGCACCTGCCGGCCTGGGGTCCGAAGCAGTGGACCGCGATCAGCGACGGTCAGCCCCTCTACCAGGGCACCAGCCGCGACGACTACTTCCTGGCGGGTACCGGCGTCTCCTACATGCCGTCGGTGGGGGCCGACTTCCACACCTCCACCTGGACGATGGCCGATCTGCGGAGCACCTTCGGTACACCGGGCAAGTCCTACACCCGCAGCTGGTTCGCCGGTCCGACGCGCTTGTCACCGTACGAATTCGGGCCGTGCGTGTTCTGCCGTACCGACGTCTGGCAGAAGCTGCCCGGCGGCAGCGGTGCCGACAACGAGCCCACCCACACCCTGCGGGGCCTGACCAGCACCTGGAGCTTCTACCTCAATGGGCAGCCGATCACCGGCTTCGGCCAGCTTGTGCCGGAGAAGGCGGAGTACCGGTACGTGCTCGACCAGAAGCTTGCCACCGACGTCCCGGGCGTCACCCTGGGCCGCCAGATGCGCACCGAGTGGAACTTCAGCCAGGCGGCACCGACCACCATGGCCGTCAAGGACTGCGACACGGCGTTCATCCCCACGCCCAAGGTCTGCGAGCCCATGCCGGTGGTCCTGCTCGACTACGACCTGCCCCTGAACGAGCTCAACCAGGCGCGCGCCGGCCTGCCGTTCACCTTCACCGTGGACGGCGCCAGGGCCAAGGGATGGACCGGCTCCGCCGCGATGGCCGGCGCCAAGGTGTCGGTGTCGTACGACGACGGGGCCACCTGGAAGTCCGCCAAGGTGCTGCGCAAGGACAGAAACTCCTTCCAGGCTCTGCTCTGGCACCCCAAGCTCGCCGACACCAATGGCTACGTGACGCTCAGGACCGAGGCCTGGGACGCGGCGGGCAGCCGCACCGTCCAGACCATCACCCGGGCGTACGCCCTCAAGTGAGGCGACGCTGAGCCAAGCGCAGGCTGAGTGCGTCCCCGGCCGGGTGGTGACATCCGGCGGGGGACGCACGTGCGGGCGGCGCCGCTCGTAGGGCGTCCCGCCTCTGTGAGGTCACCCGGCTTCATGCCCGCAGCAACGACTGCGGCACGAGGCGGTCGCCTCATCGCACGGGACAAGTCCCGGGGGCGTGCGTCGAGTGCCGCCGTCGCGATCGTCATCGGGCTCGTCCCCGCCGTCGGGCTCCTCCTCGTGGTCGGCGGCCCGGTAGTGGTACGCGTCCGCCCACCAGTCGTCGTCCGTCCAGTCGTCGTCCTCGTCCTCGTCACCGCCCTCGTCGAGTTCCCGGTCGGTGCCCCGCCACCTGGTGTGGTCGCCGATGCTCGTGAGGACAAGGGCCCGCTGCCGCTCGTCCAATGCCGCGAGCGAGGGATGCGTCTCCATTCGGTACCGGTCTCCCAGCGGGTCCTCGCATGCCGTGCGGGCGCGGACCGTCTTGTCGGCGTCGTCGGCGAACCAGAGCGCCGCCAGGCCCGCAGCGGCCACCGCCGCGGCGGCCCACGCCAGGACGCCGTGCGGGCGCACCATCACCAGCAACACGGCCGCCACGAGCCAGAAGCTGAGCACCATGGTGACGGCCACGCAGGAGCAGCAGGCCAGCAGTGGCCGCCCCTCGCCGTCCGGCATCCGCGGGATCTCGGGCAGCAGGGCGTCCTGCTCACGGCGGTACGCGCTTCGCCGCTCCTGGTACTCCACGTCGCACCAGTCGATCCAACCGATCGACACCGGTTCGGGATCGTGCCGGCGCACCGCCTCCAGCAGGGCGGCGGGCAGGGTATGGGCAGGCGTCCGGCCCGGGTCGCCGCCCGCCTCGGTCAGGAGCACAGCGCCTTCCTCGTCGATGTCGACGTACCCGCCGAGCAGTAGCTCAGCAGCGGCCGCCTCGGTCCCCCGGCTCTCCAAAGCGGCGACGTGGTACGGCTCGAGATCCAGGCAGGCGACCACACCGAGGATCTCGCGCCGGATCCGGGCCCGGCGCCACCAGCGGATGCCGATGGCTCCGTACACGGCGATGGCCACGGTGAACACGGATACGGCGAGGACGAGTTGGAGCACCCACCGAGGCTACGTCCGCGGGGCGCCGAAGCAGACATGGATTTTCCCGCCCGAGGCCGCCCGCCGACACCACCCGACGGGCACGTCTCTCCCAGGGCAAGCCGATGGCCGCAGAAGCGTCAGCTCCTGGCCCGCGCGAGCACCGCGTTGAACTGCGCGCCGGCGAGCAGGGCCAGGTTGGAGAACCACAGCCACACGAGGAAGACGACGACCCCCGCCAGCGAACCGTAGAGGCGGCTGTACGTCCCGAACTGCGTGTAGAGGGTGAAGAGCGCCGAAGCGCCGAGCCACAGGAACGCCGCCAGCACGCCGCCCGGAAACCCCCGGCCCTTTCCGCGGGCCTGAGCGGGACCGGTCCGGTACAGGATGACGATCAGGGCCGTGACGATCAACAGGAGCACCGGCCATCGCAGGACCGCCATGGCGTCCGTGCCGGAGTGGCCCGCGATCGCCGCGAGCCTGCGAGCCACGGGGCCGGTCGCGACGAGGCTCGCGGCGCCCGCGACGAGCAGCGCCAGCAGCACGCCGGCGGTGAGGACGAGGATGTGCGCCGCGCGCAGGGGCGGCCGTGTGTCGGGCAGCCGGTGCATCGCGTGCAAGGCGCGGCGGAAGACCGCCAGATAGCTACAAGCCGACCACAAGGCGCTCAGGACGCCGCTGATGAGCAGGACCCACAGGGAGGACTGCGTCGAGGTGAGCCCGTCGAGAGCCTCGCGGAGCACCTGCGCCGACTCGGGAGGCGCGTAGGAGGTGAGGTCGAGGATCAGCCGCTCGCGGGTCCGGGACCCGGCCAGCCCCACCAGCGAGACCGATACGAGCAGAGCGGGCACCAGCGCCAGCACCGCGTAGTAGGTGAGAGCTGCCGCGTAGTCGGCGATGTTGTCGTGCCAGAGGCGTACGGCGGTGCCGCGCAGGGTTGAGCGCACCCGTCGCAGCAGCTCGACGGCGCGGTTCCCTGGGGTGCTCCGGTGCGTGCGGAGAGTGTTCGATGCCACGATGCTCTCCTGCCCGGCGTCGCCGCTCTCATCCTCGGGCGCCAGGTCGCGCGCGAACCGGGGTAGGTGCCGCTTCGCTGTCGGAGGGCGTTCGGCCGTCCATGATGCGGGCACGGGTTTGACCGGGTTGTGCGCTCACGGTTATGTTGCGCGCCATGCACCGATCCGCGCTTCTGACGACTCGAGGTCATGTCGACCTGAAGCGTGTGTGCTCCGCCGCGTGTCCGTGGTCGTGAATCGCGGCGTGGGCGTGGAGCCGGGAGTCCCCTCTCTGTCCGGGACTTGATTCCGTGCGGGGTTCTTCTCTCCCGTGATCTCCTCTTGAACTCCTCACACAGCGCCGCCGCGTACCCCTGAAGGGGCGTTACGGGTGGTCCCCGCCCGAGCCGCCCCGACGGCACCGGCCTGCCCGCTCCGGCCGCCGGAGTCGACCGTCCGCGACACCGCACAGGACCGGGAAGGCCCCTCGTGGAGAGTTCACCGCCGATCACCGCTCGACGCTCCGCGCCACTGCGGCGCTCCGACATCCCGCCCACGCCTCCGGCCGTACGCCGTGCGCCGGGAGCCGGGGCGGTGATGGGCGCGATCCTCGACCACGGTCCGGTGGCGCGCAGCACCGTGGCCCGGCTGACGGGGCTCTCACCGGCCGCCGTGAGCGGCCACTGCGGGGTGCTGCTGAGACGCGGGCTGATCCGTGAGAGCGAGGAGACCACGGGCCCGCGCGGCCTGGGCCGCCCCCATGTTCCCGTGGACGTCGACGCGGGCCGGTACCTCGTCGCGGGCGCCCACATCGCCGTCACGCACACGACGTTGTCGCTGATGGACCTGCGCGGCCGGATCGTCGCCGAGCAGCGACGGCCGCACGAGGGCACGGATCCCGGGCGGGTCCTGGACGGCCTGGCCCAGCGGTTGCCCGGTCTGGTGGCGGCGCACGGTGAGGGCAGGACCGTGCTGGCCATGGGGGCGGCGACCGGGCACTGGGTCGACCCGGAGGCGGGAGTGGTGGTGCGGCACCCGCTACTCGGCTGGCGTGACGTGGCGGTACGTGGGGTGCTCGCCGATGCGACCGGGCTTCCCGTCCATGTCGACAGCCACGCAAGGGCGTTGGCCCGGGCGGAGCAGCTCGTGGGGCAGAGCGGCACGCGGACGAGCGCGGTGCTGCTCTTCGTGGGCGCCGTGGTGGACGCCGCGTTCGTGTCGGCGGGCGCCGTGCATCAGGGGCCGCGCTCGGGGGCGGGGAACGTCGCCCATCTGCCGGTCGGTGCGGGTGACGGCGGATCCTCGCCCTGCGTGTGCGGCGTGCCTGGGTGCCTGCAGGCGGAGGTGTCGGAGGCCGAGATGGTACGGCGGGCGGTGGCGGCGGGCCTGAGGGTGCCGTCCTTCCCCGCTCTGCTGGACAGGGCGCTGGCGGGAGATCCGACGGCGCGGGAGCTCTTCCTGCGTCGTGCCCGGCTCGTGGGGCGGGCGGCCGCGGTACTCCTGGACATGTTCGACCCCGAGGTGCTGGTCGTCGTCGAGCCGGGCGCGGGCCGGCTGCCCGAGTGCCTCGCGGCGCTGCGTGCCGAGGTCGCCGACCGGTCGTGGGTCTGCGACGACCCCGAACACCGTGTCGTACCGAGTTCGTTCACCGGATCCGTACTGGCGACAGCCGGGCCCGCGGTGGCGCTGGGCGCGCTCTACGACGATCCGCTCGGACCCTGGCCGGCGCTGCCTGCCGTCTCCTGAAGACCCGACTTAATTCAGCGAGTTGCATTGTTGACCCGGCCGGAGCACGGAACGGAAAATGGATTCATGAGCAGCCAGCGAGGGATTCTTCGGTTCGTGCCCGTCACGGCACGTCACTGTCGCCCTCTGCCGTGCTCCGCCCCGGGGAGTGGCCGTGTCGCCGCGATCCCCGCCGGAAAGGGCTGTTGACCTTCCCGCGCAGCTTCGCGTGAAAAGGGTCTGATCCACCCTTCTTCCTTCACGGTGTGACGCGCCCGCGCTCGCCGGAATTCTCCGTCGCCTTGTCCCGCGTCGTGCGCCGTTCAACTCGGCCTGCCTTTCGGTCGGTCTCTCCTTCTCGATCCCAGACTCTCGCCCTGCGTTTCTTCGCCATGGAGGAAATGTGACCGTCTCCCTGTCCTCGCACCCCGCGACGGACCTCGCCCCCGATCGCTTCAAGCAGGCGTTCCGCGCCTATCCGGCAGGCGTCGTCGTCGTCGCGACCGACGCCGGCAACGGGCCCGTCGGCTTCACCGCGACCTCCCTCACCTCACTGTCCCTGAACCCTCCGCTCATCTCCTTCGCCATCGCCACCGCGTCCTCTTCCTGGCCGCATGTCGAGCAGGCCCGTACCGCCGTCGTCCACTTCCTCGGGTCCGACCAGGAACCTCTGGCCAGGCGGTTCGCGACGAGCGGCATCGACCGCTTCGCCGCACCCACCGCGTGGCGACGCCTCCCCGAGGGCGAGCCCGTCCTCTCCGACGTGGCCGGCTGGCTCCGGGTCGCGATCGAAGACCTCGTGCCCGCGGGTGACCACCGGATCGTCGTGGCCCGTGTCCTCGACTCGTGGCAGGAACCGGGGCGCCGCCCTCTCCTCTTCCACGACGGCGGCTATCTCTCCATCTGATTCGAGGGCTCCTGCCCGGCTTCTCCCTCGCCTTCGCTCCACACCACCTCATCACCTCGGAACAGGATCATTCATGTCACCCACCCCTGCCCATCCCCGTCTGGGCCGCAGAGGATTTCTCGCCCTCGCCGGCGGGGCTGCCATAGGCATCGCCGGATGCGCGCCGCCGCCCGATCCAGCGGTCCGGTCCGCCTCCGTCAAAGCCCTTTCCACGGCCCAGCCGCCGCCGAACACCTCGCTCACCATCGCCGTACGCACCTCACGCATTCAGTTCGCCGAATCGGGCCTGTCGAAGGATCTTCCCTTCAAGGTGTCCGAATGGCCGAACCTCTCCGCGGGCCCGGACATCATCCAGGGTTTCCGGGCGCGTTCCATCGATCTGGCGAGCAATGCAGGAATTCCCCCGATCCAGGCCCACGCCATCGGGGTGGCCGCCCGCATCGTGGCCGTCCAGGTGCGCCGGAAGCCGACGTACGTCTTCGCCACGGCCCCCGGCTCGTCCATCGCCGGCGTGGACGACTTCCGGGGCAAGAAGATCGGGTTCTCGCAGGGGCAGGCCCAGGGCGTGGTCGTGCTGCGCGCCCTGAAGAACGCCGGGCTGACCCCGAAGGACGTACAGCTGGTGGCTCTCCCCAGCACCCAGTTCCTGACCGCCCTGCAGTCGAAGCAGGTCGACGTCGCGCCGCTGGGCGAACCGACGCTCACCAAGTACCTCTCGCAGTACCGCAAGGACGGCGCTCGTGACATACGTACGGACGTGGTCGACCTGCTGACGGTGCTGTGGGCTCCCGTCGAGGTCCTGGACGATCCCGCGAAGGCCGCGGCGGTCCGCAGCTTCGTTCCGTTGTGGGCGCGGGGCTCGGTGTGGGCGTGGGAGAACACGAACCGCTGGATCGACGCGTACTACGTCAAGGACCAGGGCGTCAGCCGGGAGGACGGCAAACGGATCGTGGCCTCGCTCAACAAGCCGCACTTCCCGGCGCGTTGGGACGAGGCGATCGCCTGGGAGCAGGAGACCGCCGAGCTGATGGCCGACGGCGGCTTCGTGCCCCGGTTCGACGTCGAGCAGCTCTTCGACCGACGTTTCGAGAGCCTGGCGGCCGAGGCCGTCGACGCCCAGTACCGGGAGGGAGCATGACCGAGGCGCTGACCCCCGCGCGGGCCTCGCGGGGTATCGCGGTCGCCGACGACCGCCGCACCCAGGACCCGGCCGTCGGCAAACCGGCGGCGGAGCCGGGCTGCGGCGGCCGACCACCCGGCCCCGGCGACAGGACGGACAAGGAGGGTGACCGGAGACGACGACGGCTCGGTCCGGGCCGGGCGGTGCCCTTCGGCCGCTTGCTGGGACCGGCGCTGCTCATCGTGGCCTGGTGGGCCGCCTCGGCCGCCGG
Organism: Streptomyces sp. NPDC022552; assembly: GCF_055561875.1. NCBI lineage: Bacteria > Bacillati > Actinomycetota > Actinomycetes > Kitasatosporales > Streptomycetaceae > Streptomyces > Streptomyces sp. NPDC022552. The sequence continues at coordinate 144,912 of NZ_JBVHGJ010000006.1, forward strand.
GGTGCTCGATCCGCGCATCCTGTCCGGCCCGGAGAACGTGGTGTCCACCGCCGTCGATCTGGTGGCGGACGGGCGGCTCCAGGGCAACGTGCTGATCTCCCTGCAGCGCGCGGGCCTCGGACTCCTCTTCGGTGTCGTGGCCGGCGTCACCCTGGCCGTCGTGGCGGGCCTCAGCCGCACGGGGGAGTACCTGGTCGACGGGCCGCTTCAGATCAAGCGGGCCATCCCGTCCTTGGCGATGCTGCCGCTGCTGATCCTCTGGCTCGGCATCGGCGAGGACATGAAGGTCACGGTGATCGCGCTCGGCGTGGCCGTGAACATGTACATCAACACGTATGCCTCGCTGACCAGCATCGACAGCCGCCACGTCGAACTCGCCGAGGTCCTGCGGCTGAGCCGGTGGCGCTTCGTGCGGAAGGTCGTGGTCCCGGGCTCGCTGCCGGGGTTCTTCGTGGGACTGCGGCTGGGCGTGACCTCGTCGTGGCTCGGTCTGATCGTCGTGGAGCAGATCAACGCGACCAGCGGCATCGGTTACATGATGTTCCAGGCCCAGCAGTACGCCCAGTCCGACGTGATCATCGTGGGCCTGGTGGCGTACGGAGTCTTCGGCTTCGCCTCCGACGCCCTCGTCCGCGCTGTCGAGAGGAGGGCCCTGTCGTGGCGACGTACCCTGGCGGGCTGACCGAGGCGGCACAGCCGTCGAAGGACCTGGCCTCCCCGGCCGTCCGCACATCACCGGCCGTCACCTCACCGGCCGTCCGCACGCGCAGGCTGGTCCGCAGATTCGGCGAGCGGTCCGTGCTCAAGGGAATCGATCTCGACCTGGCGCCGGGCGAGTTCACCGCCCTGCTCGGGCGCAGCGGATCGGGCAAGTCGACGCTGCTGCGCGCCGTGGCCCGGCTGGACCACAGCGTCGAGGGGACGGGTGAACTCGTCGTACCCGACCGGGTGTCGCTCTCCTTCCAGGACTCGCGGCTGCTGCCCTGGCTGCGCGTGCTGGACAACGTGGTGCTGGGGCTTCGTGGCCCCCTCGTCCGGGAGCGCGGACTGACCGCCCTCGAAGAGGTCGGGCTCGCGGGCCGGGACCGGTCCTGGCCGCACGAACTCTCCGGCGGTGAACAGCAGCGGGCCGCGCTCGCCCGCGCCCTGGTCCACGATCCCGAACTGCTGCTCGCGGACGAGCCGTTCGGCGCGCTCGACGCGCTGACCCGGATCAAGATGCACGGTCTGCTGCGCGAACTGTACGAACGCCACCGCCCGGCCGTCCTGCTGGTCACCCACGATGTCGACGAGGCCGTCGAGCTGGCCGACCGGGTGCTGGTCCTGGAGGACGGCGAGATCTCGCTGGACATCACGGTCGACCTGCCCACCCCGCGCAGCCGGCGCGACCCCCGGTTCCAGGAGTACCGGGACGCCCTGCTCGCCGCCCTCGGCGTGACGACGCCCGCCGCACCCCCGTACGCCTCCCCGAAGGAGAAGCCCCATGTCCCGCACGTCTGACGGCGCCGCCGACCGCACCCCGGCGGCCGGCGAGCCTGTCCGCAAGCGCCTCCACCTCAACGCGTTCCTGATGTCGGTGGGCCACCACGAGGCCGCGTGGCGACTGTCCGAGAGCCCGGCGGGGGGCGGTACCGACATCGCCCACTACCAGAACCTGGCCAGGATCGCCGAACGAGGCAAGCTGGACTCGGTGTTCCTCGCCGACAGCCCGGTCCTCCACGGCGACCCGGGGCGGCGTCCGTCCAGCAAGCTGGAGCCGACCGTCCTGCTGACCGCGCTGGCCGTGGTCACCAGCCGGATCGGGCTGATCGCCACCGCGTCGACCAGCTACAACGAACCCTTCAACCTCGCCCGGCGCTTCGCCTCCTTGGACCATGTGTCCGGCGGGCGCGCCGGCTGGAACATCGTCACGACGGCCGGCGCCGACGCGGCCCGCAACTTCGGCCTCGACGACACCCCCCTGCACCACGAACGCTACGAACGTGCCGCCGAGTTCGTCGACGTGGCCACCAAGCTCTGGGACAGCTGGGCGGACGACGCCGTCGTCGCCGACAAGGAGCGCGGCGTGCACGCCCTGGCGGACCGGGTGCGGCGCATCGACCACCGGGGCGCCCACTTCCGGGTCGACGGACCGCTGAACGTCGAGCGCTCGCCCCAGGGCCGCCCGCTGCTGGTGCAGGCCGGATCCAGTGAGGACGGGAAGGAGTTCGCGGCCCGCTACGCGGAGGCCGTGTTCACCGCGCAGCAGACCCTGGAGGACGGCATCGCCTTCTACAAGGACGTCAAGCAGCGTGCCGTCGCCTTCGGCCGGGACCCCGACGAGATCAAGATCCTCCCGGGGATCGTGCCGGTCATCGGTGACACGGAGGCCGAGGCCCGGGAGCTGGACGCGGAGCTCGACCGGCTGATCGCCCCCGAGTACGCCAAGCGTCAGCTCGCGCAGCGGCTGCGGATCGCGCCGGAGGACCTCGACCTCGATCGCGAGCTGCCCGACGACATTCCCACCGAGGACGAGATCGAGGGGGCCAAGAGCCGCTACACCCTCATCGTGGACCTCGCCCGGCGCGAGAGGCTGACGGTGCGCCAGCTGATCGGCCGGCTGGGCGGCGGGCGCGGTCACCGCACCTTCGCCGGGACCGCCGAGCAGGTCGCCGACACGATCGAGCACTGGTACGAGAGCGGGGCGGCGGACGGGTTCAACATCATGCCCGCGGTGCTGCCGTCGGGCCTGGAACGATTTGTCGACCGCGTCGTGCCGATCCTCCAGGAACGCGGCCTGTTCCGCTCCGAGTACGACGGCACGACCCTGCGCGAGCACTACGGCCTGGCCCGCCCGGCCAACCGGTACTTCGACGCGCCGACGACCGACGTCGCCGCCGAAGCCCCCGCCCAGGTCACCGCCGAGGCCGGCACCGGTGACAGTGCCGACTCCGACCGCCCTGCCGCCGCCCTGGTGGACGCACGGTGACCGGTTGTCCCTCGCAGACCGGGCAGGAAGACACCCCGCCGGAGCCGGCCGCCACCACGGCGGCCGGTCCCGGCGGGACCCGGCAGGCCGGCTGGGCCCGGCGGCTCCTCGGCTACTGCCTCCGTCACCGCCGTGACCTCGCCCTCGCGTACGGTGCCGCGGTCGTCGCCGCCGTGGCCACCGCGGCGCTGCCGCTCGTCCTGCGCCATGTCGTCGACACGGTCTCGGCCGGGACGGCCGGGTCGCTGACGCCCTGGCTCGTCCTTCTGGTCACCCTCGGAGCCGTCCGCTTCGGTGCGAGCTTCACCCGGCGCTACCGGTCGGGCAGGGTCTCGCTCGGGGTCCAGTACGACCTGCGCAACGACGCATTCGCCTCGCTCGTGCGGCTCGGCGGGTCCAAGCAGGACGAGCTGCGGACGGGGCAGGCGGTGAGCCGCTCCATCTCGGACATCACCCTGATCCAGACGTTGCTCCAGTTCCTGCCGAACCTCACGGGCAACGTGCTGATGTTCCTGACCTCCGTGGTCCTCATGGCGCTGCTCTCCCCGCTGCTGACCGCCGTCGCCCTGGTCGTGGGGCCGCTGCTCTGGCTGATCGCGTTCCGCAGCCGTCGCGACCTCTTCCCGGCGAACTGGCACGCCCAGCAGGAGGCGGCCGAGGTCGCCGCCGCCGTGGAGGCGACGGTCACCGGCGTGCGGGTGGTGAAGGGATTCGGGCAGGAGCAGCGGGAGCTGGCTGGTCTGGACACTCGTGCGCGTCGGCTCTTCGCCTCCCGGATGCGGGTGGTGCGCTACACCAGCCGGTACAACCCCGCGCTCCAGGCCGTGCCGGCCCTGGGACAGGTCGCCGTGCTCGCGCTCGGCGGCTGGATGGCGCTGGACGGCCGCATCTCGTTGGGCACCTTCCTCGCCTTCACGACGTACCTCGGCTCGTTCGTCACTCCGGTCCGGCAGCTGGCCACCCTGCTCACGGTCTGGCAGCCCGCCCGCGCTGGCGCCGTCCGTGTCATGGAGGTCATCGACGAGACGTCCGGGCTGGCGGAGGCACCGCGCCCGGTGGAGCTGCCGGCCGGATCGCCGTCCGTCTCCTGGGAGGACGTCACCTTCGGGTACGGCGGCGGCGAGCCGCTCCTGCGCGGCTTCTCGCTGGACATCCGGCCGGGGGAGACCGTCGCTCTGATCGGTCTCGCGGGATCCGGGAAGTCGACGGCGGCCGCGCTGCTCCCTCGCTTCTACGACGTCGAAGGCGGCCGGGTCCTGGTCGGGGGCCACGACGTGCGCGAAGTGTCCTTGGACTCCCTGCGCTCCCGGATCGGCTTCGTGTTCGAGGAGTCGTTGCTGCTCTCCGACACCGTACGGGCCAACATCGCGTACGGACTGCCCGACGCGGGGGACGAACGGATCCGCGCGGCGGCCCGGCTCGCCCGCGCCGACGAGTTCATCGAGCGGCTGCCCCACGGCTACGACACGGTCGTCGGTGAGCAGGGGCTCACGCTCTCCGGTGGCCAGCGGCAGCGGATCGCCCTCGCCAGGGCGCTGCTGTGCGAGCCCGACGTGCTCGTCCTCGACGACGCCACGTCGGCGATCGACACCCGGGTGGAGGCGGAGATCCACGATGCCCTCCGGACGGCGGCGCGTCGGCCCACGACACTGATCGTGGCGCACCGGCGCTCCACCCTGGAACTGGCCGACCGGATCGCCGTGCTCGACGACGGCCGCGTCGTCGACACCGGCACGCTGGACGAACTGCGTTCCCGTTCGACGTTGTTGCGCTCCCTGCTGTCGGCCCCCGACCAACCGTCCGGGGCGGCGGAGGACGCTGCCGCCCCCGGTTCCGCCGGAACCCCGGCCGTCGCCGACGTGAAGGCCGTGGTCACGGCCGAGCTCTGGCGGCGGGACGTGGACGGCGCGTCCGACGACGAGGGCGGCGAGGCCTCGGTCCGTGCCGCCCAGGCGTTCGCGGAGGCGGCGGCGACGTCCGGACCCGGTCGTGGGGCGCCGGGCGGCGGCGGGCTGCTCGGCTCCGCCCCGCCGAACCCCGAGGTCCTCGCAGGCCTCGCCCGGCTTCCGATGCCCAAGGCCGATCCGGGGCTCCCGATGGAGGTCGCATCGGCCGCCGAGCCCGACCTGGGCCTGGGACGGCTGCTGCGCCCCTTCAGAGGGCCGCTGCTGATCGGGCTGCTCCTGGTCGCACTGGACGCGCTCGCCCAGATCGCCGTACCGGTGCTGGTCGGACACGGGGTCGACGACGGGGTGGCGCAAGGAGCCAGAGGCGCCCTGCTCGCGGCCGCGGCGGCCGCCGCCGTCGTGGTGGCGGCGAACTGGGCCGTCGGCGTCCTACAGGTCCGCACGACGGGCCGGACCGGCGAGCGTCTGCTGTACACGCTGCGGGTGAAGACGTTCGCCCAGTTGCAGCGGCTCGGACTCGACTACTACGAGCGCGAGCTGGGCGGCCGGATCATGACCCGGATGACGACGGACGTGGACGCCCTGTCCACGTTCATGCAGACGGGACTGATCACGGCCGTGGTGAGCGGGCTGACGGTCGTGGGCGTGCTCGCCGCCCTGCTCGTGATCGACGCCGGCCTCGCCCTGGTCCTCGTCGCCGCGGTGCCGGTGCTGGCCGTCGCGACGGCCGTGTTCCGCCATCACTCCGTACCGGCGTACCGGGACGCCCGGGAGCGCGTCAGCGTCGTCAACGCCGCGCTGCAGGAGAACGTCGCTACGATCCGGGTCACCCAGGCCTTCCGCCGGGAGGACCACAACGCGCGGCACTTCGCGTGCCTCGCGGGCGAGTTCCGGGACTCCCGGCTGCGCGCGCAGCGGTTCATGGGTGTCTTCTTCCCGTTCGTGGAGTTCCTCGGCACGCTGTCCGCGGCCACGGTCCTGGCCGTCGGCGCGGGCAGGGTGACGGCGGGGGAGCTCACGGCGGGGACCCTCATCGCGTTCCTGCTGTACGTGGAGCTGTTCTTCGCCCCGATCCAGCAGCTGTCCCAGGTGTTCGACGGCTACCAGCAGGCGGTCATCGGCCTCTCCCGGCTGAGGGCCCTCATGCGGACGCCGACCGGCACGCCAGGCGCGGACCGCCCCCGACGGGTGGACCGGCTGCGCGGCGCGCTCGAGTTCGACGGCGTGTCCTTCGCGTACCCCGGGGGCCGTGAGGTGCTGAGCGACCTGCGGCTGCGGGTCGCCCCGGGAGAGACCGTCGCGCTGGTGGGCACGACGGGCGCGGGGAAGTCCACGGTCGTCAAACTCCTCGCCCGCTTCTACGATCCCTCCGCCGGTCATGTCCGCGTGGATGGGGACGACCTGCGCGAGCTGGACCTGACGGCGTACCGGCGCCGACTGGGCGTCGTCCCCCAGGAGCCCCACCTCTTCAGCGGAACGGTGCGGGACGCCATCGCCTACGGGCGTCCCGACGCACCGGACGCCGATGTCGAGGCGGCGGCGCGGGCTGTCGGCGCGCACGACATGGTCGCGGGGCTGCCCCGGGGCTATCTGCAACAGGTCGGTGAGCGGGGCCGGAACCTGTCCGCGGGCCAGCGTCAGCTCATCGCGCTGGCGCGCGCCGAACTCGTCGATCCCGACGTGCTGTTGCTGGACGAGGCCACGGCCTCGCTCGACCTGGCCACCGAACGGCGGGTGGCCGCCGCGACGGCCGCGCTGACCCGTCGCCGTACGACCGTCGTCGTGGCGCACCGGCTCACCACCGCCGCGCGCGCCGACCGTGTCGTGGTCCTCGATGGCGGCAGGATCGCGGAGACGGGCACGCACGAGGAGCTGCTCGCGGCCGACGGCCCCTACCGCCGGCTCTGGGACGCCTTCCGCGACGGCTCCGGGCACGCGGCCCCCATCGATCCCCATCCCACCGATCCCCACCCCACCGATCAACTCATGCAGGAGAGTGCGCGATGACGCAGTACCGCAGTCTGGGCCGTACGGGCGTGAAGGTCAGCCCGCTGTGCCTCGGGACGATGATGTTCGGAGCGCGGGGCAACCGCGATCACGAGGACTCCGTACGCATCATCCGGCGGGCCCTCGACGCGGGCATCAACTTCGTCGACACGGCCGACGTCTACTCCGCGGGCGAGTCGGAGACGATCGTCGGCAAGGCCCTGGCCGGTGGGCGCCGGGACGACGTGGTGCTCGCGACCAAGTTCCACGGCAGCCTGGGGGAGGACGTCAACGAGCGGGGCAACTCGCGCCGCTGGATCGTCCGGGAGGTCGAGAACAGCCTGCGCCGTCTGGGCACCGACTGGATCGACCTCTACCAGGTCCACCGGCCGGAGCCGGACACCGACTTCGACGAGACGCTCGGCGCCCTGACGGATCTCGTGCGCCAGGGGAAGATCCGCTACATCGGTACGTCGACGTTCGAGCCGTCCGCGATCGTCGAGGGCCAGTGGATCGCCGAGCGGCGGGGGCGGGAGCGGGTGGTCGCGGAGCAGCCGCCGTACTCGCTGCTCGCCCGGGGCGTGGAGCGTGAGGTGCTGCCGGTGGCGCAGCGCTACGGACTCGGTGTGCTCGCCTGGAGTCCGCTGGCGGGCGGCTGGCTGTCCGGCCGCTACCGCAAGGGGGCGGAGCAGCCCCGCTCCAGCCGTGCGGACCGGCAGGCCGAGCGCTTCGACATCGCGTCCCCCGAGAACGCGGCGAAGCTCGACGCGGCCGAGGCCCTCGCGCAGCTCGCCGAGGAGGCGGGCCTGACGCTGATCCAGCTCGCCCTCGCCTTCGTCCTCGAACACCCGGCGGTCACGTCGGCCATCATCGGCCCGCGCACGTTCGACCAGCTGGAGAGCCAGCTCGGCGCGGACGACGTCCTGCTGAGCCAGGACGTCCTCGACCGGATCGACAAGATCGTGCCTCCGGGCACCAACCTCTCGGCGCGCGACGCGGGCTATACCCCGCCGTCGCTCACGGAACCGGCCCTGCGCCGCCGCACCCGCTGACGCCAACCGGACCGCGCTCCCACGGGGGCGCGGTCCGGAGCGTGGCACCACCTGCACCCGACCTCGGACGGTCGGAGGCGTCGTGGTGGCGGCGTCAGCGAGTGGAGTGGTCGATGACGTTGCCGTTGGAGCAGTTGTCGGTGTGGTCCGAGACGTAGTCGCCGAGGACGGGCACAACGGCGACCTCGGCGAGGCACACGGCTGCGGCGGTGAAGTTCCAGTTGTTGGCGGCGTTGATGCCACCGCCGAATTTGGAGTCGTTGTCGGCGTGGGCCGGAGCGGCCAGGGCGGCGGCGCAGAGCGCGGTGGCGGCTACAGTGATGATCTTCTTCATGGTGACGGGAACGACGCCGCCCGGGAGAGGACACGGGTGCGTCGGCTCACCGGCGTACGAGGAGCGGCGAAGCAGCCGCACGTCCGTCAGGCTTCAGGCGCGTCGGCGGGCCGGGTCGGGGACAGCTCCTGACCAAGGCGTACGGCGAGTGCGGCGATGTCGTCGTCGAGGCGTCCTCTGCTGTAGCGGAGAAGATCACGGTGAAGGGTCGCGAGCAGCTCGCGGGGCGGTGTGGGCGGCTGTCGACGCATCCAGGCCGCCAGCGGGAAGAACTCGCCCTCGTGGGAGCGGGCCTCGGCGATTCCGTCGGTGTAGAGAAGCAGCAGGTCGCTGGGGGCGAAGTCGAAGGTGTCGATGGTGTAGTGATCACCGATCAACTCGGCCAGGCTGAGCGGGGGCGAGGGGGCGGCGGGCTCGAGGATGCGGAGTTCCCCGTGGTTCAGGAGCAGTGGCGGGGGATGTCCGCAGTTGAGGATGGCGATACGTCCGCCCTCGTGCGGGATCTCGGCGAGAAGGGCGGTGGCGAAGCGCTCCATCGGCCCCTCGGGAGGAAAGGCGGCGTTGTAGCGGGTGCTGCCGGCGTCCAGCCTCCGTGCGACGTCGGCCATGTCCCTCTCGCTGCGCGCCGCCTCCCGGAACGCGTTGACGATCGCCGCGGCCGCCCCCACCGCCGGCAGGCCCTTGCCCCGCACGTCACCGATGAGGAGCCTGACCCCGTAGGGCGTGTCGACCACCTCGTAGAAGTCCCCGCCGATGCGGGCCTCCGCCGCGGCCGCGAGGTAGAGCGACTCGATCTCGACGCGCCCCAGGCGGCGTGGCATGGGGCTCAGCACCACCTGCTGCGCCGCGTCGGCGACGAGCCGCACCTGAAAGAGGGTGCGCTCCCGCTGGAGCCGTACGTGACTCCCGTACGCGGCGGCCACGGTGACCGCGATGATCCCCGCAGCCGTCCACCACGTTCCCAGATCGGGGAAGACGAGACTGAGGCCGATCATCAGGCAGAGACAGACCGTCCCGAGCAGGATCGTGGGGAGGACCGGCCACATGGCGGCGGCGAGCGCCGGCGCCGCGGGCAGGAGGCGGCTGAAGGCCATTTCCGGCGGCGTGGCATAGGCCAGGCTGGCGATCACGACGGTCAGAGTGACCGGCGACAGCCGCACGAACCACCCGCGGCTGTAGCGCCGACGGAGCCACGGCCGTCCAGACTCGATCACAGGTCCCACAATATCCATGCAAAGGGGGCAAAGCGCTCTGGCGATGCGGAGCCCTCCCGGACCGGCTCGCCCGCGGGCGCCGCCCCCAGCGGTGCGACCGCAGCCCCCAGGCCTTCAACGGCCGAGCTTCGGGGAGCGCGCGGTGTCACCCGTGTGCTGCACCTGTGGCGAATCCTCCGCGCGGCGGCCGACGGCCGGAGTCTCCCGCCGTCCAGCCCGAGCAGGGCCGGCGCACGGCTCGCCGCCGGGACCTGCCCTGTCATTCACGCTGCTTATGCTTGATTCAGCGGCATCGTCTACCGCCTCCCCTCGAAGCGAGCCTAACGTGGCTGGCAGGTCGCGGTCATAACTCGTACCCGCATTCTCTGCCCATCGAGGAGGGTATAGCCATGGCGTATCTTGCGATCACCGCCGTGTGGTCACCGCCCTGACCTCGCTGCTGGACGCGGCCACCAGAGGTGCGCGTCCACGGCGCCGTCCGAGCCTTCGCAGGATCACCGGCCAGGACGGCCGCTGTCCCACCTCGTCCGGGTCGCCGCGGTCCCCGGCGCTACGCCCACGTCGCGACGGTCGGGACCTCACGCGGTACGAGGTGTCGACCGTCAGCCGCCTCGCATCGTTTCGGGACGCAGTCGCCGCGAGTGTCCACGTCCGCATCGGTGACATCGCCACGGGCGACGTGGGCTACGTGGGCGCCCCCACGCAGCCGACCGTCGTCGGGACGCACCTGTTGACCGCGCTGATCCGGTTCAGCCGTGTCGACGGCTACCTCGTCTGCGACCCCTACGTCTGACCACCACACACGCACCGGACACCCATCCTCATTCACCCGTCCGGGCACCTCACCGCAACAGGAGCACCGCTTCCTGAACAAGAACCTCTTCGCCACCCTCTACAACACCGACCCCGAGAAGATCCTTCTGGTGAACCACCCCTTGGCCCTGGCCGTGAAGGTGTCCCTGCCGCGCCCGACGGTCCAGGGCGACCGGCGCGACACCGACCGCTACGCCGGGCAGCAGTACGCCCCGCTCCTGGACATGGAAGTCGCCCCGTCATGACCGGACACGAGGCGGTGGGTCAGGGGCGGCCCGGCCTGCCCACGTCCTGGCTGGTCACCGTACCCACCTGTCAGACGCGCCACGGGCGGACCGTCCACGGCGCCCGCTCGTGGATCGTCGAGGCCTTCGACCACCCAGGCGCACTGGGCCGGGCCGCCGAACTGGCCCAAGCGCTCACCGACCTCCTCACCGGCCCCCCTGTGGCGCGGCCTCCCACCACGTAGGCGCAGCCGGCTGCCAGCGCGCGGACCGGCGCACGCTCCGGCCGGTGCGGGACGCGCTGGCCGTCGTCGCCTTCACCGACTTCTCCCTGGCACCGACCGCGCTCGACCCCGGCGCCCCACACGCGCGCTCCCCGCGGGGTGACCGGGGGAGTGGGGAGGTCCAGGTGAGAGTGCCCGACGGTGGTTGGCGGTCGTCAGCCTGCTCCACGCGGGGAGCGTACGCGCTGCCGCGATGGCCCGGCGGGCTCCCAGTTGCTGCTTGCTGCGGCAGATCGTCAAACCCACCGCCTCCGGCAGCCCCGCCGCGCTCCTCTCCTCACCCGCGCCGACAAGGACCACGCACGCTCGAAGGCAACCGCGGCATCCTACGGAGCCGGTCAGGGCGGCAAGGTCGCCCGGTCGGCCTGCCGGGAGTGCCGGAGTCCCGGGACGGCTTCACAGTTGGCCCCATGAAGCGGATCGCAGGAGGCGCGAGTGGCTCCAGCGGGGGTCTGACGGCGGTCGACTGGGCCGTGGAAGCGGCTGCGCCGCGCGGAGCCAGGCTTCAGTCGGTGAACGTGTGTCTGTGGGAGGGGGAGCAGATCGTCGCCGTGCGGCAGCCGCGCGAGGTCCTCGAAGAGCAGGCATTGGCTCTACGGGAGAAGGCCCGTCAGCGCGCCCGGGCGGGCCACCCTGGTGTCGTCATCGCCGCCGAGAGGACCGCGGGCGCCCCTCCCGACTTCTGCCGACCCGCGCACCCGGCGTCGAGCCGCCGGCGCTGGGCTCACACCGCGCCGGCAAGCGCTACGGCGAGGCAGCGCATGCCCACCGACACCCCCCTCCTGATCGGCATGGCCGGGCTCGGCCCCACTTGCTCCAACCGGGCCCAGGGCCTGATGCGTGCGGGACGTCGTCGCCCCCCAGCTCGGCGAGTTCACGGGCAGGTCCTCTCCGTTGATGCGCGGCGAGTCCGGCGGCCACGTCGAAAGGAGGAACTGACGTGACGACACCCCGCAGCGCCGGCGGCCCCAGCCCTGATGACCACGTCATCGTCATCGCCGGGGCCACCGGCGACCTCGCCCGCCGCAAGCTCCTGCCCGGCCTGTACCACCTGGCCAGAGCAGGACTGCTCCCTGACCGCTATCGGATCATCGGATCAGCCCCCGCCGCGGTCACCCTCAGCGACGAGGAATTCCGCCAGCACGCGCACGACGCAGTCGCCGAGTTCGGCAGGGCGAAGCCCGAAGGCCGGGAGTGGCAGGAGTTCGAGAGCCGGCTGACCTTCGGCGCCGCCGATCCCGAAGACCCAAGCCCCCTGATCACCGCCGTACAAGAGGCAGAGCAGGCGATCGGCGGCAGCCCACGACGCCTCTTCCACCTCGCCGTACCCCCACAGGCATGCACCTCGGTCGTGCAGATGCTTGGTGCCTGCGGGCTCGCCCAGGACGCCCGGGTCATCGTGGAGAAACCGTTCGGCACGGATCTCGCCTCCGCGCGCGCCCTCAACCAGGACATCCATACGGTCTTCGACGAGTCCCGTGTCTTCCGTATCGACCACTTCCTGGGCAAGGAGTCCGTCGACAACATTCTCGCCCTCCGCTTCGCCAACGGGCTCCTCGAACCGGTCTGGAACCGTGACCACATCAGCCACGTGCAGATCGACGTGCCGGAACACATCGACATCCAGGGCCGCGCCCACTTCTTCGAGGGCACCGGCACCTTCCGCGACATGATCGTCACGCATCTGTTCCAACTGCTCGGGTTCATCGCCATGGAACCGCCGGCCACCCTGGACGCGAACGCCCTGCGTGCCGAGAAGGACAAGGTCTTCGAGAGCCTGCGTCCCCTCGACCCGGCCCGAGTGGTCCGCGGGCAGTACGTCGGCTACCGCGACGAACCAGGAGTCGACCCCGCCTCCGACACCGAGACCTTCGCCGCCCTGCGCCTCGAGATCGACAACTGGCGGTGGGCCGGTGTCCCCTTCTACCTTCGCTCCGGCAAGGCGCTCGCCGCGAGCCGCCACGTCATCACCCTCGGCTTCCGCGAACCACCGCTGCGCATGTTCCCGCTGGCGGCCCAGGAGTCCGCCGACGGCCGCCACAACGAACTGGTCATCGACTTCGACGACCCCGGCACCATCACGGCCCGCTTCCTGGCCAAACAACCCGGCCCCGACATGCGCCTGACCCAAGCCGAGATGGTCTTCGACTACGCCGGATCCTTTGCACAGGACCACGCGCTAGAGGGCTACGAGCGCCTCATCCTGGACGCGATGCTGGGCGACCAGTCCTTGTTCACCGACGCTGCGGGCATCGAACGCCTCTGGGAGGTATCCGCCCCGCTGTTCCAGTCCCCGCCCCCGGTCGAGCCGTACGCCCCGGGGTCCTGGGGACCGAACAGCCTGCAAGAGCTCATCGAGCCGCACCGCTGGCATCTGCCCGAAGGCCGGTCACAAGGGAGCCGGTCATGAGTGAAGGGGGCGACCTGCTGCTGGTTCGCCACGGCCGGACCGAGTGGAGCGAGACCGGCCGGCACACCGGCCTCACCGACCTACCCCTGACACCGCGTGGGGAGCAACGGGCCGCCGCGCTGGCGCCGTACTTCGCCGGGCGCAGCTTCGCGCTGGTGCTGGCCAGCCCACTGCGGCGGGCGGCACAAACCGCGTCCCTCGCCGGAATGTCCGACGTGGAGTACGACCAGGACCTGCGGGAGTGGGACTACGGCGCCTACGAGGGGCTGACGAGCGCCGCGATCGAGCGGAGTCGGCCGGGGTGGTCGCTGTGGAGGGATGGTGTCCCTGCTGGCCCCGAAGACCATCCGGGCGAGAGCGCGGGCCAGGTGGGACGGCGTGTCGACCGGGTACTCGCCCGGGTCAGGGAGGCCGTCGCGGAGCGCAGCGGTGACGTGGTGCTGTTCGCCCACGCTCATGTCCTGCGGGTGCTGACCGCCCGTTACCTTCAGCTGCCGCCCACTGAGGGGCGCCTGTTCCGGCTGGATACGGGCACCGTGAGCCGGTTGTCCCACGAACACGGCCTCCCCGTCGTCGCCCGGTGGAACGTTCCCACGCAGTGACACGGTCCCGGCCCAAGTCGAGGTGGCGGACGAACTCGATCTCAGCGAGAGTCGCAGCACCGACCGACTTCACCCGGTACGGGGGTTGGGCGCGCGGCCACGGATCGCGCCACGGTGAGCATCGCTAGCGGCGGGCGGCCGTGAGGCTGTCGGCGAGGCGAAGGAGGTCCGCCGCGAGCGGGGAGTCGGCACTCCAGACCGCCTCGAAGGAGATCTGCACCTCGCGGCCTTCGTTCAGGAGCGGCCGGTGGGGCACGTCGGGCGAGGTGAGCTTGGAGCGCGGGACCATGGCCGAGCCCAGGCCCAGCTTCGTCCAGTCCTCGAGGACCTGGTAGCTGGCGGCCTCGCCCGGATAGGTGCGCAGAGGTATCTCGTGGGCCTGGAAGAGCTGCGTGGTGAACGTGGTGAGGCCGCAGGTGTCCGGCACGAGGATGAAGCACTCCTCGCCGGCCTTGGCGAGTTCGAGCGGAGCCGCTTCCGTGACGTCGGGGCTGACGACGACGATCGGCTCGACGTCGATGACCCGGTGCTCGAAGCGAGGCATCGCGGCCACGGCGGGGATGAGGACGATGTCGAGCTGCCCGGCCAGCAGGCATTCGCGCAGGTCCTGCATGTTCGCCTCGCGCAGTACGAGATCGCGGGGCGCGGGCAGGTCCTGGACCATGCTGAACGCCCGGGCGACCAGCGGGGAGCTGATCAGGGGCGAGACCCCCATGCGGATCTTCTGCTCGCCGGGTTCCGTGAGCCGCCTGGCTTCCGCCGCGACGGCGTCGAGCGCGTTTAGGGAGCGTTCGATCAGCGGCAGGATCCGCGCGCCGAAAGCGGTCTGTGTGACGCCGCGCGGGGAGCGGTCGAAGAGTTTGTCGCCGAGACGCTCCTCCAGCTTGGCGATCCCGTTGGACAGGGCGGGCTGCGTGACACCGTAAGAGCGAGCGGCGGCGCTGAACGACCTGGTCTCGGCGACCGCCTGGGCGTACCGGAGCCCTTCGAGGTTCAGGCGATCGGTCATAGCCATCGCTTATCGCTCCATTCACTCACGCCCCCTACCGAGCGACTCTGCCTCTGTCTACGGTGAGATGCCTGCCGTTCAAGCATAACCAGTACCTATGGAGACAGTCGCCATGCCGGACAGCGCTGTGACCATGGTCGTGACCGAGCCCCGTGGCCCGCTGCGCCCGTCCGTTGCCGGGACGGTATCGCCGAGGAGCGGGTGGGTCCGTGTGTCGGTGGTGGCGTCCGGTGTGTGCGGCGCCGACATCGGAACGGCTGCCGCCACAGGCCCGGACACCGTCTTCCCGGTCACCCCCGGGCATGAGGTCGCCGGAGTCATCACCGAGCTGGGTGACCGGGTGGAGGGCTGGGTGGTGGGGGACCGGGTTGCGGTGGGGTGGTTCGGCGGCAGCTGCGGGCACTGCTCGTTCTGCCGGGCTGGCGACGTCGTCCACTGTCCCGAACGCAAGATTCCCGGCCTGTCCTACCCGGGCGGCTGGGCCCAGAGCATCACCGTGCCCGCCGACGCACTCGCCCGCATCCCCGACACGCTCGACCTCTTCGACGCCGCCCCGTTCGGCTGCGCGGGCGTGACGACCTTCAACGCCGTCCGCCAGGCCGGCATCCACGCGGGCGGACGTGTCGCCGTGTTCGGTATGGGCGGCCTGGGACACCTGGCCCTCCAGTTCGCGGCGAAGCTCGGGTACGAGACCGTCGCCATCGCCCGAGGCGGCGACCGCGAGAAGCTCGCGCGCGACCTCGGTGCCCACCACTACATCGACTGCGACGAGCAGAAGCCCGGGGCCGCGCTGAAGGAACTCGGCGGCGCCGATCTCATCGTCTGCACGGCCTCTTCCACCGCCCCCGCCGACGAGTTGCTCACCGGCCTCAACACGCACGGGCAGCTCACCCTCGTCGGCGTCGACGCGGGCTCCGTCACCGTTCCGGCGGCCCAACTCGTCATGCACGGTCACGCCCTCACCGGACACCTGACCGGCACCCCGCGCGAGACCGAACAAGCGCTGGCGTTCGCCGCCACCAACGGCGTCCGGCCCGTGATCGAACGCATGCCGCTGACAGAGGCCGGCGACGCCGTCACCCGACTGCGTTCCGGATCCCCCACTTCCGCATCGTCCTCGACACCACCGACACCGAGTAACCACCGGCCCCCCACCTCGGTGCCAGGCGATCTCCCGGCCGGTGAGGAGGACGTTCAGGGGGGGCCGACCGTCGCCGCGACCTTGAGAATGCCCAAGCACACGATGCTCTCGGCGTCGACCCGCGCGTACCTCAGCCGTGTGTCGCCAAGGACCACGGACGCGGTCCAGCGGGGCGAGGCGGCGAAGTCGTCGAGGACTCGACCCGTGGTGGCCGCCGTGCGGTTGATGACGAACCACGTACCGTGGCGAACGCCGGCTCGATGCCCGCACTGTTGCGACGAGGCGGAGGCGGCTGCCGGGGACCTCGCGCACGACCTCGCCCTACGGATTCCGTCCGAGGAGAGCTGAGGCCGCCCGTCCATCTCGCCCGCTGTGGCACCTGCCCTCGCGGGACGGGCTCACGACTCGTCGGCCACGATGTCGCTGGACGACAGGACCGCCCTTCTTCTGCGGTACACCACCATCCCGCACGCCGCGAGCAGGAGGACGGCAACGGCGGACACTCCGAGGGCCGTCCGCTCGGCGAAGAGTCTTCCCAGCACTTCGAGCACGCCGAGCCCAGCGGTCGCATAGATCAGCGCCCAGGCCGCTCCGCCCACGAACAGGGCGGGGAGGTAGCGCCGCAACGGCATGCGCATGCTGCCCGCGAGGAAGTTGGCGGCGGTCTGGAAACCGACAGTCAGGAAGGAGACGGCCACCACCGGCGCGCCCCACCGCTGGATTGCCTGCTCGGCGCGCCGGAACTTCGCCGAGGAGATCCGCTCGGCGAACCTGCTGCGCCGGGCACCGGCGCCGGCGAGCCATCCGACGGCGAATGTCCCTCCGGCACGGAGCAGGACGATGACGTACAGGGCTCCGGCCGTGAGCGCGATCTTATCCACGACGCCTCGTCCCGAGCGCCGGGCCGGAACCCGCGTCCCCCGTCATCCGCATGGGCGTCCCACCCGAGCGAGCACACGAGGCTCGGTCACCGTCTCTCACCTGCGCCCTGCCTCTGTCCGTTTCCTACCTGCGGCACCGGAACCCGAACCCGCACGCCCGGGTCCGCACACCAGGCAAGGCCAGCCTAACCGAACGTGCATACGGCGGATACAGGGCACCGGGCCACCCGAGGAACGACACTTCTGGGCGGCTCACCGACCGCGCAATCCCCTGCCAGAGCGGCAGGGCCTCGCTCTGACGCATCGCCGCCACCGGGGGGAGCGACCTGTAGGCAAGCGGCAACTGGCCGCCTCCCCTGTCATTGGCCGCCACGGCCGGGGTGATGCTGCCGAGGAGGGCGAGACTCAGCGTCGGCACGCCGCCCAGGGGGTGGGACGGGTTGCGGGAGGTGGCCTTGCGTTGTCACGGCCGCTACCTCGGTCAGTGGGGACGACACCGCGGCCCCCGATCGTGGTGCCGCCGGTGGCCATCATCAACATGGCCGGGGCGACAACGCGATGGACTTGGAGCGGTGCCGGCTCGACCGGGCCGCAGCTCATCTCGGACGACGGCCCCTGGAGCCGTGCGAGGTGACGCGTGGACGGGCGGTATCTGATCCGGCGATCAACCCTGTTGGCGCAGGCTGTCGATGCGGGTGAGTACTTCATCCACGTGCGGGCGCACCTGGGCCTTGAGTTCGCTGCTCCAGGTCTCGTCCTCGTAGCGGCAATTGCGGTACAGGTACCTGGCGTGCTCCAAGGGCGGGCGGTGCTCCGGGGGGAGACGGGCGAGAGCCCAGTCGGCTGCGACGCCCTTGGGTTCGATCCTGCCTGTGGCGAGCGTGGTCCAGATGCGGGCAAGGGTCAGCAGGACATTGCGGGTGTCGTCGGCGAGGTCGTCGAGGAGTTCGGGAATGCCGGCGACGCTTGCCCGGACGAGATCGGCGTGGGGCACTGGGGTGAGGAGTTGGCCGGGAGGCGGGCCGGTAAGGGGATGATCGCCTGCCAGCACCATGGTGAGCGCAATGGCCAGATCCGGCATGGGGCACGGCGGTGGAGGCCCGCTCTCCCGCAGTCCTTCACGGAGCCACTCTCCGTACAGGAAGTCTCCCATCGGCGGGAACCGCCATGGGTGGACCTCGGAGTGGACGACGACGGTGAGTTCGATCGGCCTCACGGTGGCCGTAAGGCCGGAGATCTCGAGCATGCCCTCGACAAGAGCCCGCCGCTTCCGCTCGTCCAGGCTCTGCCGTGTGACGGCCAGGACGTCGACGTCGCTGGCCGGTCTCAGGCCTCCCAGCACAGCGGAGCCGTGGAGGTACGTGCCGAGGAGCTCCGGCGCCAGGATGCCGCGAATGAGGTCGACGGTCTGCTCAAGCTGATCCATTACCTCAGTGTGGAGGACAGCTGCCGCCGGCATGCCTACATGGGCCGGCGCATTGCATTCACGGTGGACTAGGGCGCGTATCGAGTCGTGATCATCGGGTGGTCCTGGTGAGGTCTTTGATCCAGATCATCGAGGCGTGAAGGTGGAGACTGGCGAGGTAGCTGTCGGCGGTCTTGTCGTATCGGGTGTCTCACCGTCCCAGTTCCGGCCTCCTGGTACGTCACGCTCTGGGGCGGGTGAGGCATGTGGAGCCGACGTGAGCCGACCGGTGCACTGATGTCCGGGCGGGGACTCATGGGACATGGCCCGGCACCCGGCTCAGGTTCCGGGGAGGATACGGCGCGTTTCGTAGGCCCACATCGCGATCTCGACCCGGTTGCGGGCGCCGAGTTTGGCCATCAGGCTGGCCAGATGCGTCTTCACCGTGCTGAGGCTTATGTGCAGTGCATCGGCGATCTCGGTGTTCGTCAGCCCGCGAGCGACGGCGAGGAGCACCTGCTCCTCGCGGGCGGTGACGGGGGAGACCGGCTGGGCCACGGGCCGGCCGGCGGGCAGGTCCGCGAATGCCTGGAGCAGACGGACGGTGACGCTGGGCGCGATGAGCGCCTCACCGTCGGACGCCGACCGTACGGCCTGCGCCAGAAGGTCCGGTCCCGTGTCCTTGAGGAGGAATCCGCGGGCGCCGGCACGCAGTGAGCCGTAGACGTACTCGTCGAGGTCGAACGTGGTGATGACGACCACGGCCAGCGGGTCGGCGACGCCCGGGCCGGCGACCAGCCGGGTGGCCTCGAGCCCGTCGAGTACGGGCATGCGGATGTCGAACAGGCAGACGTCGGGGCGTAGTTCGCGGGCCAGACGTACCGCTTCCCGCCCGTCGGCGGCCTCGCCGACCACCTCGATGCCGGGCTGGGCGTTCAGCATGATCCGCAACCCGGTGCGGATGATCGTCTGGTCGTCAGCGACGAGGACGCGAATGGACACCGCTCTCGCTCCTCGCTCTCGGCAGTTCGGCTTCGACATGCCAGCCCCGGTCGGTATCCGGGCCGGCTCGTAGTGTGCCGCCGAGCAGGGTCGCGCGCTCGCGCAGTCCGGTAAGTCCGTATCCGTCGCGACCCCGGCCGGTGCGCCGGCCGTTGTCGCGCACGCTCACCCGTACCGTGTGCCGTTCCGCGGCGACCCGAACGACGAGCTCGGTCGCGTCGACCGCATGGCGCAGCGCGTTGGTCACCGACTCCTGCACGATCCGGTAGACGGCCGCGTCCACGGCCGGGGGCAGCGCGTCCAGTTCGCCGTCGAGCCCCAGGTCGACCCTGAGGCGACCACCCGGGGTGCGCACCAGGCGCTCCAGATCCGCGACTCCGGCAGGGGGCGCCAGCTCGGCGCCGACCCCGCGGTCGCGCAGCGCGGCGACCATGGCGCGCATTTCCTCCAGCGTGCGCGCCCCTTCCTCCTCGACCCCCTCCAGCGCCTCGACGGCGGCGGACGGGTCGGTGCCCGCGAGCACCCGGCCCGCCTGGGCGATGATCACCATGGCCGACACGTGGTGGGCCACCGTGTCGTGCAGTTCCCGGGCGAGCTGCTCGCGCTCGCGGGAGCGCACCTGCTCCAACTGCCGATCGCGAGCGGTCACCCGGAACCGCACGGCAGCCCCGACCACGCCGGGCAGCAACAGGAAGACGAGGCCCACGACCTTTTCGACGACCGGGGTCTCGTCCGTGACGACACACAGCGCGCCGACCGCGAGGATCACCGCGCCGCCCAGCACGATCTCCCGTCCCGATCCCCACCGGGGCAGCGCGTACACCAGCACGAGCACGACGGCGCCGGTGTACAGGCCGACGGGCTCGCGCGGTGCGGCGACGAGCGAGGCCACGGGAAGCAGGGTCACCGAGCCGAACGCCAGCGTCACCATCGCCAGCGGGCGGGTCCGGCGCCACAGGGGCAGCAGGCACAGCCAAACGGCGAGCACCGCCGCCACCGGCCGCCACACGACGTTCTCGCGCAGGGTGGCCTCCAGCGCCACACCGGCAAGGCCGGCGGCGAGCAACGCCCAGTCCCGCCACACCCGGTCGGGCGCGTGGGGCGGCCGGGGTTCGGTCCACAGGGTTCGCAGGTCGTCTCGGAGCACGGTTCTCAGCCTAGGGACCGCGGCGTGCCGCGCATCGGCCGAAAGGACGGGTCGTCACTCCGCCCCGGGGCCGACGGCTCCGCGGCCTGCGGGCCGATGCCGCGGAGCGCCGTGGCGACGAGCCTCGGTATCGGCGGCCGTACAAGGACGGCCGACGAGGTGGTTGGAGGACCCGATGCTCTCGAAAGCCCTGTTGCGCCTGGGCGCAAGCGCCGCCCGCCATCCCTGGAGGGTGATCGCGGCATGGCTGATCGCCACCACGCTCGCCGTCCTCGCCGCCGTCGCCTTCGGCGGGCGGACCGCGGACTCGATGACCGCTCCGGGACTGGACTCCCAGCGGGCCGCGGAACTGATCGAGCGGGCAGGCACCGGCCAGGAGGGGATGACCGCCCAAGTGGTCGTCACCCCCCTCGACGACGGTGCGACGTTCTTCGACGACGACGGCGCGCGCACCGCTCTCACGCGGCTGCAGACCGAGGTGAAGCGGCTGCCGCACGTGCTCGGCACGAGCGACCCGGCGGGGGCACTCGACGCGGGCGGGGACACCGCCGTGCGCGGCGGCCTCGTCTCGGCCGACGGGCGGATCGCAGTCGTCCGGGTGCAGTATCCCGACCAGAGCCGGCTGTCGGCCGAAGACCTCGACGCCCTCGTCGATCTCGGCGACCGGCTGCGCGCCGAACTGCCCCTGCGCATCGAGATGGGCGGGAACCTCTTCTACGCCTTCTCCGACCCCGACGGCGGCGCGAGCGAGCTGATAGGCATCCTTGCCGCGGCCGCAATCCTGTTCTTGGCGTTCGGTTCGCTCGTCGCCGCCGTACTGCCTATCGGCATGGCGATCTTCGGGCTGACCATCGGAGTTGCCACGATGACGGTACTGGCGGGGGTGGCAGAGGTCCCCACCTTCGCACCGGTCCTGGGCAGCATGGTCGGGCTCGGAGTGGGCATCGACTACGCGCTGTTCGTGCTCGCCAGGCACCGGGAGTACCTCGCGTGCGGGCTCGATCCGCAGGCGGCGGCCGGACGAGCGGTGGCAACGGCGGGACGGCCGGTGGTCTTCGCCGGCGGCACCGTCGTCGTGTCGATCCTCGGCCTGGCGGTCGCGAACGTGCCGTTCATGACGGTGGGCGGGGTTGCCGTCTCGATCGTCGTCCTGACGATGGTGCTCGCGTCGGTGACGCTGCTGCCGGCCTTCCTCGGCGCGGCGGGCCCGCGCCTGGCCCGGGACGGCCGGATCGGCCGGGCTCTGCAGACCAGGAAGCTGGGCCGACTCGCACGGCGGCGGGACCCGGCGGCAGGCGCCGCCCACGCCGCCGGGTGGCGTCGCTGGATCGGGCACGTCAGCCGGCACCCGGTGCCGTACGCGGTCGGCGCGGCGGTGCTGCTGCTGACCGCGACGCTGCCCGTGCTCGGCCTGCGCGTCGGCCTGCCCGACGACGGCTCACTGCCCCACAGCCGTACCGAGCGCCGGGCCTACGACCTCGTCGCCGAGGGGTTCGGCCCGGGCACCAACGGTCCCCTCGTCATCGCCGCGGACCCCACCGGTGATCCGGGAGTGCTGGACCGAATCGTCGCAACGGTCGCGGCGGATCCGGGCATCGCATCCGTCGCGCCGACGCACATCGATCGGGCCACCGGCATCGCGACCCTCGTGGTGTTCCCGACCACCAGCCCTCAGGACAAGGTCACGGCCGACACCATCGCCCGGCTGCGCACCGACGTGCTGCCCACGGCGATCGGGCACGGCCCGGCCAGGGCCCACGTCGGCGGCGCCGCCGCGAGCCTGTCCGACGTGGGCCAACGCACCAGCCAACGCCTGCCGGTGTTCGTCGCCGCCGTGCTGGCGATGTCGTTCCTGCTGCTGATGCTGGTCTTCCGCTCGATACTCGTACCGCTCAAGGCGGTGCTGCTGAACCTGCTGAGCATCGGCGCGGCCTACGGCATCATGGTCGCGGTCTTCCAGTGGGGCTGGGGAGGCGCACTCATCGGGCTGGAAGCGACGGTTCCGATCGTGTCGTTCATCCCGATGTTCCTCTTCGCCATCCTGTTCGGCCTGTCGATGGACTACGAGGTGTTCCTCCTCTCCCGCGTACGCGAGGAGTACCTGCGCACCGGCGACAACGCCACGGCGATCGTTGAGGGCGTCTCGCGCACCGCCCGGATCATCACCTCGGCCGCCCTCATCATGGTGGCGGTCTTCCTGTCCTTCGCCGTCGCCGATGACCCCTCCACCAAAATGTTCGGGCTCGGCCTGGCCACCGCGATCTTCATCGACGCCACGGTCGTACGCATGGTGCTGGTACCGGCGACCATGACACTCCTCGGCCGGACCAACTGGTGGCTGCCGAAGTGGCTGGACCGGATGCTTCCCCGCGGCCCGGTCGGCACCGACGACACCGACGCGGAATCCACGGGTGAGGCCCCGCGTCCACGGCTGGTTGACCGTTGACTCAACTCCTGCCCGCCCTTGGCGTCCGGCACTTCAGCGCGTCACCTAGGGGCATGTCGAGTCGTGATCATCGGGTGGTCCTGGTGAGGTCCTTGAACCAGATCATCGTGGCGCGCAGGTGGAGACCGGCGAGGTAGCTGTCGGGAGTCTTGTCGTATCGGATGGCGATGCCTCGCCATGCTTTGAGCCTGTTGATCAGGCGTTCGACGGTGTTCCGCTCCTTGTAGAGATCGGCGTCGTGGCTGACGGGTCGGCCACCTCTGGAGCCCTTCTTCTTCCGGTTGGCGGCCTGGTCCTTCTTCTCCGGGATGACCGCCTTGATGCGGCGTTTGCGCAGGTGCGCGGTTTCCGCGGGACGAGTACGCCTTGTCCCCGGCGACCGCGTCCGGCCGGACGCGGGGTCGGCCGACGGGCCCGCGTACCCGTACCTTCTTCAGGACGGGGATGAACTGCGGGCTGTCCGCTGCCTGGCCTGTGGTCAGGATGAACGCCGGCGGGCGGCACTTGCGGTCGGTGGCGAGGTGGACCTTGCTGGTCTACCCGCCTCTGGAACGACTTTCGGTCTCTTGCCCGTTCTTCTCTTCGAGGCCGCCCCCATGACTTCGCCTTCTCCTCCTCGGTCGTGGTGGGCTTGGGCGGTGGCGGAGTCGATGCCGACCAGGGACAGGTCCACCTCACCCCGCGTCGCGGCTTCCGTGATCAGGCCCTCCAGCAGGGCCTCGAAGACGCCGGCGTCACGCCACTGCCGGAAGCGGTCGTGGACGGTCGACCAGGCGCCGAACTCCGTCGGCATCTCCCGCCACTGCCCGCCCGTCTTGAACCGCCAGATCACGCCCTCGAACTGCTGCCGCAGTCGCGCGGGGTACGGGCCGTACCCGCCGATCGGCAGGTAAGGCTCGATTAACTCCCAATCCAGATAGGTCAGTTGCACTCGCGTCACGTAGGACCGTCTATCGGACCGGACCGTGCCACGAAAACACATCCCGCAAATTGATCACGACTCGATACGCGCCCTAGGGGTCTCGGGCGCGCGAGCCGGATCGGGGGTGGGCGTCGTTGTCCGTGTTCGGCTGTACCCGGGGTTTTCCCGCCTTGCTGGGCGCAGGCCGTGCACCGCGCGCTCTCCGTCCCCGCCACCGCACAGGTCGCCCCGGCCGCACCAGTCGGCGCCGAGGTCCTCGCCTCGTCGACGCCCTGGAGTTGGTCCAGATAGCCGACAAGTTCAGCACGGGCTGCCTGTGTTGAACCGGCAGGTCGGAGCCACGGCATCTGGCAAGATCAGCTCGTGGGTGGACATACGGTGACTTTGAGCAGAATCGAGTTCGCGGACTGGCGCGCTGTCCACTCCTGGGCTTCCCTCGCCCAGGCCTGCCGCTTCCAGACCTGGGGACCGAACACCGAAGAGCAGACGCGTGCGTTCGTGATGACTGCGGTCGATGCCTGGGCACACTCACCTCAGGAGCGATTCGCTTACGCGGCCCGTGTCGAGGACGATGTCGTCGGCATGGGTGAGCTGCACATCCGGAGCCGAGCGCAACGCCGGGGCGAGATCACCTATGCCGTGCATCCCCGGGTCTGGGGGCAGGGCGTCGGAACGGGGATCGGGCAGGAACTGCTCGCGCGAGGGTTCGAGGATCTCGAGCTCCACCGCATCTATGCCACCTGTGACCCACGGAACCTCGGGTCGGCTCGGGTGCTCGGCAAGCTTGGGATGACACGGGAAGGACGTCATCGTCACACCGCTCTGATCCGAGACGGTTGGCGGGATTCCGACATGTTCAGCATCCTCGAGGACGAGTGGCGTGAGATGAACGGGCACACCGTCCACGTACAGCCGCGCCGGTAGGTCCGTTCGCGCAACAGTCACCCTGGCCGTTCCACCAGTTCCGCGTGCCGGGGCCGGTGCGCGGGTGGTGTGGTTCTACAGTGCATGAATGTCCCATAAGGCCCCTTCTCCGGATCGGCAGCCTTCCGTCCGGAACCGGGGGTGGGTCTGGTGGGTGCCCCCTGCGGCGGTGGCTCTGGATCTGGTGGCGGAGGCGGCGCTCGGCGGGCGGGAGCCGGTCAGTTTCCTGCTCACGGGCGTTCCCCCGCTTGCCGCCGCGACGCGCGGGCCGAAAGGCACCGCCGTGACGTCGGCGGTGTGTCTGGCGCTGCAGGTGCTGCTGGCGTGGCGGCGTCCGGGGCACCTTGACGAGCAGCATCATGTGGCGCTGTATGCGGCTACCTTCCTCGTCGGCGTGGTCAGTGTGCTGCTGGCTCGTCAGAGGGAGCGCGCGCAAAGGCATCTGATCCGGGCGAACTCGGTTGCGGAGGCCATGCAGCGGACCCTGTTGCGGCCCGTACCGCCCATGCTCGGGCGAGTGCGCGCCGCGGGGTACTACGCGGCGGGGGAGGACGGCACGAGCGTCGGGGGTGATCTCTACGACGTGTGCGCGACGCCGTTCGGTGTTCGGGCGATCATCGGCGACGTGCGGGGCAAAGGGCTGGACGCGGTCCAGACGGTGGCCGCAGTCCTGGGGAGCTTTCGGGTATCCGCGCACGAATGGCAGGACCTGCCCGTCCTGGCGGACCGGCTGGAGCTGAGTATCGACCGCAACGGCCCACGCGGAACGGCCAGCGACCCAGAACTGTTCGTGACCGCACTGGTCATGGAACTCGACCAGGACACTGTACGCATCGTGGACCGCGGCCACCCACCGCCGATCGCCGTCGGCCCGCGCGGGGCACGCCGCCTGGCAACCACCCCCGAGGTCCCCCTCGGACTCACTGGTCTCTCCTCCGTTTCGGCGGTGACGACCGAGCACAGACTGCGGCCGGGCGAGGTCCTGGTCGTCTATACAGACGGCATCAGCGAGGCCCGCAACGCCGACGGCACGTTCTACCCCGTGCTGGAGCGTCTCAACGAGCACTTCAGCGGCGCCTCCGCACCGGACCCGGAGGCGGTCGTGTCGTTCCTCGAAACCGACACCAGGCACTGGTCGGCCGTCCCCGACGGAGACGACCAGGCCGTCCTCGCCATGACCTTCGACTGAGGTTGCCCCTGACGTCAGTAGCCAGGACCGAAGCTTCGTGGAAGTCACACGAGTCTCAACACCAACGTTGATCGGCACGTCTGCTCAACTTGTCCTACAGGCGCCCCCTCGACGTCCCGCGCGCCGGTGTTCCTCGCGATCCGGACGCCCTTCACCTCGCCGTCTGCAACACGGCCCGGCAGGCGTGACCCTCGTCGCCAGCGCCGGCACCTTCAACGTCGGCTTCGCCATGAAGGCACCGGCCGACTATGACGAGGTCCTCACCACCACCGTGATGACCGACTTCGACGGCAGGCAGGGAGGAAAGGCCGCCCCCACCTGCTACGGGGAGGACCTGAGCACCTTCGGATACCTCGACGACCAGGCCGCGATCCCCTTCAGCGACTTCGCGCGCTCCGCCGCCGACCGGCGTCACACCATTGCCGCTCCCGGAATCTGCCTGGAGACCGCGCCCCGTCCCTCGGACCCCGGCCCCACCCTTTTCGACGGCGTGACCACGGCCACCGCCATCGTCACGGGAGTCGCCGCGCTGTGCGTGGACTCCGGCAGGTGCGGGACCGACACCCCGGCCGAGAATGTGCGCACCCTCGTGAAGGACGCAGCCGTCCATGGCCGGCGCCACCCTGGGTTCGGGTTCTACGGGGACCCGCTTCAGCCCATCAGGGGCCGCTTCTACGGACCCTTGGTGTCCGCCGCGCTGTACTGAGCCGGGCCTCCCCTACATGTTCGGAATTGGGCAACGAGGACTGCTGGACTATGAGTCGACTGCGGAGCGTACTACCCGGCCTCGTCGCCGGTCTGGTGGTCTCTCTGGCACGGCACGGGCCCTCGAACAGCCCGCCCGGTCACAGGAATCGGCGGATCGGCTGGACGACCACTTCCCGGGCCCGCTGGACGACTGAGCGTCTCTTCCACCGGCCCGCCCGGATCGGTTCGCTCACCGCCACGTCCGCCTCGAAGTGCTCGTCCAGCGTCGAGGTGAACTCCTGGTCCAGGACGGCGAGCATGACCTCCTCGTCGTGATCGAGGGAACGGCGGTTGAAGTTCGTCGAGCCGATCAAAGCGGCGACGCCGTCGACCGTGATGATCTTTGCGTGCATCATCGTCGGCTGATACTGGTAGATCTTCACCCCGCAGGCGGTGAGGTCCTCGTAGTAGTACTGGCCGGCCAGTTGGCACACCCGCTTGTCCGTGTGCGGCCCGGGGAGCACGATCTCCACCTCGACCCCGCGGCGTGCGGTGGCACACAGAAGTTCGATGAAGTACGCGTCCGGCGAGAAGTAGGCGGTGGCCAGGCGGAAGCGCTCCTCCGCGGACTCCAGCATCACGCGGATCAGAGTCTGCATGTCCTGCCAACCGAAGCTGGCCGAACCGCGTACCACCTGCACGATGGCATCGCCCTGAGGGCGGTGTTCGATGAACCGGTCGCGCTCGTCGAAGAGTTCGTCGTGGCACTCGGCCCAGTTCTGCGCGAACGCGGCGGCGATGCCGTCCACCGCAGGTCCGCGGACCTCGACGTGCGTGTCGCGCCACTCGTTCTCGTTGCGCGCGTCACCGCACCACTCCTGGGCGATCCCCACCCCGCCGGTGAACGCGGTCTCCTCGTCGACGACGAGGACCTTGCGATGACAGCGGTGGTTCTGCTTGAGCGGCGAGAGATACAGCGGCTTGCGGAACCAGGCCACCTGCACGCCGGCCCGCTCCATCGTGTCCAGCTGCTCGGTCTCGATCAGGCGGCTTCCGAACCCGTCGAGCAACAGCCGCACCCGCACACCGGCCCGCGCCCTCTCGGCCAGGGCCTGGGCGAACTGGCGGGCTATGTCGCCCTTCCAATACACGAACGTCATCATGTCCACCGTGTGCTCGGCGCGGCGGATCCCCGCCAGCATCGCGGCGAAGATCTCGTCCCCGTTGCGCAACGGAACGAGCTTGTTGCCCTCGGTCGCCGCGATCCCGATCAACCGCTCCAGACGCCGCCGTATCCGCGCGATCCGGTCGTCGCCGGACGGCGCGCCGAGGGCCTGGGCGGCCTGCCGGGTGTCCTCGGGCGGTTCTTGCGTACTGGTCATGGCGTCCCCTGGCCGGAGCACGACGAAGGACGTTGGGCCGCGGTACCCGGTCCGGCGCGGGCTGAGCGGCCAGCCGACTGTACCCCCGGGGCAGGTGCAGGACGCTGGGCGCATGTGTCCGCGTCGGCGGGGCAGGCGGCAGATACCTCGACCTAGGGAGTTCATCATGATGGTTGTCGGCATTGTGGCTGTCTGTATCGTTCTGGCGATCCTCGCCTTTTTCGTCCCTCGTCTGTCCCGTCACCCAGAACGCGGCACCCAGCGCACCCTTGGAGCCGGATCACGCGCCGGCGGCAAGGCCCCCGGCCTCCTGGGCAGGATCTTCAGCAAGCCCTTCCGGAGCAGCTCCAAGGCCGTGGGCCGCAGCGGCTCCGCCGGCCGCCGCGCGCGAGGCCGCATGCCGTTCTGAGGCCACCTGCGGAGCCGGGCCGCCCTGGTGGCGCTCTGTCCCGGGGGCCGGCACGTGGCTCGACGTGGCTGACCCATCCGTACCGTCTGGTGGAAGCCGATCCACCCCAGGTACCTCAAGGTGAGGCGGACGGCACGCCATGCGGCGGGATACCGAGGTTCGCGACCCGGACGAGCTCGCTCCGGCCGTCGGCGAGGTGCCCCCAGGTCCAGCAGGGGAGGCCGCACACAGCCAGCGACCTCGCGATCCGCTCGGACTCCAGAGACGGCACCCTCGCGCACGCCCCGCTCACCGACGCCCTGCACAAGGACGCCCCCGATCTTCCCGGCTCCGCGGCCGTGAGCGCTTGGGGCCCTCCCCACGCCTCCTCGCTCCTGGGAGCGATGGGGCGGTGGCTCTCCGCGTCTGTCTCGATCGGCTCGTGGACCGGCTCCGCGGAGGTGCAGGGGCCGAGCACGTCCGAGGACGGCAGGTCCGCGAGGCGCTCCACGAACATGGCGCCGCTCCCGCCGGCAGAGCGGCCGTCGGATCGCACGGGCCTTGCCGTACGGCAGCTGATGATGCCTCAGGTTCGAGAGAGCTCCTGGTCGCAGCACTTGGTGTTCGCGCGTGCCGGCGGTGTGGTGACGGGTGACGAGGGAGCCGGACTCGGTGGCGCCAGGGCGTCCCCCCTCGGCCCGGTGAGGTGCTGCTTCACGGGCAGGGGAGAGTGCTTGAGGTCCGCTGAGAGGGGAGGGTTCTTCCTCGTTGTCCGGGGCGGGAGCGGGAGAGCGCTGTGGAGTCCTGGTCTGTGGTGGTCCTCGTCGTGTGCGGCGTCGAGTTGGGTCTGGAGCCCTGCGAGTCCTGTGGCCAGGGCGAGGCGTTCGGCGACGGTCATCGTGGCGATGGCGTGATGGAGCGTGCTGTCGCGCCGCTTCCGGATGTGCTGCAGGTACGTGGAGCCTTGGGGGGTCAGGCGCAGGGTGATCTCGCGGCCGTTGTCAGGGCATGGCAGGCGTTCGAGGAATCCCATGGCCTGCAGGCGGTCGCACATGCGGGTCACCGTCGGCGCCGCGGATGCGAGCCGTTCGCAGACGGTGCGCATCCGGACGCCATCCTCGCGGTCGACGAGGTACATCACGCGCAGTTGGGAGGTGGAACTGGGCGCGGGGCCGGGGCGGGTGGAGTTTCTGGCGTGCTCCCACATCACGTCGAGGAGTTCGGTGATGCTGCTGGCGAGGTGGGTCGCCTCGTGCCTGGCCTTGCGGGGGGCGTCGTCGGGTGCAGTCATGATGTGCCCTCGGTGGTGTGCGTCTGCCCGGGGGACGGCCGGGCAGTGGCTCAGGTGGTGCCGTCCGGTCCGGTGGGGCGGGCCGTCATGACGTTCTTCTCGTGTGCCGGGTTCTGCGCGGCGCGTGCGGGGAGCGGCGCGGTGAGGTGTTCGAGGGTACCGGTGAGGGCGAGGAGCCGGTCCAGGTTCGCGGGCCGGTCGTCCAGGTGGAGCTGCACCTGTGCCGCGGTGACGCGGCGGCTGATCATCAGCAGGATGGACAGGCCCGTGGAGTCGATGAGGCCGAGGCCCGCACAGTCGAGATGGAGATCTGTCAGGCCGGGCCGGGAGGCGACCTGGTCCGTCGCCTCCTGCAGGAGGAGGTCGGCGTTGTCGTAGTCGAGATCGCCGTGGAGCTCTATGCGCACTGCGTTCGGGGCGCCGACCGTGACCAGGCGCAGGTGTTCGTGGGGCAGTCTGGTCATGCGGTCTTCCCGGCGGGGGCGATGTGAGCGGTGGTGAGCGTGTGCGTCGCGAGCTGGAGGATACGGACAGCGCGGGGGAAGTCCTTGAGCTCGCGGGCCAGCAGGCGCAGCGCCGGTGGGAGACTCTGCGGGGGTACGCCCCGGGCGCCGAGGATCTGCGCGGTCCAGGTGATGAATCCGGTGAAGAGCTCGTCGTCGTCGAGGTAGAGGGCGGTGGCGAGGAACTCCACGATGTGCGCGAGGTCTTCCGCGGTGCGCTCGCGCTGCAGATCGGTGTAGGCGGCCATGGCCGGGAAGGCGTCTTCCAGCGCGGTGAAGACAGCACGCACCATGGACGGGCCGCCGCGAGTGATCATGGTGTATTCCTGGTCACCGAGATGCGGCAGGTCGTCGATCTGCTGGTGATCGATCTGCGGGCGGGGCAGCCGCCCTTGGACGAGGAGGTCGGCGGCCGCGCGGGCGTCGGGGGCCCAGGCGTCCGCCCCCAGGAGTTTCGCGTACCGGCCGGCGGGGCCGAAGGCGGCGCCGCCGACGAGGACGGGGACCCCGATGGCCTGGCACGCGGTGATCGCCGCGTGGGCGGTGGGCAGCCTCGTCGCGATCGAGCTGGACAGGGCGACCGCATCGGCGTTCGTGGTGTGCAGATGCGTGATGAGGTGCGGGGAGGGGACCTGCGCTCCGAGATAGTCGATCTGCCAGCCTCGTAGCTTCAGGACCTCGGCCAGCAGGCGCGCGGGCAGGGCGTGCCACTCGCCGTCCACACAGGCCACGGTGACCCGGCCCCGGGAGATCGCGGTACGAGCAGCGGGGTGCACGCTCACAGCGCCGACAGCCCGGTCGTTGATGGCGGTCGCGGCGTGCTCCTGGGCGACGCTCATCCGGTTGGCCGCCCACTCCTCACCGACCCTGCCCTGCACCACCGCGATCGCATCGAGCAGAACGCTCTCCGGGTCCACCCCTTCGTCGAGGGCGCGCAGGACCAGCTCGGTGGCCGTGTACTCGTCTCCGGCCGAGACGGCGGTCCACAGCTGGTCCGCCAGCTGCCGCAGCCGCGTGTCGTCGGAAAGGCGGGGAGAGATGCTCGTGTTCATCCGGTGTACCTGCCCCGAGTGTGGCCGTTCACCGCGCTCAGGTGATGGGAGCGGGGTGCGGCAATCACCACGACGGCCATGTCGTCGTGACGCCGGCCGCCGAGCCATTGGTCGGCCAGCATCTGGACGTGCTCCACGATCCCTTCGGCGGGCATGCCCGCACACCCGGAAAGCGCGCGCTTGAGGCGTTCGTCGCCGAAGAGGTCGTCACCCATCGGCCCGCCCTTGGCCTCGATGATTCCGTCGGTGTACAGGACACAGGACTCCCCGGGCGCGAGGGACACGGTGGCGGTGGCCGCGGAGATCTTGGGCATGGCCCCGACCAGCGTGCCCCGGGTCTCGGCTTCCTCGACGCTGCCGTCGGCGCGCACGATCAGCGGAGCCGGGTGGCCGCCGCTGGTCAGCCTGAGGTCCACCTCATTGTCCCGGCGTACGGCGGAGGCGAGGACCAGTGTCGCGAACCGGGTGTGATGGGAGGTGAGCAGCGCGGTGTTCAGCAGGCCGAGCATCCGCTCGTGGTCGTCCGCCAGGGGCAGCAGCGCGTGCAGGGTGTTACGGATCTTGCCGGTGAGCACGGCCGCCTCCAGTCCCTTGCCGCACACATCCCCGAGCGTGACAAGGGAGGCTTCCCCTTCGACGGCGGCCGGATGCACATCGTAGAAATCACCGCCGATCCGCTCGTGGTCCGCCGACGGCCGGTACCGGCCGGCGAAGTCGACCCCGGAAATCTGATGCAGCGTCGGCGGCAGGAGATCGCGCATCAGCACGTCGGTGATCGAGGCCTGCTCCGCATACAGCCGAGCGGCCGACAGCGCCGCACCCGAGCGGGCGGCGAACAGCCGGGCGAAGACCTCCTCCTCCTCGCTGAAAGCGACGCTGTCCGCCTTCCGCAGCAGAATCAGAGCTCCGGCAGGGACACCGTGCCCGGGCAAAGGGGTGATCACTATAGAGCCGACCGCCCCGAACCCCTCAGGCACCATCCACTCGGGCGCCGTCGCCGGATCGATCCACCGCGAGGGCACCGGCGGGAACCCGCGCAGCGCCTCTCCCAGCCCCGGCACCTCGTCCGGGTCCACCGTCTCGTGCGCCAGAGTGGGCGAACCTCCGCGCAGGCAGGCCACGACCGGCAGCCGACGTCCACGGGTCGGCGCGACAGCCAGAGCCGCGTCGGCGAGGGTCTCCGCCGCCAGCTGCGCGGTCACCTCCATGCAGCGCCCCAGATTGAGGGAGGAGAGCAGAGCACTGGACGCTTTGGCGAGGAACGAGGTCCGCTCCCGCTCCATGCGCAGCGCTTCCCGGGCCAGTTGGTGATCGGTGTCGTCGACCAGCCACCACACCACCGAGCCGTCATGACGCACGCTTGGGTGCGCCTCGAACCGGCGCCCTGCGATCACACCGGAAAGCCTTGCGTCCGTCTTCGGGACGGTCCGTGGGCCAGGGAGGAGCAGATGGTGGTGCGCGGCAGCGAGCCAGCCAGGGGCCGCATCCGCCAGAGCTGACCCGGGGACTGCTGCGGGCATGAGTGCGCGTGCCGCGTCGTTTCCTTGGAGGAGCCTGCCTGCTGCGTCAGCGACCAGCATCGGGTACGGAGCGCTGCTCCACAGAACGTCAGCCTCCGTGGTGGAGACGGTTTGCGCTGGGGTGTCTGCCAAAAATCGAGGACCCGCTACGCGAATCCCTCACCTCTTTCGCTCGATGGAAGCTTGCCTATCGGCAACCATTCCGCACCGTGCCGCCCTCGCGCAACCAGCCCCCTGCCCGGCACGCGGATCCACACAATGTGAAGGAAAGGTGACCTCGCCTGCTCTGCGGTACCAATGGGATGAGTGTGACAAAAGCTACCTGACGTGCACTGTCCGTCCTACCGCGAGACGCCCTGGCCGTGCGCCGTCACTCACCGCACCGTGGGCGGGACCGTAGGGCCGCGAATCCGATGGGTGCGACCGGTGCGAGGACATCGCCCGCGGGTTCCCCCAGCGCTTACGCACGCAGAGCCCTGCACGTCAATGCACAGTGCCGGGCGTGGGGGCAGCAGGCTCCGGGCCATGAGCAAGCCTCTACAGGCCCGGGAGCGGTTCCTGATCGACGTCGCGGCGCCGGTGGCCGGTGCGACGCTCGGGATCACACTCGGGGCCGAGGAGGCGCGAGCGCGAGACGGGATCGCGGAGCGCGGCGCCGCACTTGCGGCACCAGCGGCGGGGCAGGCGCGGGACGGAAGTCCCTGTCAGGGGCTCGTGCTGGGCGGGCTGTTGGGCCATGACCTCATTGTGCGGGTCGGTGGTAAGTCGCTCCGAGCAAGGCTCCGCAGCACGGTCGATACCGGGTTCGTCCTGTGGAAGGGCAGCTCACCCGCCTGGTCCAGCGCTCCGGCCGGACCGACAAGCAGTTTGACGACGATGAGAAGCGCCTCGACGCCCTGAAGGAGAGCCGGAAGCCCGAGGGCTGGTACCGCTACGGACCCCCGCATCCAGCGACGAGCAGGGAACCGCCCCGCCTGCCTCGCCGTGTGTTTGCGGCTGTCAGTTGAAGATGTCCAGGAGGTCCAGCCAGGAGCCTGAGTCCTCGGCGCGGCGGGGTCGCATCGGGCGCGGATCTGGGTACGTCTCTGCTGCGGCCCTCGCGCGGACGACGTCGGGTCCGCCGCACGCCGCGACCGCGAAGGCGCCGAAAACCTTGGCGAACGCAGCCGGGTCGCGGAATTCCACGCCGAACGCTCGGCCGTCCCGCAGCGGCACCCACACCACCCGGTCGAATCGTGTCCATTCCAGTACCGGCTGGTCGTCCGCGGTTGACCGCCCCTCCAGCCACAGCAGCGCCACGTGCAGCAGGTTTACCTTCTCCATCGGCAGCCGCTTGCGCCGCACCCGCAGTTCATGCGCCGTCAGCTCGACGCGCTGATCCTTCTTCGGGTACCAGACGACGCCGATCCCGAACGGCACCCACAGCAGGATCCAGATCATCGGCCAGACCAGAGCGTCGCTCCACGACCGGAGCAGCCCACCGTCCAGCAGGTACAGGGCCCCGAAGACCAGAACCCACTTCGTCGTCATTCGCCAGAACCCGCTGCCCTGTCGGTACAGGACCCGTCGCTTCCCCGATATCGCCATGCCCGCACGCTATCCGCCGCTCCGCGGCTCACCGTAGGCGCTCAGGAGCGCGCCGGCCCGAGCCACCGAGGGATCGGGATGCAGTGACGCTGGTCAGCGACGAGACGGCGGGCGAGGAGCCCGCTGAGAGCCTGTTGCTGGACGTCGGCAACGAACAGCTGGTGATCGCCGTTGACTCGTCGTCGTCGGCCGCCTGCAGCCGATGTCTCGGCGTGCGTACTCGGACGTCGAGACTGGGCATGCTTGTTGGGCCTAGGCTCTCAGGGATGCAGCGAGCTGAGGTTCTGAAGCGAGTGATTGGCATCCTGACGGAGGCTGAAGAGATCCGTCGCGCCGCGGAGGCTGGTGAGGAAGACGACAGCTCCGAGTTCGGATCCAGCGTGGTGACGCAGATGCTGAATGAAATGCTGCCCGCCATCAGCGTGCCGGCCGATGCCACCCCGCAGGAGGTGGCCCGGCTGGTCGCCTCGGCTCTGGGCCCCGCGCTGCAGACCATGGTCGCCGGCTTCACCTTGGCGTTCACCAGCCTGGCCATGACACACGACAGGGGGCAGAGCGACATCTCCTCGGCCGAGGTGCTGCAGACGCTGGCCTTCCAGGTGGAGGCCGGGCTGTTCGACGAAGGCCCCTGAAGACGCGTTCCATGTCCGGCAGGGAGGACTGAACGGCAGGAGCGTGCTGCTGACCTCCTGGCGCCGTGAAACCGGTCTCCCACATCCCCGGGACCACCAAAGCCCTGGTCCCGCGAGCGAGTCCGCGTGCGTGATCGCCCGCTCCGGCACCTCCGCCGCAACCGCCCGCAGCACCTCCGCCCCCGGCCGTGACCCTTGGAGGGCGCAGGTGCTGAGTGCGGCAACATGGGCCCCCGGGGCACCCGCCATCGAGGACCGGCAACCGTGTAACGGCTCCTGCTTCCGCGCTCGGCGACAGGGGCCCGTTCTTTCAGCCATTGGCCAGTCGTCCTATTGAATGCAGGCAGCGGAGTGTCTCTCCCGCGCTCGGGTTTT
This sequence comes from Streptomyces sp. NPDC022552, assembly GCF_055561875.1. Lineage (NCBI taxonomy): Bacteria > Bacillati > Actinomycetota > Actinomycetes > Kitasatosporales > Streptomycetaceae > Streptomyces > Streptomyces sp. NPDC022552. The sequence goes on from NZ_JBVHGJ010000006.1 coordinate 180,189, forward strand.
GAGCCTCGGCCAATCTGGCAGGCTGAACGATCAGTTGCGCAAGCGAGTCCTGTTGGCTCACTGATCAATGTCAGATGCGAGCCGTAGCTTCCCCACATGGGTATGTATCTGGTGGGCGTCGGTGCGGAGGAATGGTTCGGCGACGAGGAAGGCGGATGGGGGGAAGCTGCTTCAGCGCTCAACACTGAACTCGGGCGACGGGGCCTGCCGCCCTACGAGGACGTACCTCCAGCGACGGACTTCGCACCTGGTTCGGGGCAAGCCTTCGAGGAGAAGATGGCTCCCTCCATGACCGGGCTCCTCGCCTTGTGCCAGGCACACCTGTCACGGGAGGAAACGGAGATCCTCTGCGGCTGGACCGTACTCGTGCCCATCTCGCTCGATGAGGAGATCTGGTTGCCCATCGACTCCGCCGACTACGACTCCATGGTCGCTGGCGCTCCCCAGGTACTACGGCTCGCCGAGAAGCTGGCGGCAGCCATCGATCTGCCGGCCGAAACCCCGGCGACGTGCGACAACCTCGACCTGAGCACGTGGTTCAGGCGCCAAGCAAAGGGGCTGGCCGCTACTCGAACAGGACCGTGGAGCAAGGACCTGGACACAGCCTTCTACGTCGCACTGTTCCTGCGCGCTGCCCAGCACTCGATCCGACGTGGCTGCCCCATGGTCTACACCTGAGACCCATCCTCTGCCCCACTGTTCTCCCGGCGGAGATCACTCACTGAGGCTTTCTCAACGGTGATGATCACTTCCAGATGCCGTAGAGGACGAGGGCAGCGCGGGCGATGTCGCCGACCCTGTTCGGGCTGAGGGTGAAGTTCGGCGCCGGCGCGGTCGCCCCAGGGCGCGGACGTGACGGTTCCCGGTCACGAGCGGCCGCCGCTGTGGAGGCTTGCCTGCCGGCGGAGCCGTCAGGGAGGAGCGATGCCGCAGGCTGCGGGCACAAGGTGCAGCCGCGCTTGGGAGACCTGGGTCAGCGGCGGGACAAGCAGCGTAGCCACCCCGGCTTCAACAGCCGCGCCGTCGTAGCCGGAGCGATCGCCGACCATCAGGGCCTCGCAAGGCCGCACGCCGAGCGCATCCAGGGCAACGCGGAAGATGGCGGGATCGGGCTTGCAGACGCCGTGCTCGAAGGAGAGGACGAAGTGGTCGACGTAGCCGTCGAGGCCGTTCTTGGCGAAACCCGGGCGGATGTCGAAGTGGATGTCGCTGATGACCGCCACCTTCAACCCCGCTGCTTTCAAGGTTCTGAGATTGGGCTCGGTGTCGGTGGCAAAAACGTGCGTCGGTGGGGTCGGACAACGCCGCGTACATCTCCTGGGCCAACGCGGAGTCGATGCCGGCAGCGTTCACCCAGCGGTCGTAGCCCCAGCGGTGCGACTCGGCTGACGCGTCAGCTCGGACCCAGGCCTGCTCGACGTCCGGCCACTTACCCGCCGTACTCAACGCCGAGCTGATCTGCTGCACCTGCGACTCCGACGCGTCACGTCCGAGCTGTCGCAGTGAGCGCTCGATCCACAGGGCCCCCTTCGGCTGCCCCTGGGCCGGACCCCGCTTGGGGACGATGAGCGTCAGAGACTCGACAGCGAACAAGGCCAGACAAGCACGTCCTCCGGCGAAACCCTGCTCTTCAGCGCCGAAGCGATGTGAAGCGCTGCTTCCCTTGCTGGGCGATATATCGTCACGCCCTCGTGGCCAACTGCTCCGGTGCGGTGACCGGCCTGCGTGTGTTGGGCGTGTCTGTCAGACCGGGAGGCTGCCGCCCAAAGGATTGTGGCGGCCGCACGACCGGCCTCAACGACAGCTCCGACCGCCATAGCGAATGGGACGTGGTGTGGCCAGAAAACAACAGGCGCAACGGGGTTTCGGCGCAGTGGGTGTGGCGGTAGCCCTCATCTGGGGATGCGCCGCTGCTGGGAACGCTCGGCCGTCCGAGGAGACTCCGGATGGCTTCGAGCGGGCGGCCGAGCAGGCAGCAGCAGAGTTCGGTGTGCCGAAGGACGTGCTTCTCGGCGTCAGCTACGAGTCCTCCTGGTGGGAGGGCAATCATGGCCGCCCGAGTACCAAGGGTGGCTACGGTCCGATGCACCTGACGGACACGACGTCCGGGAAAACGTACGCCCACCGCCCAGGCGAAGGACCGGTGGATGCCACGGGCACCGACGACCCATCCGAGCACACATTGCAGGCTGCCGCCGAACTGATCGGCGTCGCACCCCAGACGCTCAAGAGGGACGAGCTGCAGAACCTCCGGGGTGGCGCTGCTCTGCTCGCCTCGTATCAACGGCAGATCACTCGTGGGATCTCGCCAGATCCAGGTAGCTGGTACGGGGCTGTGGCGCGGTACAGCCAGGCCCACGACACCGCGACGGCCGGGCAGTTCGCGGATGGCGTGTTCACGGTGATCCGCACCGGAAAGCGGCGGGTGCGCGAGGACGGCCAGACGGTGTCGTTGTCGAAAAGACCAGCCGTTCGTCCGGCGAAGTCACAGCTCGCGTCCCTGAGGTTGCGGACGCTTCCCGCAGCGGCCGTGCCGGAGTGCCCCAGTGAGATGAACTGCCGGTTCGTTCCGGCTGCTGCCTCGAACTACCAGGTGTCCGCGCGGAATTCCAACGGCATCGACGTCGAATTCATCGTCATTCATGACATCGAAGGGCCCTACGACGCGGGAATCAGCTGGTTCCAGGACCCGTCCAGCGGGGTTTCCGCGCACTACGTGATGAAGGCCGACGGCAGCGAGGCAACCCAGATGGTTGCCACCAAGGACATCGCTTTCCACGCCGGAAACTACTGGGTCAATCTGCACGGCGTCGGTATCGAACTGGAAGGTTACGCAGCCCAGGGGCCCACCTGGTTCACCCCGGCCCAGTACAAGGCGACTGCCGCGCTGGTGGTCTACCTGGCTCGGCGCTTCGACGTCCCACTGGACCGCAAGCACATCGTCGGGCACGACAACGTCCTTCCACCGAGGCCGGCCCGCGCGCCGGACGCACACTGGGACCCTGGCCCCTACTGGGACTGGGAGAAATTCATGGCTCTCCTCGCCGCGGCTGACCGCCAGGATCCCGGGGCCAAAGGGGGAGCGGGAGGCGGGAACATCGGGATCGGGCAGGCGGTCATGATCGCACCGGAATACGGCAAGAACGCGCAGACGGCGACGGTTTGCGACCCGAAGTGCCATACCCAGACCCAGCCTTCGAACTTCCTCTACGTCCGTACGGCGCCCCGCGACGATGCCGCGCTCGTCTCCGATCCTGCCCTCCATCCGGACGGGGCGGCGGGCACCGACCGCATCGACGACTGGGGTGCCACCGTGGTGTGGGGGCAGGAATTCGTGGTCGCCGATGTGCGAGGAGACTGGACGGCCATCTGGTTCAGTGGGCAGAAGGGATGGATCCACAATCCCGCGGGCATGCACACCCGCCCCGCCCCGAACGCGCGGATCGTCCGTCCCGCGAGCGGCGCGAAGTCGGTCTCCATCTACACCACGGCGTACCCTCGCGTCGACGAGTACCCCCGGGGAGTGCCTGCATCGGAACAGACACAGTTCAACATGTACACGTTCCCGCAGGGTCAGGCGTACGTCGCCGCTCGCACGCCCGTGGGCGCCAACGACTTCTTCCCTGCCACGCCCACACGTCCAGAGGTCGTGGTCACCGGTGACCAGAAGTACGACGTGATCCAGTACAACCGCCGCCTGGCCACGGTCGACAAGGCGGAGACACGCGGCTGAGACCCGGTCCCGGACCGCGGCTCCGGTGGGCGCGGGCTGGATGTCCTTCAGCCGCGGAAGGCTCGCCAGTCGGAGGGAACCAGCCGACCGACCCCCACCGCTTCCTGCGGTGAGGGTCAGGGGCACGAGCAGTGAACCCGATCTCCTATTCGGTGCGCAGAGCCGTGGCGGTGCGGGCCCTTGCGGCCCAGCCCGCGGGCAGGAGCGCGCCCAGAGCGGCGATGAGCAGGCCGCCGAGCGCGAGCGGGAGCAGTTCGGCTCCGTGGTAGACGGCAATCACGGAATCGGGGAGACGGAGTCCCGCGCCGTCGCCCATCGCGGGCATCACCCAGCCGTGCAGCGCCACTCCGAGCGGCACGCCCAGGACGCCCGCGACCAGGCCGGTCATGACGACCGAGGTGAGCACCATCGCGACAGTCTGCCGAGGCGTCATGCCGAGCGCCTTGTGGACACCGATCTCCCGGACACGCTCGCGGGTGTCGAGCAGTACGCCGTTCAGCACGCCGAGCGCGGCGACGGCGACGAGCATCAGCGTGAGGATCGCGGACAGCGAGTTGAGCGTGACCACCATGTCGCTGTCGCGGCCGAGCCCGCCGGCCTGGGCGGTGGACCCCAGTGGTGCGAGTTCCTTGTTCAACGCGTCGACGTAGCTGGTGACATCGGTGCCCGACGTGACCGCGATGTGATGGCTCGTGTCCGTCAGATCGGGACGCGCGCCCGCGAGGGTCGCTGCGTCGGTGAAGACCTGCATGCCGTCGTTACGGGGGTCGAGGACCTCGCCGACGATCCGGACCGTGACCGGCCGGTCCAGCCCGTTCACAGTGACGGTGTCGCCGATGTGGGTGCCGGTGGCAGCCAGGAAAGGAGTCGGGACCACGGCCTCGCCGGGCTTGTCGGTCCAGCGGCCCGAGACCATCGTGTAGCCGCCCCAGGAGGCGTCGCCGGTGAAGGCGACGACGTCGACGGTGCCGGTCACGCCGGACACGGTCGCTCGTACTGTCGAAGCGCTGTAGTGCTTCGCGGTTCCGGCGCCGGACTCGATGGCCGCAGCGACCGCGGCGGGGTCGGCCCTGGGTTTCTCCTTCGAGGCAGGACCGCGCGGGCCGAAGTCCGGCAGGGGGGCGGGCACGGTGACATCGGCTACGTCGTGCGCCTTGGCCTTCATCACTTCGCCGAGCGAGTCCACCATCCCCACGGTGAATGTGACAGCGATGGTGCCGAACAGGACAGCCGTGCCCATGGCCAGCGCGCGGGCGGGCCGGGCGAAAGGCCGGGCCAGGCCGAGCGCGACGGGCTGCGGCAGCGGCAGCCAGCCGGAGAGACGGGCCGCCCACCGGCCGCGCCGCGTCGAGGTGCCGCGCCCGACGGCGAGCGCGTCGACCGTGCGCAGCCGCCCGGCCCGCCAGGCACTCGCCCACGCGGTCACCGCGACCAGGCCGAGCACCCCGGCGATCACCGTCGCATCGACCCAGGGGGCGATGGCCAGAGACGAGGAGCCGTAGACCTCCTCGGTCTCGGCAAGAACGGGGACGGCCAGCAGATGGCCCGCGAGAACACCGAGCGCCGTGCCGACCGCGGCTGGGATCAGCGCTTGGCCGACGTACGCGCGTACGACCTGGGCCGGGGTGAAGCCGACGGCCTTGAGGATGCCGATGCGGCGCGTCCCCGCGCCGACGGCCGCCGCGACGATGTTGCCGACGATCAGCACCGACATGACCAGACCGAGAGCCCCGAACGCGATGAGGAACGGGACGTACAGGGCGGTGTCGCGTTCGGCGTTCTTCTTGACGGTGAGCCAGGACTGTTTGCCGATGGCGGCTCCCGGCGGCAGGTCCTTCGTCACGGCCTTGGCTCCCGCGGTGACCTGCCCGGCTGTTGCCGCGTCGGTGAAGCGGTAGAGCACCTGGTAGCCGCCGCTGCCCGGCGCGGTGAGCGCCGGCATCTGGGACGGCACCACCCACGCGTCGGCGGTCTGTGTCACCGACCGGGCCACTCCGACCACCTTCAGTGTCGGTCCGGCGGACAGGGCGGGGAACGTGAGCTCCGCGCCCAGGGCAGGGATGAGCGACGAGTCGGCGGACAGCGCGATCTCGCCGGAGCGCTGGGGCCACCGCCCTTCCGTCAGTGCCACCTCGTCCACGTCCCGGCCGGGATCACCACGGCCGACCACGGTCATCGGCCATCCGTCGCCCGCCCCGCCCGTCTTCGGAGCGACCGTCGCCGTACGGAACGGGCCGGCGGCGGTGCTCACCCCGTTGGCGCGGGTGGACTCCGACAGCCGCCCGGCGTCAACCTTGCTCGCGTCGAACGCGACGGACAGGTGCGCGCCGCGCTGCTCGGCGAAGGCATCCGCGAAGGGCGCGCCGGAGACCACCAGCAGCGATCCGCCGAGGACGGACGCGGCCACCGCCATCATCGTGGCGAGCCCGATGACCAATGTCTGCACGCGGCGCCGGCCCACTCCCGAGCGCACCACCTGGCCGAGGGCGCTCATTGGACGACCTCGGCGGGCGATACGACATCCTCGGCGATCCGGCCGTCGGTGATCCGGACCGTACGGTTCGTACAGGACCGGGCCAGGGCCAGGTCATGGGTGACCACGACGATGGTCTGGCCCTCGGCGTTGAGGTCGGCGAGCAGCTTGCTGACGTCCTGCCCGGCGGCCGTGTCCAGGGCCCCGGTCGGCTCGTCGGCCAGGAGCAGCGGCGGCCGGTTCATCAACGCCCGTGCCACCGCGACGCGCTGACACTCGCCGCCGGACAGACGTCCCGGGTAGGCGCGGGCATGCCGGTCGATGCCGAGGGTCTGCAGGAGCTCTGCGGCCCTGCGGTCGGCCTCGCCGCGTGCCATGCCCGCGAGCCGCGCGGGCAGGACGACGTTGTCGGTGACGGTCAGGTCGTCGAGGAGGTTGAAGAACTGGAAGACCATGCCGATCTTCGATCGCCGGTAGCGCGCCCCGCCGGCCTCCCCGAGACGGTCCACCCGCACGCCGTCCACGGTGACGGTCCCCGTGTCAGGACGGTCCAGCCCCGCGATCAGATTGAGCAGCGTGGACTTGCCGCTGCCTGACGGCCCGAGGACCGCGACGGCCTCGCCGGGCCGCACGGTCAGCGACACCTCGTGCAGGGCGAGCGGGCCGTCGCCGTAGCGGCGACTCACCTCGCGCAGGTCGATCACCGGCGTGGACATGGGAGGGCTCCTTCGATACGGGTGTCGGTTCGGGAATCTGGCTCCCGGAACGCTAGGAGCGGGCCCCGCCGCCGCACGTCGCCCGTCCGGACCCATTGCCGTAATGCGTCGGGATGACCCGCGGGAACGTCATCCCTGCGATGTAGGCGCCCGATGTACGCCGGGCACCGGGAACGGCCGCTGGGGCGGACTCCGATGGGGCGGGCAGCGGCGACAATGAACCGGTGATGAACGTACGTACGATGTCGGCGCGGCTGTGGGCCACAGTCCGCAGCACGCTCCGCACGGCGGTCCGCGACGTCAGACATGCGACCGGTCCGCCGCTGCGACTCGGCCGTCGCGCTTGGCAGTTCGACGTGCTCGTGGCGCTGGTGCTCGGCGTCACCACGGTCTATTACGGCATCGACAACGCGAACAACGTCGTCGTGCGGGAGATCGCCGGCGTGCAGCACGTCATGGCACGCCCGGCGGGCCCCGGCGGCATGGCCTTCATGGTGACCCTCGCGGCCGTCGCCTCGGGCGCCCTGGCGCTGCGCCGCCGCTTCCCGCTCGCCGTGCTGTGCGTCGTGACGGCTGCGGTACTGGCGACACCGCAGAGCGTCATGCGGCTGACGTTCTACGCGTTCGTGATCGCCGTCTACAGCGCCGCCGTCCACAGTCCCTACCGGGTGGCGACCCTCGCGGCGCTCCCGGTGTCGGTCCTCCTGGTCGGCACGTCGGGGAACTCGGTGACGCCGATCATCCCCAACGAGTACATCGCCCTGCTGATCCTGGTCCCGATGGCAGGAGCCGCTCTCGGCCTGCGCACCTGGAAACTCCGGACCGACGAGGGCCGCACCCGCCTGTCCGCCTTGGAGCGCGAGCAGGCCGAGGCGCTGCGCCGGGCCGTCGAGCACGAACGCGCGAGGATCGCCCGGGAGTTGCACGATGTCGTCACGCACAACGTCAGCGTGATGGTCATCCAGGCAGGCGCCGCCCGAAAGATCATGAAATCCTCTCCCGAACAGGCCGGGGAGGCGCTGCTCGCCGTCGAGGCCGGCGGGCGGGCGGCCATGACCGAGCTGCGTCATGTGATGGGGCTGCTCACCATGCCCGATGAAGGCGAGGACGCCCGTCCGGGGGTTGACGAAGGTACGGAGCTGACCCCGCAGCCCGGCCTGGACCAGCTGGAATCGCTGGTCGGACGGGTCCGGGAGGCCGGCCTCCCGGTCCGCCTGACCGTGACGGGACCACCTTGCCACCTCCAGCCCGGCCTCGAACTCGCCGCCTACCGCGTGGTCCAGGAGGCCCTGACCAACACGGTGAAGCACGCGTCCGGTGCCACCGCCGCCGTCACCGTCGAGTACGGTCCGGACCGGCTACGGGTGGAAGTCACCGACACCGGTGGGTACCCGGACGCCGGTGCGGCCTCCGGGAACGGCCGGGGCCTGATCGGTCTGCGCGAGCGCCTTGCCGTCTACGACGGAACCCTGCGCGCCGGCCGGCGCCTGACCGGCGGGTACCGTTTGGAGGCGCTCATCCCACTGGAGGCGCCGATCTCCCTGGAGGCACCGTGACCGAGCAGCCGCCGCGGGTACTCCTGGCCGACGACCAGACCCTGGTGCGTACCGGATTCCGGATGATCCTCGGCGCCGACGGCATCGACGTCGTCGCCGAGGCGACCAACGGGGCAGAGGCGGTCGACGCGGTCCGCCGCACCCGGCCCGACGTGGTCCTTATGGATGTCCGGATGCCCCAGATGGACGGCCTGGAGGCAACCCGCCGCATCCTCACCGGCGCCCCTGGCGATCCTCGCGTCATCATCCTGACCACCTTCGACCTCGACCGGTACGTCTACGCGGCGCTGTCCGCGGGTGCCAGCGGCTTCCTCCTCAAGGACGTCACCCCCGAGCACCTGGCCTCGGCCGTCCGGACGGTCCGCACCGGCGACGCCCTCCTCGCGCCTGCCATCACTCGCCGCCTCGTGCAGAGATTCGCCCGGCAGAGCGGTGAAACCACCGCCCTCCACCGCGACTTGGCCTCGCTCACCCCGCGCGAACTGGAGGTCCTCGGCCTGCTGGCACGAGGGCTGAGCAACGCCGAGCTCGCCGCCCGTCTCCACCTGGCCGAGGCGACCGTCAAGACGCACGTCGCCCGCATCCTCGCCAAGCTCGGACTCCGTGACCGTGTCCAGGCCGTCATCGTTGCCTACGAGACGGGCCTGGTCAGCGTCGGCGCGGGCGAGGGTGACCGGCAGTCCACTGAGCAGACGTAGACCGGAGCCCAGACTTGGGACACGCAGTGGGCACCTGTCCGCCTAGGACGCGTTTCAGAATTGCCCGGACACACGCGGTGATCTGATACGGCACATGGTGATGGCATCCTTGGTCAGTGCTCTCATCCGATCATGCAGGTGCCGTGTTCTTCGACGTCGATGGCACTCTCGTCCCGCGGACAAGTTCGTCGGTCTTCCTGGCCGGCTTCCTCGGACATCGCGACGAGTTGGCAGAGGCGGAGGGCGGGTACGCCTCAGGCGCCCTGGACAATCGACAAGTCTCGGAGCTGGATGCGGCGGGCTGGGCAGGCGTGCCTGAGGGGCAGGTCCTCGGCTGGCTCGACGGGCTTCCCCTTGTCTCGGGCATTTCGGAGACCGTGGCCTGGTGCTGGAGCAACAGGCTGGTGCCTGTCCTGGCGACCCTGGCTTGGTCCCCGGTCGGCAGTTACCTGACCGACCGCTTCGGCTTCCATTCGTTCAGCGGACCTCGGCTGGAGACCGCCGGAGGCCGGTTCACGGGGCGCGTGGCCCGCCACTTCGACGAGTACGACAAGCGGGACTTCGCCCTGACGCAGGCGCGAGAGCTGGGGCTGGACCCCCTCTCGTGCGGGGCGGTGGGAGACAGTCGTTCCGACCTGCCGCTGTTTGCCTCGGTAGGGGTGGCTGTGGCATTCAACGCCTCGAAGCACGCGCGGACGGCTGCGACGGTTGTGGTCGAGGACGACGACCTTCGAGGTGTGCTCCCGCACTTGAGCAGGTTGGTCACAGCCACTCGTTGATGGCCGCGACCAGCACGCCCCCGTGAGAGCCGCGCTTCTCCGGGACCGTGCAGCGAACGCCGCGTCTGCGCAGGTACGCACTCCCGTACCGTCTGGGCATGGTTGATCAGCAGTGGGACGGTGTACGTCAGCGTGTGGCCGCGTTGGGTACCCAACCGGCGAGCGGAAAGGTGTTCGGCTCGCTCGGGCACAGGTGGGCCCTGGAAGAACCGCTGGCCGATGACGAGCTTGCCGAACTCGAAGTGCAGATGGGTGTGCGGTTGCCGGATGACTACCGCAACTTCCTCACCTCCGTGGGCGCCGGCGGCGCGGGTCCCGCCTACGGCCTCTTCCCCGTGCGCCGCGTACAAGGCCGCTGGCGCTGGGAAGGAGATGGTGCCGACCTGGCCGACCTGTCCATGCTCGCCCGGCCCTTCCCTGACCACGGCCCGGACCCCAAAGAGCTCGACGCACTTCTCGCCGTACGCCCTGAAGAAGAGGACTTCGACGAGATCGAGGACTTCGACGACGCCATAGAGGCATGGGACGAACACTGGGACGCCCTGATGTGCGCCCCTGAACGCACCGCGGGCGCCATCGTCATCTCCCACCTCGGCTGCGCCCAAAGGGAGTGGTTGATCATCAGTGGCGCCCACCGCGGCACCATCTGGTCCGACTGCCGGGCAGACGACACCGACCTCGTCCCGCTCCGCGACCACTCCGGGAAGCCGGTCACCTTCGCCCGCTGGTACATCGACTGGCTACAAAAGGCCGAGCTCACCGCCCACCAGCCATCTACGAACGCCTGACATTGGGCGCTGGCATGCACGACACTGCGCCGTCGTCACGATGAGCGTTGTAGACGGCCCTCGCGCTTTGTCGTTGCCCGGCCGGGCCGTTGGCGCGGGCGGGGATGGCTCACCCGCGGCCTGGCAAGGGTGTTGTCACAGGTGGCGGCTATGTTGTGGCTCGTCAAGTACGTGAGCGGGGGAGTGGCGATGGTGGTCGAGGTCGGGTACGCGCAGGCGTGGGATCTGGAGACTCGCGTCCCCTGGCGGCCGATATCCGTGGAACAGGCCCGTGAGCGGGATGCCGCCGGGCTCCCGTACGTGGTGGTGTACCGGGCGTCGGGCCGGGAGGCTCCGCTGGAGGTTCGGCTCGTCTCCTGGCGGGATCACTATGTCGGGCTGTGGGTCTACGACGCGCAGGGCCGCCGTACCTACGACCTGGACATGCGGCTCCTGGACGACCCGACGCGGCTGCTGCGCCGGTCCGAGGTCCGCTGGCACTACACCTGCCCTGAGATGGCGGAGTTCGACGAAGCGTGCCCGCGCATCACCGTGGAGCTCTTCCCGGACGGAAAGGGCCGGCGAGAGGAAGAGCCGCAGGGCAGGCGTGGGGGCTCCTGCACCACCGTGCCAAGGGTCGGCGATGACGAGCGCTGGGCGGAACGGCCTGCCTTCGGAGAATGGCCGCTGTTCTCCGCCCGGTCGCACGGGCTGACGGAGCCGCCGGTCTTCGAGATCACCGAACCGGCCGCGGCGGCCGCCGACGGCAGCAGGGGCGCGCCCACCACCTGCTGGCATCCACCCCGCCCCGCGCAGCCCGGACCGATCGGCGAGCTGTTCCGGCCCGGGGTGCGTGTGACCGACGGACACCACCCCGAGATGACGATCGTGGAGCCACGCCGCATCGGTACCCTGCGTGTACCCAGCGGGCTGCTCGCCGTCTCCGGCCCGGACATCGACCGCGAAGGCCCGCACATCACGGTCCCTGTCCCGCCTGGGGAGTACGTACTGGAGGAGGCGCAGGCCAGACACACCTACCACTGCGAGTGGGAGAGGAGCGGGGTCACGCGCACCGACACCATGGCCGTCCGCCTCCTCGTCAGCGAGGCCCCCGCCACGACCTGGGAGATGGCGCTCAGGCCCGAGGACGACCTTCGGCTGTTCATCGAGAACCAGATCTCCGGTTTCGACACCGACGGTGCCACCGGCTGCTTCGCCGATGCCGGAGCCTGGGAACCCCTCCTCGCGCTCTTCGACAGAGGGCTGATCCAGGGAGACCCGGACCTGGACCCGGACGTGTACGAGGACATCAGCGACTCCATGTACCTGCTGCGTACCCGGGACCGGGCCTCCGGCGGCGAACTGGTGGCCTTCGCGACGACAGGGGACGGCACCTATCCCGTCTGGGTCGGCCGTTCCGAGGCCGGCGAAGTGGTCGGGGTCGCGGTGCTGGTAGAGGGGATGCCCCGAGTACTCCCAGAAGTTGGAGTCACCGCCAATGCCTGACGTTGCCTACGTGGCGGGTCAGGGGACCCGCCACCGCGCCGACCAGACCCTTGGAATGACCGGGCGATGATGCAGTCGGCCCGCTCTCTACGACCTGGCATCGCCAGATCCCGCCCGCGATGACGTCTGTGCACCGCTTCTATGCTCATGCGGTGACGTCTTACGAAGGAACGCATCCCACCGTGCTCGTCCGGGTCGGTGATCTCCGCGCCCAGATCGACGAACAGCTCGCACCGGCGATCCAGGCGATCTGGGAGTGCGGCATTGACACGTTCACCTGCTGTCAGGACCTGGCTGAGAGCAACGCGGACTGGCCGGAGAAGTTGCCGCATATGGCGGAGTGGGTGGAGTCCCGCCGCGGCTGGATGCTCATCGACTTCCCGGTCGAGAGCGGGCTCGCCTTCCTGTCGGCCGTAGCGAACGCCGGACCGCGGGACGCCTTCTACGCGCGGATGACGCACTGGGCCGCGCCCGACGCTTGGGACGTGAATATCAAGCCGTTGGACGCCGCGATGTTCCAGGGGGACCAGCCGTCGGACTTCGGCCTACGTCTCCTGCAGGTCAGCTTCCCGGCCTACGATCTGCCGGAACTGACCCGGCGCCTGCACGAACACGCCGCAGGCCGTACGGTGCCGCCTGCCCCCGCGGACTGGAGCACCGTAGGACGTTGAACCCTGGTGGCTGAGGGCGCATAACGCTGGTGAGAGTGTGACGCGCCGGTCGGCCGCCGCGACCATTCACGGTGCTCGGGACCATGACGCTCGACGGCGAGGACCCCTGGTCTTCACGGAGACGTTCCATATGACACCCGACGGAACCACGTACTACATCTCCGACGGCATCCGCCGACTGACCTACAGGGCCTGAGGGTGCAGGAAGCGCTCCACCCTCCCGGAGGAAGGAGGGGAGCGCATGTGGGGTCGGACGGACGCAGAGATCACAGACGAGGAGATCGAGGCGCTTCAGCGAGTAACCCCGGCAGCGATTTCGCCGGGAAAACGATGCGCCGCGTTCCCGGTGTGCCGGAGGGATTCGGGGGCACAGGGAGCGGTGAGCGAGTGACCTCGTTCCAGCTGTGGCCTGCGGACACACCCCCCATCCGCAGGCCACAGCTCTGGTTCCTGCCTCAGGCAGACTTCCGTCGCGCCGACTTCTTGCCGCAGGCCTCTTGGCGGCCGGCTCCCAGTGATCTCCGTATGGGCAACAACTGGCTGCCCATGGTGTCCCTCGGGTAACGCTGCGAGAAGGGATGTCACTCATGTCCGTGACCGTTGACTCCAACGTCGACTACCAGGGGAAGAGCGCCATGCTCAAGCCTGGACGCCCCAAGCCGACCCGTCCTTGAACGACTCGACCTCATCCGTCCGCGTGCCCGCCAGGTGGACGGTGACGCAATTCGGCAGGGGAGCAACGGGGTTTACGGCCGAACGCGCCGACTTCGCCGGAGTTCACCTGTTGCCTCGCAGGCACCCGTGCGATCGGGCTCGTCAGCGTGGGCAGGGGCGGCGCAAGCGACGGCGCCGATCGTCGTGGTGCGGTGCGCGGCTCAGCCGGCCCCGACGGGCAGGGGGCCGACCCGGCTCTCCAGCCAGGCCGGCAAATCGAGCAGCCGGACACCTTCCTGCTCGTTGGGGTCGGTCCGCGCGACCAGGCACACCATGTCCTCCTCACCCGTGTTCACCGGCATGTGCGGAGCGTCAGCCGGAATGTGGATGTAGTCGCCCGCACGCAGCACGACATGCTCGGAAAGGTCCGCGCCGTGCCACACCTCGACCTGGCCAGACTGAATGAAGATGGCCGACTCATGACCCTCGTGAAGGTGAGGGCGGCCCCGGCTGCCGGCCGGCATCACCAACCGATGCAGACACAACCGCTCAGCCCCCACGGACTGCGCGCTGATACCCGCCCCGAACAACCCGCCCTGGACCCCTTCGTACTGCCCGGTCCGAACCACTGCGCACAACTTCTGATCTGCCATAAGCGCAGTACAGCAGCGCGCCCACGGTGTTCGAGCAGTTCACGCCAGCCCCCGTCTCAGGCTGACTTCCGCCGCGTCGTGTTCTTCGCAGTCGTCTTCGTGGCTGCTGCCTTCTTCTTGACGGCCCGCCTGCGCTCCAGGTCGTCCAAGTGCTCGACGCTGAGGGCGCCCAGGAGCGCGAGCGCCCCGTCTGGCACAGCGCGTTCGCACCTCAGCGGTATGACAGTCGTTATAGCCAGGTGTACGGTGGAAGCCGTCTATAACGACTGTCATAGGAGGACGCCATGACGATCATCACCGTGAACACACCGACGGGACGACTGAGCCAGGAGCAGCGCCGCACGCTGGCCGAGACACTGACGGATGCTGTTCTCGTGCCCGAGGTGGGGCAGTTCGCTCCGCCCGCGCGGGTCGGGTTCCAGGTGCACTTCGTGGAGCGTCAGCCGGACATGATGGCGCTCGGCGGGCGGCTGCTCGCGGACATCGGGCCGGACGCCGATGTCATGGTGATAGACGTGGCGGTGATGGACGGGGACTGGCGGCAGGAGGTCAGGGCTGCGGTCATCGAGCGCATCTTGGCCGCGATGGCCGAGGCCTGCGGCCTCGCGAAGCCGGCGGCGACCTGGTGGGTCAACTTCCGTGTCATTGACGAGGGGAGCTGGGGCTCCAGCGGCGGGGTGCTGTCCGTCCTCTCACTCCTGGACACCGGGGTGTTCACGGAAGAGAAGGTGAAGGTCATCCGCGCCGCGCTCGGCGCCTGACCCGACCCGCGCCCGGGCGTCCGTACCTCCTGGCGGGGGTGCGGAGGCTCGGGCGCGGGTCACTTCGGGGCCGCGGCGGCGATCAGGGCCTGGAGCTGCTCGGCGGTGCGGTCGAGTGGCTCGGTGCTGCGCTTGGCGCGGCACATCGCCACCGTGCCCTCGACGGCCGCGACCGTGAGCGTGGCGAGTTGCGCGGCCTGTTCGGGCTCGGCGCCGTGCGCCCGAAGCGAGTCGGCCAGCAGGGTCTCCCACTGCTCGAAGACCTCGGCCGCGGCCGTCAGTGCGGGAGGGATCTCGCCGTCCTGGGGTTCCTCGATGGCTACGGCAAGGACGGGGCAGCCGGCGTGGAAGTCGCTGTCGACGACGATCTTGCGCCACAGGTCGAGGAAGGCCTTCAGGCCCTCGACCGGCCCGGCCTCCAGTTCCTTGCGCAGGCTGCGGGCGACCCACTCGCCCGTATAACGGACGGCCTCCGTGGCCAGCTGCTGCTTGCCCTCGGGGAAGTAGTGGTACGTCGAGCCGAGCGGCGCCTTGGCGTGCTTGGCCATCTCCCGGATGCTCGTGGCGCTGAGCCCGCGCCGGCTGATCATGTCCGCGGCGCCGGCCACGATCCGCTCGCGCGACGGCGTACTGCTCTTGGGCACCTGTGCACTCCCCTCTGGATATAACGTCCGTCATAGTCTACCGTGGTCGCCGTCTATAACACTCGTCATAGGAGCTGCCATGCCCATGATCCGGCTGACCGCGCCACCCGGCGCCCTTACGGAGGAGGGCCGCAGCACTGTGCAGCGCGACCTCGCTGCCGTCCTGCTGCGCTGGGAAGGGGCGCCCGACACCGCCTTCTTCCGCGCCCAGGCGTGGAGCTACCTGAACGTGCTTCCCGAGGGCGCCCAGACGACCGCCGAGGACGACGCGCCCCGCTTCCTCGTGGAGGTGACGGTGCCTCAGGGAGCGCTGTCCGAACGGCGCAAGGCCGGCCTGGTCCAGGACGCGACGAAGACGGTTCTGTCCGCCGCCGGCCTCGCTCCGGACGATGCGCTGCGGGTGTGGGTGCTCGTCCACGAGCAGCCGGACGGAACGTGGGGCGCGGGCGGCTCCGTCATCCGCTACGCCGATCTGGTCGCCCTGGCCCAGCAGAGCATGGGGCGGGCCGATGCGTGAACTGACCTACGTCGCCCGCCGTACGGTCGAGTGGCGCGAGGCCCCGGACCCCGAGCTCGGGTCCGGTCGTGCGTCGATCGTCGCGCCGGTGGCCGCGACCTCCTGCGACGTGGACTCCGCGATCCTGGCCGGACACGGCTTCATCGACCCACCGTTCGCCCTCGGTCACGAATGAGTCGCCGGCGTCACCGACGTCGGCGAATACGTGACCACCGTGGCACCTGGAGACCTCGTCGTCGTGCCCTGGTCCATCAGCTGCGGAACCTGCGACCACTGCAGAGGCGGGCTCACCTCCCACTGCACCTCGGTCCCGCACATGGCCATGTACGGCGCGCCGATCGGCGGCACCTGGGGCGGGCTCTTCTCGGACCTGGTCCGCGTCCCGTACGCGGACGCCATGCTGGTCCCGCTGCCGGTCGGCCTCGACCCGGTCGCGATGGCCTCGGCGAGCGACAACTGGTCGCTGTTTTGGCGCCTGGTCGCACGCCACCTCAAGGCCCGCCCCGGCGCGCGGGTCCTGGTCGTCGCCCGCGGCAGCATCGGCCTGTACGTGTGCGACATCGCCCGTGCACTCGGCGCCTCCGACCTCCTGTACGTCGACCCCGACCCCGAGCACCGCAAGCTCGCCGAGGGCTTCGGCGCCCGCACCGCCGAGACGATCGAGCCGATCCGCCACGGCTTCGACATCGCCGTCGAGGCCACCGGCCGTGTCGACCAGCTCGCACTCGCGGTCAGGTCCCTCGCGCCCGAGGGCATCTGCGAGTCGGCGGGCAACCACTTCCGCCCTGGCGAGCTGCCACTGCTCGACACGTACCTCATCGGCGTCACCCTCAGGATCGCCCGCGACAACGTCCGCGCCCACATCCCCGACGCCCTCGACCTCGCCGCCTCCGGCACCGTCGACCCCGCGCGCGTCGTCTCCCACGTCCTCGACTGGGAACAGCTCCCCGACGCCCTGCCCGAGAAGCACGGTGGACGAGTTTCCTGGCGGCGTACGGATGTACAGCCCCGTCACCGGCGCCGGCAGCCCGCTCACGCCACCGATGCACGTCATTCCCGTCGACGGCGGCGTCACCGGTCGGTGCCGCCTCGGCATCGCCCATGAAGGACCACCCGGCTATGGCCACGGCGGCATGCTCCTTGACGAACAGATGGGCTGGGCATGCGCCGCTGCCGGCAAGCCGAGCATGACCATCTCGCTCGAGATGCGCTACCGAGGCCGGTCCCCCTGGAGACCCCCTTGCACGTGACCGCCCATGTCACAGGAAGCCCATGTCACAGGAACCGACGCCCGCAGGATCTTCGTGAAGGGCGGGATCGCCGCAGAACAGAACCCATCCACCATCCTCGTAGAGGCGGACGGCATCTTCATCGCGCCCGGCCCAGACGTCGTGCGCACCCTTTTCCCCAACCTCGACCATGTGAAGGCAGTCGCCGCCCGGTGACGAAGTGACGCGGCCCTGGCCTCAAAGGCACTGGTCAGGAAGGCAGTGCGCGATTGCCTGCAGGGACAGGGCACCGGACCACATGGGGCGACCGGGGATCGGTTGACCCCGGTCGTGATCGCACGCGTGCAGATGCTCGTCAACCGGTCACCATGACCCTCAGGGTGTAGGGCGTGCCGATGCTGATGGCTTCGGCCTGCTCGCGCAGGTCGGCCGGGGTGAAGCCGAGAAGGGCCTGGTCGGCTGCCGTACGGAGCAGCGGCAGGATCTCCGCTGTCGGGCGGCCGCGATGCGACGCGGCCAGCGCGGTGAAGGCCTCCTGATACGAGGTGCCGTACGGGCTGGCACTGTCGGCCAGCAGGTGGTTCAGGTGTTGCCTGTCGACGCTGATCTCGCCCATGGTCTGCTCCCATGCTCCGGCGGCCGGCGTGCTCCGGCCCTCGTTCACGACGCTACGAGGGGGGTCTGACATCCGGGCGCGCGCCGGGACCCTTCCCGTGGGGAGGAGCCGGGAAGGGGCGGCGCGGTCCCGCCTGCTGGGCGGCAGGCGGGACCAGGGACGCGATCCCTCTCCGGGGGTGGTCTGTGAGGACCGCGTGCGCTCACCCTGCCACCAGCAGGCCGGGGCGCGACAGGGTCGTGCACGAAAAGGTCTTCGGCATATGACGGCGCCCGTGCGTGTGCTGCGGTGCGCGACGACGTGTGGGCTATGCCCCCGGCTTGATTCACGATCTCGATGTCGGTGGCGCCCTCGGCCTCGAGCTGAGTCTGACGGTGCTCGGTGCTCGTGAGGGCGTAGCTGACGGCGGAGGTCCGGAGCTTGGCCGTCCTGCGTCCACTGGAGGCATCCACAACTAGTCCTGCCGACGCAGCTCCGGGGCCGAAGGGGCTGGCTGGTCACCGCAGGGGACGGCCGGCGCTCGCCCAACACCGCGGGCCTACTGCGCCCACCATCGTGGGCTTGAACCCTCAACGGTTGAAGGGCACGGCGGCGCCGGCACGACGAATGTGTCAACCGGACGCGCAGACCGCTTCCTCTCGCCAGTCCAGCTCGGAGAACCGCACGAACCCTGAGTCGACACCCAGGCCTTCTTGTCATGGCAGGAACCGACAGCCACCGCGCGAGGATGTCGGCCATGACCACCGACCAGAGCCTCGCTCCACTCCGCCCGACGCACTCGGCGCCAGCCGTCTTCGGGGCCGGAGCCGCGATCGGAGTGCTGGGCGGGATGATCGGCCTGGGCGGCGCGGAGTTCCGCCTGCCTCTGCTGATCAGCCTCTTCGGGTTCGCCACCCTGTCGGCCGTCATCCTCAACAAGGCGATGAGCCTGGTCGTGGTCCTGGTCGCGCTGCCCGCCCGGCCGGCCGCGGTTCCGGCCGCCGACGTCGCCGCCCGCTGGCCGGTCGCGGTCAACCTCCTGGTCGGCAGTCTCCTCGGCGCCTGGGCCGGAGCGAGCTGGGCGGTCCGCATGCGCAGCACCACCCTCTACAAGGTGCTGGCCGTCCTCATGGTCCTCATGGCCGCCGCCCTGGTCCTGACCCACACCACCGCGCTGAACACCCTCGCACCGGCGCTCTGGGTCCAGGTCTCTTCCGGGGTCGTGGCCGGCTTCGGCATCGGAGTGGTCGCCGCGATCATGGGCGTCGCCGGGGGCGAGCTGCTGATCCCGACGATGGTGCTCTTGTTCGACGAGGACATCAAAACCGCCGGAAGCCTCTCTGCTGGTCTCCCTGCCGACCATGCTCGTCGCGTTCGCCCGCTACAGCCGCGACGGCAGCTTCGCCGTACTCGGCGCCAACGTCCGCTTCACCGCGACCATGGCCGCGGGCTCGATCGTCGGTGCGGTGCTGGGTGGACTGCTGCTTGGAGTGTTCCCGGACCTGGTCGTCATCCCTGTGCTGGCCGTGATCCTGCTCGTCTCGGCCGTGAAGCTAGCCCGACACGACTGAGGCCGTCGATGCGCCGTGGGGCATATGAATGAGAGCAGCAACTCGGATCCGGGCCGGGCCGACCAACTCCGGGCCCTGCGGGCGTGGATGGCCGACCGGACCATGGGGGAGCGCCGCACCGGCTGGGCGAGACCCGAAGCGGCTGTCAGGCTGGCGACGACGACACTCCAACTGTGGTGGGGTCTCACGGCGAACCGCCGGGCGGTGCAGGTCGTCGCGGACTTCCACGACGCCGCCGTCCAGGACTTGTCCGGGAGACCTCTGAGACGACGGTGCCTGACGGATGTGAATCTCGCTGTCGACCGTCTCGTCACGTGAGGGAAGGGCGGCATGGATTCCGTCGTACTCGAGCAATGCCGACCGAGACCTTCCATCACTGCCTTGAACCTCCCAACTTGCCCTCGGTGACGCCCTGTAGACCTGCCAGGTCCGGCCCGCGAGACTGGGCCGCGTGCGTCCGTCCGCGCCGGGCGGAACACGCGACTGCGCCTCATCGACGACACCCCGGGACGGCGACATGCGTACGAAGGTCACTGCCATGCTCGGCACCGTAAGTCTCACCGCCGGGCTGCTCTTCGCCCTGCCGGCGACTTCCGCCGCCGCTGCCGAAGCGCCCCCTTACACGTTCGACGCCAGCTTCGGCCAGACCTACACGAGGGGGAAGGTGACCTGGTACAACCGGTCGGTGGCCATCGAGGGGGAGCAGAAGTCCGTCAGCCCGACCTCCTGTCGCAGGACCCTCGTGGACACCTTCACCGCCAGGGGGGTCTGGCTGGCCAGCCGAAGCAGCAGCCCGGTGTGTGGCCAGTCGGCCAAGATCGCGTTCTCCGTTCCCGCTGACGTGGCGGGGGGTGCCGGGAGGGTGACGGTCTATCTCATCCATGAGGAGACCCGAGAGGTTCTCAGCTACGACATCGTCACCAAGTGATCCGCCCCTGCGGCCCGCCGAGGCGAGGCGGTGCAGGTGGCAGGCGATGTCAGCGAACGCGGCAGCGCGCGCAGCAAGCGGTCCGGTACGGCCCGGGTGGTGTCCATGGCTGGATCGACGAGTCACCCAGACGGCTGTGATGGCGGCCGGTACCAGGACAGAGGGGTCGTTCATGATCACCTAGTGGCTGGCGTTGATCCGCCGGTCCTTCTGGCGCTGCACGAGACGGGCCCGAGCACCACACCCGATCAGGTACCGCCGCGTAGCGGAATGAATCCGCCCGCCTGTCCCAGGAGCTCGTCGCGCTGAGAACGCCGTTCTCGGGGGCTGCGGGGCGGTCATCTGTCGCATGGAGAAGTCGACGAGGATCAGCAGCTCGGGGCGCGCGATCTCGCGCTTGCGCCACTCCAGGTGCGGTCTGCATGGCCGTCGGCGAGCTCGGCCAGGGTCTGGCTGGTCTTTGCGAAGCGGACGTTGGCGCCTTGGCCGATGGTCAAATGCCCCAGGGCATGTGCCATGTGTGTCCTCCCGACCCTGTCGGGCAGAACGAGCGGTCAGCAGCTGGCCGGTGAAGGGCACGCATCGCCGCACGATCGGCGGTCTCACGCAGGACCGGCATCAACCATCGCGCCGCGTGGGCCAGGCTCCCGAGCACGCTGCAGCCAACTGACTGGCCCCCACGCTGGTCCGTCTCCCCAGGGGCAGCGGACCAGCCAAGCCTCGTGACCCGCTTCATCCTCCGAGTGTGAACGACGCTCGTTCTTGCCACTTCGTGCCGTCGTGCACCATGAGTTCAACCGACGAGACGTGAGACGTGAACGGGAGCCTGCCGGCGAGGTCGGCTTCGATCTTCGCCAAGACGGCATCTTCCTGACCTTGAGCGATGGTCAGGTGCGGCACGTTCTCGGCGAACCGGCCGCCGTACGGCGGAACCTCAGGCCAGCGATCAGCGATCGCCTCCGTGAGTTGCCGCAACTGCGCGTCAGGCTCGGGGACGAGATACAGCACTTCTGGGAGCCGCCCGCATCTCTCGAACCGCAGGTCAAAGGCCGGGTGGCTGCCCAGCACGTCCGCGAGGGCGGAGTGGACGAGCGCGTCTATTCGGCTCTCGTCAAGGAATGGGAAGAGCACGGTGACGTGGGCTGGGACCCCAGCCTGGGCTGAGGGGTCGAGCCGATCACGCCAGCCGCGGACGGCCGGCTCTGCCTCCGGGATCCGGACGATGAGCCCCGTTTGGCCCGCCTGAAACGCACTGGTGCTGTCATCTGCCATGACACTGCATCGTGTCACCTCTGCCGGAGACAGCACAGCTCCTTTTCCGCTGAACGATCACGCCCGATCTGCGAAGCAGGTCGCCGACCGGGACGACCGAGAAGGTGACGCTGCCGCTGTTTCCCGTGAACATCCAGAGTGCCGATGATCACTGAATTCCGCCGGAACCACGAACAAACGCTGTCGGTTGAAATGAACGAAGCCAGCTGTCCTTGCGCAGTTCTGGCGCTTCTTCGATGTAGCCAAATTCCACAACTGGCCCGTAGGCGATAGCTCGGTGACCCCGGAGCGGCGTGAAGGTGCAGGGCCAGATCGCCGCCCTTGGGAGGGGCGGGTGGTGAAGGCCCTCAGATCGCCGTACAGCGCTGCGGCCTGGGCGCGGGAGATCAGGTCGCTCCCGAGTCCTCTAGTGCGGGGCCCAGGTGAACTTGCCGCCCCCGACCCACCGCACCTCGTCCGGGTCGTCGAGGTCGTGGATCGGTGTCCCCGCCTCCGCGGCGACCAGCAGCACGTCCGTCATCGACATCGCCCTGCCGACGAACTCTCCGTCGACCTCCACGATACGAAAGGGCGGGTTGCCGGGCTGGACACCGAGTACGGTGACTCGCGCGCTGGGGAGGGTCGATCCTTCGGTCATGCGGAAACGGTTCCATGCCAGGACCCCTGGTCGGCGCAGCGACACGTACGGAGGATGACGGGCGACGTGTGGGTTGCAGTGGTTGGTGACAGGTCACCTGCCATGTCACCCCCGCCCAACTCCGTTCCGTTCGTATCGGACGGTGAGGCGGTGGTAGCCGAAGAGCTGGGCGAACGACCGTTCGATCTTCCAGCTGTGCCGACCGAGGCGGTTCGCCGGACTCGATGCCGGGCGGTGCGATCCGCGCGACGAGCCCGCGCTCGCGTAGCCAGGCCAGGTGTTCGGCGGAGAAGTACGCCTTGTCCGCGCGGAGTTTCACGGGTCGGCTTCGGCGTGGTCCCCGGCGGGACCGGACGGCGGGTATGCCGCGGATGAGCGACTTGAAGGCGAGGCTGTCGTCCATGTTCGCGCCAGATACGGCGACGGCGAGCGGGATGCCCCGGGCATCGGACAGCACGTGCAGCCTGCTGCCCTTCGTGCTGCGATCGACCGGGTTCGGGAGCGGCAGTGTTCGTGCTGCGCGAGGTGTTCGGGTACGACTATCCGAACGCCGCGAGGATCACCGGCAAGACCGAGGCGAACTGCCGGCAGATCTTCGCCCGCGCCAGAAAGCGCATCGCCGCTGGAGGGCAGGACGTCGACAATGCGCCGTTCCCGGCGCGCCGGGCGGAGGGCCAGGAACTCGCCTGCAAGTTCTTTCGCGGCCGCCGAGGGCGGCGACATGGACGCACTGCTCTGCTGGCCGCCGTCATAGGCATGATCGGGGCGCTTGGCGTCGGTGATCGAGCTGGACATCACCGACGCCCCGTGACCGACCCGCAGCGCGTCGGCCAGCTGCTCGTCTGGGCCAGGCTCTACCGCGTGGTCCTCGACGAACTCGGAGCACGAGGCGAGCTGGACTGGTCGCGGTGCGCGATCGACTCCGTCAGCCTGCGGGCTTCAAAAGGGGGCCATTGGCGGGACCGAATCCGACCGACCGCGGCGAGCTGGGATCGAAGATCCACCTGATCTGCGACCGGAACAGACTGCCGCAGTCCTGGGTGTATCCGGCGCGAACACGCACGACAGTTCTGGGCCTGGAGCCGCTTGTGCGCGGCATCCCGCCCATCCGGTCCCCCGGCGCCGACGACCAGCGAAACTGCACGCGGACAAGGGCGACGACTACGACCATCTGCGTCGGTGGCCCCCTCGACGGGGGATCCGCCCCCGCATCGTCCGCAAGGGTGTCGAGCCCTCGCAGCGGCTGGGCCGGCATCGCTGGGCTGGGTGGTC
Organism: Streptomyces sp. NPDC022552; assembly: GCF_055561875.1. Classification (NCBI taxonomy): domain Bacteria; kingdom Bacillati; phylum Actinomycetota; class Actinomycetes; order Kitasatosporales; family Streptomycetaceae; genus Streptomyces; species Streptomyces sp. NPDC022552. The sequence continues at coordinate 203,821 of NZ_JBVHGJ010000006.1, forward strand.
GAAAGAACCGTGTCCTGGTTGTCAGGCTGTCGCCGGCTCCACCGCCGGTATGAACGCAAGGTCGAACACTTCCTCGCCTTCGTCGGTATAGCCGCAATCCTCATCGGCTACCGTTGATGGCGGCCCAGCTCATGGCCTGCGCCGGTCCTGCCGCACGTAGAAGCAGACCAGCCCCATGGACTCCGCGACGTCCGCCGCGTAGGCCGACGCCTCCTCGGCCATGCTCCACCGCATGGCGAAGTAGATCAGCGGACCGCCGGCCTCATCGATCAACGGACCAGTGGACCAGGGCGAGGTGTCATCGTCGTCCTCAGTGATGTCACACCACCGCTCAAGCAGCGCAGCCACGTATGCCGCGATGCGATCGGACGGAGGCTCTTCCACCTCACTGTCGATGTAGCGGTCATACAGGTTACTGAAGACCCGGCCAGCGGTCTTGTTATCCGGAGGCCCCTCGCCTTCCCAGACAGCAAGGTCGTAACTCATGCCCGGGAGGCTCTCACGTCGCTCCGACACCCGCCCGGTCGGTCGACGGCGCGAGCGTCAGCCAAAGGAAACGATGTCTTAGGAGGTTCGGGCATCTGCGCGACGGCGACGGCCCGGAGTTCGATGCCACGGACCCAGTCCTTCAGGACGCGTCCGGCCTTGCCGCCGAGGTTCAGTGGACGACGGTGGCGTCCGCGCGGCGCTCCTGGACCTGGGCGTCGCGGGCCGGCCTGCGAGGCCCGGGGCGGGCGTCTGCTCCTCCCGCCCCGGGACCTCGGAGCCTGGTCAGCCGATGCGGGTGAGCCGGGTGCCGACGGAGGGTTCGGACAGCTCGCGGCCGACCACGACCGCTACGCTCCTGGCAGCCGCTCCCTCGCCCACGGTCAGCACGCCCACCTCGGCGCCCGCCGCGGCCGTGCGCGGAACCGCGGCCTTCGCCCCGTTCCTGCCGCTGAGGGCCAGTCGCAGCGTCTGCCCGGGGGCGGCGACGACTTTCAGCTCCGCGCCCGCCACGACCGGCGTGCGGCCGCCGAGCCCGTCGTCGATGTACCCGACCGTGTCGCCCTTGCGGACCACCGTGGCCGAGGTCAGGGCGCTCCGGACGGACTCTATGACCTTCTTGCTGTTGGCCAGCACCAGGGCCAGGCTCCGGGTCGCGTTGGGATCCGGGCCGTCCGCCCGCTGGTCCATCAGCGCGCCCAGGATCAGTGGGGTCTCGTCGCCGACGGACTTGTAGCCTGCCCAGACCAGCGCGCCTCCGGCCGGGGTGCTGGACCCGGTCTTGATGCCGCGAATGCTCAACTCGGGGTCGCCGAGCAGGGTGTTGTTGTTGATCAGCCGCTGGGAAAGGTTCTTGATCTCGGCGTCCGGTAGGGCGACCACAGAGCGGAACACGTCGTCCTTCATCACCGCCTCGGCGAGTTTGAGCTGGTCGACGGCCGTGCTCACGGTGCCCGCGTCCAGGCCGCTCGGGTCGGTGTACGTGGTGTCGCTCATGCCTAGTTCGCGGGCGGCGGCGTTCATCTGTTCCACGAAGGCCGCCTCGGAACCGCTGCCGGTGGACCAACGCGCCAACAGCCGGGCCGCGTTGTTGCCCGAGGGGATCATCAGCATCTTCAGCATGTCGAGCTGGCTGTAGGTGCTGCCCTCGGTGAGCCCCTGGATCCGGGACTCGTTCTGGGACCGGCCCTCGGCGACGGTCTTGGCGTCGACGGTGATGGTGGGACCGGTCTCGCCCTTGCGCAGAGGATGCTCCTTGAGCACGACGTACGCCGTCATGATCTTGGCGACGCTCGCGGTCGGCACCGGCTTCTGCGCACCGAACGTGCCGATCGTTCCCGAACCGGGGAGGCGCACGGCGCCTTGGCCCTCCCCGGGCCAGGGGATGGCGAGCCGACCCTCCACGGTGTGCGTCCGCTCGGTCGCGAGGAGCTGGGGGTCGGGCAGCGGGCGGAGCAACTGGGCGCCGGCCACGGCGCCGGCGAGAAGCAGCAGCAGGGGGGTCCACACCTTGACCCGCCGCCTCGCGGCGCGGCGCGGGGTCTCCGCCGGGGGAGGGGTGTTGGTCAGCTGGGCGAGCAGGTCGAGCGGGGCCTCGGCGGACCCCGCCCCCTCCGGGGCGCGAGCGGTCGCGGGCTCGGACGGGCGCGGGGCGGCGGTCGGCGGGGCCGTCGGGACGGCGAAGTTCGACGTCGGCGTGTCCGGAACCGTCGGCACGGCGAGGGCGCGGGTGCGCTGGTCGTCCTCCTCGGGCCGCGCCCACGAGGGCGTGGGCCGGCCCGGCCTGTCCGCCGTGCGGGAGTCGGCCGGAGCGGCATCCCGTCTGGTGGCCGGGGCTACCTTGCGTAGGACAGCGGTGGCCTGGTCCACGGCCGGTCGTGACTCCGCCGCGGAAGGCGCCTCGTCGGGCTCGGTACGGGAGGCGGCGTCGCGGGCGGGGGCGTCGGAATCGGGTTCGCCGTCGCCCCCGGCCGCCACCGGCCGGGCGGGTGCGGGGCCAGGTGACCCGGGACCGATCTCGGCCGCTGTCGACGGGACGGCGTCGGGCCGGTCCTCGGTCTGGGGCCCGTCCTCGGCGTCGGACCTGCCCTGGACCTCGGGCCCGTCCTTGGCGTCGATCCGGTCCTCAGACACGGAGACGCTCTCGGCGTCGGACACGTCCTCAGACACGGAGACGCCCTCCGCGTCGGAGTCGGCCTCGGGTCGGGACCCGTCCTCCGCGGGGGCCGCGGATCTCGTGGTCACGGGAGCGGTCCTCGGCGTACCCGCATCCGTATGCGGGGCCGCGTCGTCGCCGGCGGCACTGACCGCCAACGAAGCGCCGCCGGTGGATGCCGGAGCGCCCTCCTTCACTGGATTCCCCGGTTGTGACTCGGTCGCCACGGGCTCCGGCTCCCCGTCGGCAGGGCGCTCTCCTCCCACGCCACCTTCTCGCGCGTTGGTCCGACGGTCGTCGGACGCAGCCGCCGTCTCCGAGTCGTTCTCGTGCTTCGGAGACTCGGGGCCTTCACCCGTCACCGCTTCCGTGGTCATCCCGGCCAGCCTTGCCTGCTCGTAGATATGTTTCTCGGGGCCGGCAGCCCCGTCGCCTCCCGAGACGTGGGCCGAGACGACTATGTTCCACAGAACAGATCTTGTGACAGTCCGGTCATACAAGTGCGCGTGAGGAGCCGCCGTTTTCCACCGGTCGGCGGAGCGGACATCGACCGGCGGCGCACGGCCGCGGCCGGCCGTCGAGGCCGCACGCGAGGGTTTCCCGCCCGCTAGCCGTACCTCGCCCCCTGATTCTTGCGGCCTGAAGGATGCTGAGCTGCCCCAATCCGCACCCGGCCACGGCCGCGCGGTGGGCCGGTGCGACCAGGACCGGCTGTGGTCTGGCCGGTGCTTCGTGCGAAGTGCTCGATCGCGCTCCGACACCTTCGGGTGGTGTTGTTCTGCCGACGCGCCCGCCTGGGCCTGGGGCCCGTCCGGCGAATCTTGTTGGGCAGGATGCCGCGACGCGGGGATGATGCGTCGGTGGACTGTTGGGAGTACTTCATCGCGCCGGATGACGAATCGGCCGCGCAGGTGCAGGGCTTCGGGACGCGCGGCGCGTTCGACGCTCTGCCTGTCGGCAACTACGATCCGCGCGATGCGGTGGTCGAGTGGGAGGGGTTGCTCGCCGGGGTGACCTCGCAGTCGCTCATGGAGGCTGGCGAGCCCTGGATGCTGACCTGGCTCACCAACGACGGCACCTACGTCTTCGTGTTTTCGGAGCGTCTGCAGCGTTCGCTGGCGACTGCGGATCGGGCACAGCTCGACTACGTCGCCCGAGTCTGGTCACGTCTGTGCCGGGAGGTCGGCGACGATATTGCCGAGGACGAGGCGGCTGATCATCTCGGCGACGTTGCCGACTTGGCACGCAAGGCCAATGATCAGAGGCTTCGGCTCTACTGCTCCGTGACCTGAGCACTGGCCGTTGAATCTTCACGGAGCCATGAACGAATCGCCGCGGTCGTGATGATGCCATGGAAGCCGCAGGCCCATTTGTCCTATCGGGTGGCGACGGCCCGGAAGTTCTTGAGCCGGTTGAACGTCCGCTCGGCTCGTTGCGGCGTTTGTAGACGTCACTGTCGAAGCCAGTGACCGGCCGCCGTTGCTGCGTGCCACGGCGTTTGCGGTTGGCGCGCTGATCCCTCGGCTCCGGACCGTGTGCTTGATTTGGCGTCTTCACAGGTAGCGGCGGTTCCGCCGCGAGCTGTATGCCTTGTCGCCACCAAGATGGTCTGGCCGGGTCCGCGGGCGACCGCCCTGCGAGCGGTGAACCCGGATCCGGTCCAGGACCTCGATCATCTGCGGCGCGTCGCCCTGGCCTGGCGTAGCCAGCAGGGCCAGGGGGCGGCATCCGCCTTCACCGACTCGGTGATTCTTGCTGGTCAGGCCGCCCCGGGACCGCCCGAGTCCCTCGTCGGGGAGGTGGTGCCGGGGCGTCGACCCTTTTTCGCGGCACAGTCTCTTCTTGCGGGCCCCAGCCGCATGTTGATGGGCACGGCAGGATGTCGAGTCAATGCTGACCACGCGCCCGCTCGTTCATCCGGCGAGGGCTTGGTTATGCATCCGGGCGATGCCACGCATGGCGTGGTGGACACGATGAGCACGGCGTCCTTGGCGAACCGCTTGCGGGGCTGGAGCGCGAGCATCGGCCCGAGAAGGTCTATCACGCGGTCCGCCGCGGACTCCGACACCCTGGACAGTGGCGCGAGCTGGCGCATCGTCAAGTTTGTTCGCCAGTAGGCCGTGACCAGCAGCGTCCGGTCCTCCAGGGATGGGCCCCACGGTCGGCCCTTGCGGGCCGCGTCCGCGCCCTTGTGCCGCAGCACGGTCACCAGCTTCCCGAAGGCACGCGGGCTCAGCCCGGTGAAGGGGGCTATCCAGGACGGCTCCAACGCCGTGATCACACCAGCCACGCCGGGATCATCGCACCGGCTCGGCGCGACGCCCCAGCATCCCTGCCCGCCTCAGCGGAACTCGTGGACCACCTGGATCTCGCCGACGATGTGGGCGTTGAAGTCGTCAAGCTCCTCGGCCGGAACCCAGAGCTCGAGGATCGTCTGCCCGCCCGCCTGCTGGACGGGATACCGGCTCACGAACTCCGACTCGACCTCAAAACGAGTGACGAAACCGGCGCCGTCGTGCTTCACGTTCCAGTCCCGGGCGATCCTGATCGCGTAGTCCTCGTTGAGGACCGGGTAGAAGATCGGCTGCTCGGGCAGCCGGGGCGGCCACGCACGCCAGTTCAGCTCCCGAACCAGATCCAGCTCCTTGGGGCCGGTGGGGCGCCACAGGGTCGTCGTTGCTTGCTGGCTGGTCATGTGCATCACTCTCTGAACGTAGGCCGCTGGTATGGAGGGTCGGGAGACCGGACGATACCGGCACCGCGAACTCGGCAGCTACGCAGTTTCCCCATCTGGCCAGCCCCGTCACCAGCAGTTACGGGACAGCCCTAGGCGTGCCTTGTGGATCACGGAAGAGTCTCCCGATCCACGACGCACCCCCTAGCCTGGAAGTATGGCAGTGGTGCGGGTCAGTGGCGTCGACGTCGCCTATACGCGGAAGGGGCAGGGGCCGCTCGTGGTTCTTGCTCACGGGGCCGGGATCGACGGGCGGATGTGGCAGCCGCAAGTCGAGGCGCTGGCGGACGAGTTCACGGTCGTGGCCTGGGACGAGCCGGGGTCCGGGCGGTCCGGCGCGCTGCCGGCGGGCTTCGGGCTAGAGGACTTCGCGCGCGCCCTCGCCGCCGTGATCGAGGACGTGGGGCTCGGGCCTGCGCACGTCGCGGGGCTGTCCTGGGGCGGGACGGTGGTCCTGGAGCTGTACCGATGGCGGCCGGACCTGGTGCGGTCGCTGCTGATGGTGGACACGTACGCCGGCTGGAAGGGCTCGCTGCCGCCGGAGGAGGTCGCGGCGCGGGTCGAGGGGGCGCAGCGGATGCTGGCGGTGCCTCGGGAGGAGTTCGACCCGACGCTGCCTGGGCTGTACGCCGCCGGCCCGCCGGAGCGCTTCACCGTGATGCTGGACGCTATGAGCCGGGAAGTTCGGCCGGAGACCATGGCCATGCAGCTCACCCTGATGGCCGAGGCCGACGAGACTGACCTGCTGCCCCGGATCACGGTGCCGACCCTGCTGCTGTGGGGCGAGCGAGACGCCCGCTCCCCCCTGGAGGTCGCCTACGCCTTCCAGGCCGCCATCCCGCATGCCGAGCTGGTGACGATCCCCGCGGTGGGCCATATGAGCAACCTGGAGGCGCCGGAGGCTTTCACGGCAGCGGTTCGCGCCTTCTGCCGCGCGCACGCCTGAGGGCTGTCCCGTAAATGATCTTCGCCCGCGTTCCCGCACCGGTCTGAGGCAGGAACGCGAAGACCGAGAGCCGACCCCGCAGGACCGGCTCTCGGTGTGTACTGCCGCCATTGAGCCCGGCACCGCCCAGGCACGCAGTGAGGGACCTGCCACGGTTGCCTGACCGCACAAGGCGCGATCGGCGGCCTGCCTCAGGGCTGGCCCCTGAGGCAGAAAGCCTGCCGGGGCCAGCCCTGAGGACCGGTCACTTGCGCCAGAACAGGTGGTGCGTCACCCCGCTCGGGCTGGGCACGACATCGAGGTGGAACCGGTCGAGAAGCTCATCGGGGGACTCCCAGAGTCGTACTCCGGACCCGAGCTTCACCGGCGAGACCGCCACGTGCATGGTGTCGACGAGGTCGGCGTCGAGGAACTCCCGGATGGTGGTGGCTCCGCCGCCGAGTCGGACGTCCTTGCCCTGCGCCGCCTCCCGGGCCTGCTCGAGGACCGTGGCTGGGTCGCCGCCGACGAAGTGAAACGTGGTGTCGGAGAGCGTGAACGAAGGACGCTTGTGGTGGGTCAGGACGAACACCGGGGTGCGGAACGGGGGCTCGTCACCCCACCAGCCCTTCCACTCGTGGTCCTGCCAGGGCCCGCGCTGGGGCCCGAACTTGTTGCGGCCCATGATCTCGGCGCCGATGTTGCGGGCGTAGTCCCGCGTGAGGTAGTCGTCGAGGCCCCGGCTCCCTCCGGGGTCGGTGCGCATGGGCCAGCTCGCCGTGGCGCCGGCCCAGGCGAACAGCCTCTCGGGATCCACATGACCGAATGGCCTCGCGAGGGTCTGGTCCTCACCGGCACCGATCCCGTCACTCGAGACGTTGAAGTTCTGGACTCTCAGCAGTTGAGCCACGTGCTCCTCCTGTGTTGTCGACGACAATGGTGAGACCTGCCGGGCAGGGAAGACTCATCGCTGCTTCAGGGACCGGTCTCGAACGGCCTTGCCGCCGGGATGTCGAATGCGCGTTCTGCAGTTGTCTGATGTGGCCTTACAGTTCGCTGCCTCCGCAAGCTCCCGCGTGTGACCGCGGCGGTGGTCGGTCACTTCGCCCCGCGGGGGCCGCTCCCCGCGCGCTGCCCTCGCCCTGCTCGTCCCGGGGCCAGGATCGGGTGCCGAGCCGGGCGAGTCAGGCTCCGGCGACGTCTCCCAGGCCCTGCTGCGCCCGCCCCGGTTGAGTCTCCCGTAGGGGGAGACGGAAGGCTGGATGCATGGACAGCGACACGCTCTATTCCAACGGGGAGCTATCCCGTCGGACCGGCCTGACGGTGAAGACGATCCGGTTCTACTCCGACCGGGGCATCGTCCCGCCGACCGACCGGAGCCCGGCGGGCTACCGGCTCTACGGTCCCGACGCGCTCGCCCGCCTCGACCTGGCCCGCACACTGCGTGAACTGGGGATCGACCTGGCTACCGTGCGCAAGGTGCTCGATCGGGAGGCGTCCTTGTCCGAGGTCACGCAAGCGCACGCCGATGCCTTGGACGTGCAGATTCGCACCCTGCGCCTGCGCCGCGCCCTCCTTCGGGCCGTCGCCGGACGCGGACACCCCACCCCATTGGAGATGGACCTGATGCACCGCATTGCTGGACACCGTTATCCGGGCAGAGCCATCTCCCGGCGCCCCCAGCCGCCGGTTCTCGGGTCCTCGCCCGCCGCGACCGCGGCGTCGGCGTCGGTGGCCGGCCGCCGCACCGCGTCGCGGATATGGCTGCGGCAGGCCTCCCGCAGGGCCTTGGCGACCTGCGGCGGGGTAGGCGTCGACCGGGTTGTTGCCGAAGGTCGGGCGGGCCTGCAGCCCCACGAACATCAGCCGGTCGTGCAGAGCCGGGCTCACCGCCTGCGGACGCGCGTCTCGGATGTCCCGCAGCATCGTGACGGCCTGCGTCAGCAGCGAGTAGGCGGTCCGCGTCGTCCGCGACGTCGCATAGAGCCAGGTCTCGAAGTCGTTGAGGTCCTCCGGCGTGATCCGCCCGGCCGTCACTGCCGCCGCGTCGGCAGTGACGGCCGGCGAAGAACGCGTCCAGCTTCCGGGCGACCTGGACGTATGCCTGCACCGTTCCCGGCGAGGCGATTCGGCGACCGACGTTCGCCATCGACCGGATCGCCTCCGCCAACTCGCGTGCGAGCAGGGGACACGCCGCGTCGGTGAGGTCCACCAGGACCGACGGCCGGTCGGGCAGCGCGACCCGGAAGGCCAGCGGCGAGAGGTCCTGACCCGCCTGCGCGGCCTGCTCCATCGGCAGCGCGAAGTTCGCCCGGCGCGGGCGACGCAGCCCGCTCACCAGCCACCCACCAGGGCGGACAGGTCATCGACGGTATCCTCCGTCAGCCGTCCCGCCATCTTCGCGACCGCCTCGGCGACGAGCTCCTGGGCCTCGGCCAGGGAATCCAGGTAGATGTAGGTCGAGCTGATGTGCCGGTGACCGAGCAGCCGCTGCAGGATCCGCAACGGGTCGCCCATGACCCGCTCGTAGGCGCCCATCCGCAGGTCGGAAGAGCCCGACCGCATCGCGGCGATCTGCTCGCGGATCAGCTGCGTGAGCATGTGGACGGCGAAGGTGTGCCGACAGGTGTGGGGGATGCCGCAACCGGCGTCCCGGCCGCCGCCGTGCGCTCGCCGGCCCGGGCGAACGCGTACTCCCACGAGTTGAGCGTCAGCGGGGTGCCCCGCTCGCTCAACCACAAGGCCAGCGGCCCCAGCCGCCCGCCGTCCGCGTTGACCTCGACCAGCCGCATCCGCTCGTCCGGCGACAGGTCCGACCAGCGGACCGAGATCCACCGGCCGGACGCCGCCTTCACCCAGCCGCCCAGCGGGCCCGGTTCGCTGACCCCGATCCACCGCCGTCCCGGCCAGCCGACCCGCTCGGCCGCGCGAGCCAGCGTCAGTGCCCGCTCGACCTCGGCGTACTCCTTCACCCGCCGCAGCACCCGCGCCGGCACCCAGACCGCCCGGCCGCGGTCGCCCTTGGTCGTCAGCGTCGCCAGGTCCAGACGGGCAGAACGCTCCTCCGGCAGCGGCCGCAGCCGGGCCAGCTCGGGCTCCAGCAGACTGCCGCCCTCGTCCAGCCGGGCGCCGGTGGTCACCAGCAGATCCGGGAACGACGCGTTCCTCGCCCCGCAGCGGACCCCGCGGCCCGGCCGGTCCGAGCCGTCCGGCAGCCGTCCCCGCAGCCCCACGTCGCGGAAGATCCCCCTCGGCACCGTCCAGGAGTTCCTGGCCCACGCGGACACCGAAGCCACGCTCGTCCTGCTCACCCGGGGCGCTGTCGCGGCCGACCCGGGCGACGACCTGCCCGATGTGTCGGGTGCCGCCGTACGAGGGCTGCTGCGCAGCGTGCAGACGGAGCACCCCGGGCACGTGCTGCTGGTGGACGTGGACGCCGGGTAGCGCTCCATCGACAGGAGCTCACCGAGGCGCCCGCGGCGCCCTTCTCCTTCGCCTCTGCGACCAGCCGCCTCGACGCCTGCCCCGCAACGGCCACCTCCCGGGAGCCGAACGGCGCCGACGCCACCAGCCTCTCGCCCATCGCCCACCGGTAGAACTTGTCCAGCGCTGCCGACGACCGGTTCCACGTCGCCGCACTCACCCGAAAGGGGGACGGCGACAGACGGCGGGCGGTGTAGAACGCATCGAAATCCGCCCGCTGAGCCGACCACACCGAGCCCTCGCGCCGCTCGTGCAGGAACCGCCCCCACACCGCCAGATCGCGCGCGTACCCCTTCCAGTTCTCCGCCGAGCGGCAGCCCAACGTGGGCAGAGCCCGGAAGGACCTGTTCAGGTGCACGTCGTAGGAACCGTCCGGGCCGAGGATGAACGGCATCCCCTCCCGTACCGGCTCCCGGTCCAACACCGCCACCAAGTCCGTACCCCAGCACGGCACTCCCAGCGGATCCCGTTTCGTGAAGAAGACCTCCATGGGTGCCGGACCGTAGCGAAGCGGAGACGCCTCATGCGCCACTGAGTGAGTGACGCTGTCGGGGATCTTGGAGATGTGGAGCTCAGTGTGCGTGGCCGCACTTTGATCCCGCGGCTTGTGTACGACTCCGACCGACACCTTGACGTCGGCGGCCCCGTTCGTCAGGCAGTCGGCCAGCGCGTGGCGCTGGCGGGCGTTGATCTGCATGCCGGGAATCAGATCGCCATCCCCGGGGTTGGTGGGGGATGTGAGCCGGAATTGGAGAGTCATGCGAGCGATTCAGGTATACGAAGTGGGCGGTCCCGAGGTGCTGCAGGAGGTCGATGTGGACCAGCCGCGGCCGGGTCCGGGCCAGGCGGTCGTGGAGGTCGCCGCATCCGGGGTCAACTTCCTCGACGTCTACCACCGCGAGGGCCGATACACCCTCCCGCTGCCCTTCACCCCGGGCACTGAGGGCGCGGGCACGGTCGTCCAAGTTGGACCCGACGTCGCCGACGTCGCAGTGGGGGACCGGGTCGGTTGGGTGGAGATTCCCGGCACTTATGCCGAGCGGGCCGTCGTGGACTCCTCCCGGCTGGTGCCGCTACCCGACGATATCGGCTTCGAGACCGCCGCCGCCGTGCTCCTGCAAGGCATGACCGCGCACTATCTCGTCAAGGACGCCTACCCGGTTCAGGGGGGCGACACGGTGCTCGTGCATGCGGCTGCTGGTGGCATGGGGCTGCTTTTGACCCAGCTCATCACCCATCTCGGCGGCAGGGTGATCGGCACGACGTCGACCACGGCGAAGGCCGAGCTGGCGAAGCGTGCCGGGGCCGCTGAGGTGATCCTTTCCTCCGCAGTCGACGATCTCGCAGCCGAGGTGAGGCGGCTCAACGGCGGTCAGGGACTGCCGGTTGTCTTCGACGGCGTCGGCGCGCACACCTTCGACGCGAGCCTCGCCAGCCTGCGAACTCGCGGCCATCTCGTGCTCTTCGGCGCGGCAAGTGGTGCCGTGCCGCCGTTTGATCCGATGCGGCTCGCCCACGGCGGTTCGCTGACCCTGATCCGGCCCAGCCTCGGGGACTTCATCGCCGATCGGTCCGAACTGCTCCGACGGGCCGCCGATGTGTTCGAGTGGGTGCGCTCCAAGGCGCTTGAGGTCACCGTAACGGGCCGCTACGCATTGTCCGAGGCCGCCCAGGCCCACAGCGATCTGGAGGCTCGGCGTACCACCGGCAAGCTGCTCGTTGTACCCGATGCAGCCGTTATTGGACACCGCGAGGGACGCAGAGCTGATGCCGGGAGTGCAGTTCACTCGAACTGACACCGTAAGGGCCACGCCTCGGTTAAGGGCCGACGAATGCACCACCCACCGCTTCAGCACCACAGGGCGCAGCTCTGGCGTTTCGCGAACCCGTTACAGGGGGCGTGGTCCTGCACTCGCATAGACCGGCAGCGGAAATCCCTCTGCAAGGGAAGGCGGGATCTACCTGCCAGCCACTCCCACTGAGCTCCACATCTCCAAGATCCCCGACAGCGTCACACTGAGACGCTGCAGAACTGCCCGTCCAAACACCGAAACGACCGACCTGTACGGCCAGACCTTCGAGCTCGGACCGCCCCCCTGGATCCACGCTCGCCGCAGTCTGAGCAGACAGTCGCGCCCGCCTCGCACCGTGCCTCCCGCACCCCTGTGCGGGGGCACGGCCATGTCCACCGCCAAGGCCTGTTCACTCGTCCCGGTGGACCGGCCGCAGGCCTCCGCCCTGCATGGGCCGTGCTCCGCGATCTTAAGGACATGCACCCCCGCCGTCCCGCGCCACTGTTGATCAGCGCCCTCCTGCTCGCCGTCACCGGCTGCGTCTCCATCCCCGCCGCACCGGCCGCTGGACCTCCCGCTGCACTCGCGCCCGCCGCTGACCGGCCGCCCGCCCCGCTGCCCAGCACCTGGCCGGCGCCCAGCCAGGCCGCCCCACGCGAAGAACTCGCCGCCACCGAGCCTCGGCCCGGCGACACCGCCTCGTCCCCTCCGTCCGCACCCGCCGGCCGATCCGCTGCGGACAGAACGACCAAGGCCCCCGATGCTCGCCGCGTCCCCCGTCTCCCTCGGGGAGAGACACGGTCCGTCGAGCAACGCGCCAAGCCCCAGGCGTCGGTGAAGCCGTCACAGAGGCGCCCCTACGGCAAGACGACAAAGGCCCCCAGGCACATCACCCAGCCGCGTCCCGTGGCCCGGCCTGTGGACATGGCTGCCCTGTGCCGCGACGCCGAGCGCATTCAGGTGCCCTACGGTGTCCCCGCCCTGTGCCGTAGCACCTACAGTCGCTGAGGTGCGGACGCTCGAGGAACGCCCCTCGCCGGGTGGGCATCCTCAGCCAGTGAAGGGGGCGTGCCTCCTGCGCCCTCCCGCCGTCGTCCGGATCCAGGAGGCGCCTCAGTCCATGTGGTGGCCGACCCTCGCCTCAAGAGTCGTCACGAAGGCCTCCAGCCAGCGCGGACAGGCGCTCCATCTCGTCCACGCCGTTGTTGCAGCACTGCCCGCACACCAGCCGCCGGGCCTTGGGCCGCTCGGGCAGGCGGACGTCGAACGGCATCCGGGTCTCGTCCTTGAACTCGCGCAGGTCGTAGTCGCACTCCGCGCAGACCAGCCGGGCGGCGCGTGCCTGCTTCTTCGACCAGGCGGGCCACTCCGCCGACAGCGCCAGCTTGGCAATGGCCATGCCACCGACCCGGGGCTGGAACACGGTGAAGTCCCAGTGCGGCGCGTCTTCGGGGAGGTCCGCGACGGTCTGATCCAGAGACGGCATCCACCGCACCAGGTGAGGCAGGTCCTTGCGCAGGATGCGGACTTCCTCGCCCTCACGCATCGCGTTGCTGTGGGAGCTGGCGAGTGGGAACCGGAAGGCTGTCACGATCGTGTGCGGGACCTGGAGCAGGTCCAGGTCCCGGCTGATGTCGGCGGCCGTGGCCTTCCACTCGCCGCAGTTGACCTCCCGCCACATGGCCAGGCCGTCGGCGTTCAGCTTCCCGGATGCGTTGATCGTGCTGACGATCCGCCGCTGCGCGGCCCGTACCTCCGGAACTACCGCTTCCGCCATATCCCTCTCCCTGCTCTAGCCGACGCCCAGTTCACAGTGTTCACCGCGTCGCCCGTGCCGGCCAACGAGCCGGACTCGGGTCCCTCTCGCGAGTACGATCAAGAACCGGCTGCCGGCGCCTGGCCTCGGTACTGGTGGGCTCGCCTGTTCAACTGTCGTCAGTTCCCCCCGAGGAGTCCCGCTGCCGCTGCCAGGCTGTCACCTTGCCCCAGGATCCGTCTGCGGGTTTGAGTACCCGTGCTCATGCGGCCGACGCTGTCTTGTTCGTACGGTCGGATCCATGAGGAAGACCGCCGCGCTCCTGGCTCTGCTGCTCGCCGCCCTGACGACCACGGGCTGCTCCGTGCTGGAGCGGGAGTACCCCTCCGCCGACCCTGCGGTGCTCTCCCAGCGACTGACGGACCGCGCGCAGTGGGCGTACGAAGGCATGGCCCTGCCGCCCCACGAGGCAGTGAGGCCCGTCCAGGTGGTACCCGGCCACAGCTGCTACGCGGGCGGCCTCAGCATCGAAAAGACTCTGCCAGACGTCGTCACCTTCGACCTCAGCTGGACGGTCGAAGGCATCCCGTCTGATGTCGCCCGTGCCGCGGAGGCTCGCCTGCGCCAGAAGTTCACCTCGGCGGGCTGGACCCTCACCCACGACGGCAACCGCCGGGGCAAGGACTTCGTCGAGTTCGGCTTCCGCGTCCAGAACCCGGCGACGGGTGACCAGTTCGACCTGGCGTGGAACGACTCGACGACGTCCCTCTTCCTGTCGGGCTACACCTCCTGCGCGAAGGTTCCCCGGTCGGCGGCCGACACCCCGTCGCCGAAGACCTGGACACCACAGACCGTCTGACGCGCCGCAGTCCGACGTCCGCGACGGGAGAGCTGGAGAAGGCCAGCACGGGCTGCTGGATCGCGGCCGTGCGGCCGGCGGTGGTGGGGATGCCGAGGTCGTTGAGGAGGGCCGCAAGGCTGGCGGGCTCGACCGTGTCCCGCCCCCTTCGTACACGCGACGGCTCCACCAGGCGAGGCCTGGTGGAGCCGGATGAGCCGGTGCGACGGGGGAGACACATCGGCCCTGTCGCGAGTGTGGCACGACCGGCCCGCATACGTGCGAAGGATCGCGGACTGGCCCACGCCCGTCCTGTCAGGGGTGCCGACACCGACCGTATGGAACACCAATGCTCCGCGCACAGCCTGATCCGCCGTTAGCCACTGGCCGCGAAGGTGGCTCGTTCTTGCGTCCAATGACGCGCACTGGATCACCGGGGACACCGTTCCCGCCTCCGGTGGCATGCGCTGACGCCACGCCGTCTCCACCGCTGACCCGAAACAGGCGAGAGCTGTTACTCAAGGTCAGCGGGGGGTGAGGAGGCAGAACTCGTTTCCTTCCGGGTCGGCCAGAATGCTCCAGGAGATTGCGGACTGGTCGAAATCAGGGACGGTGGCGCCCAAGGCGCGCAGTCGGGCTTCCTCTGCTTCCAGGTCGTCACCGGGGTAGGGGCAGACGTCGAGGTGGACGCGGTTCCACACGCTCTTGGCGTCGGGGGTGCGGAGGAACTCCAGGTAGGGGCCGACGCCTTCGGCGGAGCGCATGGCCGCGCGGTCGTCGGTGACCTCGTGCAGTGTCCAGTCCATCGCCTGGTCCCAGAACCGGGCCATCCCTCGTGGGTCGGTGCAGTCGACCACCACTGCGGCGATCGGCCCGGTGTCCTGGTGGATCGGACGGGGCTCCAGGACGCAGAACTCGTTGCCCTCCGGGTCGGCCATGACCGTCCAGGGGACGTCGCCCTGACCCACGTCGGCGAGCGTCGCGCCGAGGTCCTTCAGGCGCGCGACCAGCTCCGCCTGGTGGGCGGTCGAGGTGGTGGCCAGATCAAGGTGCACCCGGTTCTTCACCGTTTTGGGTTCGGGGCGGGCGACGATGTCGATGCAGACGGCCGCGGGGTCGGGGTAGGCGAACCCCATGGGTTCAAGGTTGGTCACGCCGGGTCCCTCGCTGTCGATACCCCAGCCGAGTGCCTCCGCCCAGAAGCGCCCGAGCACGGAGTCGTCCCGAGCCTTCATATTGATCTGCACAAGTCGTGTTGCCATGCCACAGATCCTAGAAGCTGCCCCTGGCCCGGGTCGCCTCGATCAGACATGTGCTCGACCACGCACTGACCATGATCGTTGGGCGGCTACGTACGTGGTCGCCGCACATCTGGGTGCGCAGGACCTGTCCGAGGAAGGGGGAGGACGGTTCGATGTCGAGGTTGATGTGGAGCCGGTGGGTGACGGCGGTCTG
Source organism: Streptomyces sp. NPDC022552 (assembly GCF_055561875.1). NCBI lineage: Bacteria > Bacillati > Actinomycetota > Actinomycetes > Kitasatosporales > Streptomycetaceae > Streptomyces > Streptomyces sp. NPDC022552. The sequence goes on from NZ_JBVHGJ010000006.1 coordinate 219,446, forward strand.
GCCGATCCAGGGGCTGAGTTCGGAGGGGATGCGGCCGGTGACACCAGGTCGGCAACCATAAGACGTCGTTAGCGACCGGGCGAGACGGGTGTGGGCCGCTCGTCTGTTGCGGCCCGGTCTGGCGCAGGCTCCTGGTCCTCTGAAGCAGCGCGGCTGCGGGTGACTACCGTAGCCGCGATCAGGACCAGGATGAGCGTCCCGGCCAACGCGGGCCAATATACGTAACGGTAGTTTGCCTGCGGAGCGGTCGGCAGGTAGCACGCGATGTAAAGCACGGAACTCAGCCCCAGCAGGCGCAGTTCCCGAGACCAGGGCCCCGGCCAACGCCGACGGAAGATCGACACCAGGGCGACGGCCAGCCAGAACCACGCTTGAAAGAGCGCCGGCACGTCGTGGGCAAAGCCCGTCACGTAGGACCTCATGGCGCCGTCGACGGACGGATCCACCGTGACATTGGCCGGCGTGCCGCTGAACCTGCCGCTCACATAGCGCAGATTTCCCTCGAACAGCAGTCGGGTGAACGTCTGGATGCGGTACTTCACGTAGCCGGAGGCTTCGTGTGGCATCTGCTGGAGCCACATTCTGACCAGCACATCCGCCTGACCTGCAGTGAAGTGCGGGCCCATCTTGTCCCTGTAGCCGGAGACATGCGGATAGCACGTGAAGTAGGCGTCCGACAGAATCTTCCTCCGTTGACAGTTCTGTGCGGCAATCACGAGATCGTCGCGGAACGAAGGGGTGGCTCCGGCCTGCTCAGCAGCGGACCGGATCTCGTGCGGGGTCAGGACATGGATTACGTCGTCCAGTGGGATCTGCGCGTACTGCCGCACTGGCATCGGACGGGTTACGGAGGACACCGCCACGCTGCCGACCGCGGTGAAAGCCAGCAAGGAGCCGACTGCAAGCAGCCACCGGCGCCTGCCTGGCGCCGGCCATAGCGCGTACACGAGCATCGGGAAGATCGGCACGACTGCGGGGAAGGCGTTCTTCCGGACCAGGATCGCGTAGGCCAAGAAGAGCAGCCCCAGTGTCAGCACAGCCCAGCGTGCCCGGTCGTGACCTTCCGGCAACTCGCGGGCGAAGAGTGCGAGTGCGGCCACGGCAAGCAGCGCATAGGCCATGTGCACGTCCTTCCACACCACGCCGGTGAAGTTGGCGATGTGCGGTGCGAGGCCGACCCCCAGTATCAGTACGGACATGGGACGGCTTCCTGTGCGCTTCCACAACGAGACTGCAAGCAGCCACAGAGTCCCCCACAACACAGCGGACTGGAGAGCGGCCATCGCCGAGAGTGCTCCAGTGGTGTGGATGAGACCGCGCCACAGCAATGCCATGACCGGTGGATGCCAGTCGGTCACAGGCCGGGTGCCCTGTGCCTGGAGAAGCTGCTCAACGCTGTCCCGAGTCAGGAAGCCGGGGTGAAAAGCCGTAGAAACCATCCAGCCGCAGAACGCGGCCATCAGGGCCAAGCATGCAGGCCAGATCTGATCGTCGCGCCGTGCCCCCTTGCGAAGCACCATCGGTCTCGCCGCGTCGGAGGAGCCGCCTCGGTCCGAAGTGAAGACCAATCCTCGATAGACGCTGAATCGGACGAAGGTCGCCAATGCCCACCCGGTCAGCCGGGCCACGTTGTCACTCAAGGGCGTGGAGAGGCCGAACATGTGATGAGCCAGATATACAGGGGCGGCGGTGATGGCGAGTCCCACCAGATTGACTCCCACGAACCAGGCCAACTCACCCGGAGCGACCGGCCCCTTGCGGTCGCGGTAGGTCCAGTGACGATTTCCGAACCAACTGACCAGCATGGCCAGCAACGTGGCGACGGCTGAGGCAGCGACCGGAGCCGAATGCATCAGGCCCTCGTCCGGTGGGCCGAAGACGAGAAAGTTGAAACTTGCCGTCTCCACAGCGAATGCGAGTGCGCCGACAACGCCGAAGGTCGCGATCTCCCTCCAGACGGTCCGCATCCAGGCGAGTGAACCTCGAAACCAAGCCGTCGGCCGCAGCATGGCGCGATGGTAACGTACGCCGTGAAACGTACCAAATACGTGCTTTCGGTGATTAAAGGCGCATAGTTCGGCGCCAGGGAATACAGAGGCATAGGGAACACCAATGAACCCCACCGTCGCGTGCGTCATTCCCTGTTACAACGAAGAGGCGGCTGTCGGGAAAGTCGTGCGCGACCTGCGCGCATCCCTGCCCGACGCGATCATCTACGTCTATGACAATGCCTCTACCGACAACACCGTCGCCGAGGCCCACGCTGCCGGCGCAGTCGTCCGGCACGAACCCCGCAAGGGCAAGGGCAACGTCATCCGCCGCGCCTTCGCCGATGTCGAGGCCGAAGCGCTCCTCATCATCGACGGCGATGACACCTACGACGCGTCCAGGGCCCGCGAAATGGTCGACCTTCTCTTTGCGGGCCCCTACGACCAAGTCGTGGGCGCCCGCCGGGAGAGCGTCGAGACCGCTTACCGGGCGGGCCACGCCGTCGGCAACAAGATGCTCACCGGAGCCGTCCGCATCCTCTTCGGCAACGACGTCAGCGACATGCTCAGCGGATATCGGGTGTTCTCTCGCCGCTACATCAAGTCCTTCCCCGCTCTGTCTCGCGAGTTCGAGACCGAGACGGAGATGACTGTCCACGCACTCAGTCTGCGGCTTCCCACCGCCGAGCTGGAGGTGGCATTCAAGGATCGACCCGAGGGAAGCGTCAGCAAACTCCGCACCTACCGCGATGGTTGGCGCATCCTGAAGCTCATCCTTGGGCTGACTCGCAGACAGCGCCCCTCCCAGTTCCATACCGCCATCGCCGGCGTTTTCACCGTCACCGCTCTCGCCCTGGGCCTGCCGATCGTCCTCGAGTTCGCTCGCACCGACACCGTGACACGACTGCCCACCGCTGTTCTCGCCGCCGCCATCATGATCATCGCGGTTCTCGTCCTGCTCGTCGGCTACATTCTGGAATCGTTCAAGCACATGCGCCAGGAACAGGCGAGCCTTGCGCACCTCGGATACCCCGCTCCCTCCCGCGACACAGACCTTCTGCAAGTGACACTCGCGGACACAACACGGCGAGCATCCCGGTCTTAAGCCCTTCCCGGGCACCAACTGAGACGTTCATTCACAGGTGGTCCGGTCGGTCGAGTTCCGTAGCGACCTGTTTGCTGCGCCGGCCGGCGAGCGCGCCGACGGGCATGCCTTCGCGGCCGACGTGGTGAAGGCCGGGGCGGTGGCGGTACTTGCCGTCCGCCCCGTCGGTGTTCCGGCCGTGGTCGTCGATGACGTGCTGGACGCGCTCGCCTCGCCGGCCCGCACCGCGCTGGCCGAGGTGCCGTCGGCGACGGTGATGGGACTCACCGGGTCGGCGGGAAAGGCCAGAACGAAGGATCTGATCGCACAGGTGCTCCCCGAGCTCGGGCCGTTCGCCACGGTGAAGTCGTTCAACGGGGAGATCGGCATGCCGTTGGCCGTCACCCACCTGGCTGTGCGTACATCGTGCTCGAGAGCGGACGATCCGCTGGTGGCGGCCACGTCCCCCCGGACCCGCGCCCCGGTGCTGACCTTCGGCACCATGCGGGACGCCGACGTACGGGCGGTGGACGTGACGCTCGACGCGGCGGGCCGGGCCTCGTTCACCCTCGTTGCCGCCGGCCGCGACGCGCACGTCGGACTGTCCCTTCACGGAGAGCACCACGTCTCCGACGCGCTCCCCGCGGTCGCCGTCGCGATCGGGCTCGGCACCGACGTGGAGAGCACAGCTGACGCCCGCTCCCGCGCGGTGCTGGTGGCCTCCGGACGCAGGGAGGTCCCCGACCTGCCCGACCCACCCCGATTCGATGCCACGTCACCCCGCAGGGCTCGAACGCGACGATCACCCGCCCGCCCTCGCCGGTCAGCTCCCGGGCGGCCGCAAGGTCCGCGACGATCGAGGCGTGGTGATTGGCGAAAGAGTCCGCCACCCGGATCCGGACTCACCAGCTACTGGCTGGAGATGGCCGGCCACCCGGCGCTCAGGCCAAGCGGCCAAACGGCTTCGGCATCGGCATCGGAGAAGTACGTGTAGAGCGTCGGGCGGCCGACTTCGGCGATTCGGAAGCGGCCACCGACCGTGGTCCGCCCTCGGCCACCAGCCGAGTGGTGTTGACCAGGACGATGTCCGCCTCTTCGAACGTCGGGCAGGCCGCGCCAGCGGGCCCTGGGCCCGGCGGTGTCACCTCGAAGGAGGTCAGGAGGGCATCCGGCGGGAGCCGAGGAATCCCGGGCGCAGCGCGGCGAGACGCGGCAGCTGTGCCAACTTCCGTGTCAGGTGGTCCGTCGCCTTGGCGTAACCGATGCCGAAGAGGATGGCGGTCGCGAGCGACAGCGGCTCGGAGACGTCGTCCAGGATCGGGTAGATCTGCCAGTGAGTGAGGTAGATGGCAAGCGAACTGGCGGCGAGAAGTCCCGCCGCCTGGTTGATGCGGCGGTGGCTCGGCAGAGTGGGAAACCATACGAGCAAGACGAAGCCGATGAGGACGAATGCCTCGCGCCGGGGTTCGCCGGGGAAGAAGCCCGGGACCGTGGCGAGTGCGGCGAGGGTGACGAGCAGCCGGTGGGGCGTCGTGCGGGCCCTCGCGGCTGCCCAGCCGAGGGCGAACAGCCAGAAGACGGTGACCGCGTCGGTGATCTGGGAGCGCTCGGGGAGGCCGACGAGTTCGTAGCGGGTGAGCAGGCCGAGTGCGACCAGGACGAGGGGCAGACCGTAGGGGAAGCGCCGCTCCGCCCGGTCGACGGCGGGCACGGCCAGCAGCGCGAGGATGGTCAGCAGGATGTAGACGAGTGCTTCGACGAACCACAGGTGCAGGCCTGGCCCCATGTCCTGCGGGAAGAGCACGTTGTGCAGCAGGAGGAGGTTGCTCAGGTCGTAGTCGGCGCCGATCAGGATCGCGAAGGCCGTCCAGGCGATGCAGGGGAGCGCGATGCGCGCGATGCTCCGCCCCGTACGGCGGACACGTTCGCGACGCTCGGCGGAGGTGAGGAGGAAGCGCGCGAAGTTGAAACCGGCCACCGCGAGCAGCAGATGCGCACCACCCCGGATCTCGAAGAGCCGGACGTGAGAGGCGACGATGCACACGATCGCCACGGCGCGCAGGGCGACGCTGGTCTCCAGGGCCCGGATTCGTGAGGGGGACGTGCTTGCGGGGGAGCGGAGGTCCCGGATCGGTGTGGTGTGCCAGCTCGCCGGTAGATGGCCCAGGCGTTGTTCGAGGTGGAGCGACATCTCGACGTACGACAGTGAGTCGCCGCCGAGCCCGACGAACGTGCTCTCCGGCGTCACGTCCGTACGGTCCAGAATCCTCGCGTAGAGCGCGCACAGGTCATCGTCGTCCGCGTCGTCGACAAGTATCTGGTCGGCCCGGGCCATCTGGTCCAGGGCACGGACGGCCTGGTAGTCGGGCTTGCCTGAAGGCAGACGCGGAAGGTCGGGCAGCACGTGGACGGCGACTGCGCGGGTGGGCAGCCCGCACTCGTCCACGACACGTCTTCGAATCCTCCGCTCGTCCCACCCGGGCTTGCCGACAACGGCGATTACGAGCCGTTCGTCGTCGCCGGCGCAGAACGCGCTCAGCCTGTGCCGTTCGAGCATCGCCTCGACCTGCTGGAGGTCGATCCGCATGCCGAGGATCTTCAGGAACCGGCTGCGGCGGCCGACGATCTCGAACAGACCCTTCTCGGTGCGCCGAGCCAGGTCGCCGGTGCGCAAGGTGACGACGCTGCGGCCGAGGGCGAGGTCTTCAGGGGTGTGGGCATAACCGAGCATGACGTTCGGCCCGCTGTAGACCAGTTCACCGACGCCATGCCCGGGCGCCTCCTCGACGGGTTCGAGGCAGAACGAGCCACCCGGTATCGGCACGCCGATCGCTCCTGGGTGTTCGCCGGCGAGCTCCGGCGGCAGGTAGGCCATGCGTGCGGTCGCCTCGGTCTGGCCGTACATGACGAAGAGATCCCAGCCGCGCCGCTGTCCCAGCTCGGCGTAGCGGGCGACCTGTTCGGGGGCGAGGCGGCCGCCGGCCTGGGTGATGTACCGCAGGTGCGGCAGGTCCATCTCGGCGAAGCCGACGCGGTCGAGCAGGTCGAAGGTGTAAGGGACTCCGGCGAGGGCGGTGCCGCGTGAGGTGCGGAAGAGGTCCCAGAAGCAGGCGTCGGCCACCGAGAGTTCGGTGAGGACGAGCCCGGCGCCGCGCAGCAGGTGGCTGTGGACGACGGACAGACCGTAGCAGTAGTGCATGGGCAGGGTCGTCGCGGCTCGGTCGGTGTCGCGGATCTTGAGGTACGTGGCGATCGACTCGGCGTTCGCCTGGAGGTTCTCGTAGGAGAGCCGAACGAGTTTGGGGGAGCCTGTCGAACCGGACGTGCTCAGCAGCAGGGCGAGATCGGGATGGAAGGTGTGGGCGGATCCGGGCCGTCGCTCCTCGATGCGCCACTCGCCGGCGCCCGGGTGGACGACGATGTCGGGATCGTAGGCGGCGGTCAGGGACTCCACCGCTTCGGGGTGGTCGCCGGGCACGAGGAGTACCGGGTGGCCCGCCGAGAGTGCGGCCAGGTGGACGACGAGCGCCCCGACGGTGTTGGCGCCGGGGAGGAGCACGAGGCGGCGTCCGGTGCCGAGTCGCCGGGCGGTGTCCGCCACCAGCCGGGACAGCTCGCTGTAGGAGACCACGCCGTCAGTGGTGACCAGGGCGGTGCGGTCGCCGTACAGCGCGAGGCCTTGGGCGAGGGGGAGGGCGTGGCCGCCGACGGGCGGGGCTGGGAGGAGCGTCACGGGCGCATCGTAGGTAAGGCTTTCCTAATCGAGAAGGGGGGGTGTAGGCACCGGATGCCGATTCGCGACCGGTCCGTTATCAAAGCCTCACTTGACCATTAGGTTAGCTTTACCTTATCAATGCCGTATTCACAGGTACTCCCGGTAGTTCTACGTCGCCTGTCGCACGACCGTCGCCGCAGGCGATGGCAGCGACAGGCACAGCAGGAAGGCATCTCCACTCATGCGCCGCCCCATGGCTCGCACGCTCACCGCGCTCACCGCGGCAGCCCTGCTCGTTCCTGCGATCGCGAGCTGCGGCAGCGATGAACCCGCCGGACTCGTCATCTACTCCGGCCGTAACGAGAACCTTGTGAAGCCGCTCATCGAGAAGCTGGAGAAGCATCTCGGCACCAACGTCGAGGTCCGTTACGGCGACAGCGCCGAACTCTCCGCGCAGCTCCTCGAAGAGGGAGACGAGACCGAGGCCGGTCTGTTCCTCTCCCAGGACGCCGGCGCACTCGGCGCGCTTTCCAAGGAACAGCGCCTCGCGCCGCTTCCGCAGGGCACCCTCGACAAGGTCGACCCCGCCCACCGCGGCTCGGCCGGCGACTGGACCGGTGTCAGCGGCCGCGTCCGCGTCCTCGCCTACAACCCGGGCAAGGTCGCCGCTGTGCCGAACACCGTGCACGAGCTGGTCAAGCCCGAGTGGAAGGGCAGGATAGGCCTCGTCCCGACCAACGCCTCCTTCCAGGCCTTCGTCACCGGCATGCGTGTTCTCGAGGGCGACGAGACCACGCGCACCTGGCTCAAGGGCCTGAAGGCCAATGAGCCCAAGTCGTACGAGAACAACCTGAAAGTCCTGGAGGCCGTCGACAGGGGCGAGGTCTCGCTCGGCCTGATCAACCACTACTACTGGTACGAGCAGGTTGCCGAGAAGGGCGAGGCCAAGGTCAACGCCAAGGTCCACTTCCTGCCCAAGGGCGACCCCGGCGGCCTCGTCAACGTGGCCGGCGTGGGCATCCTCAAGGGGGCGGACGCGAAGCAGGCCGCCTACGCCCAGAAGGCCGTTGACTTCCTGCTCTCGGCCGAGTCCCAGAGCTACTTCGCCGAGGAGACCAAGGAATACCCGCTGGCCGCCGGAGTGAAGACCGCGGCCGGCGTGCCACCGCTGGAGACCCTGCAGCCGCCGAAGATCGATCTCGGCAAGCTCGACTCGCTCAAGGAAACACTGGCCATGCTCCAGGAAGCCGGACTGGTCTGACGTGACCTCACCGGATTCGACCATCCGGACGCGTCGCGACGCCCACCCGGCCAGCGCCCCAGCGCTCGCCGGGCGGGTGCGTACCGGCGGCCGTACCGAAAAAGCAGCCAGACCCTCGTGGGTCCTGATCGTGCCCGCCTTCCTCGCCGCAGCCCTAGCCGTCCTGCCACTGGGCTACCTCGCCGTACGTGCCCTCGAACACGGCCCGGCCTTCGCCTGGGACGTCATCGCCGGTGACCGCACCGCGCAACTCCTCCTGCGTAGCCTCGGCCTGACCGCCACCGTCGTCGCCGCCTGCCTGCTCCTGGGCATCTCGCTGGCCTGGCTGACGACACGGACCGCGCTTCCCGGCGCCCCCGCCTGGTCCGTCCTCGTCACACTGCCCCTGGCCGTCCCCAGTTACGTCACCGCTTTCGCCTGGCTCTCCGCCGCGCCCTCGCTCGCCGGATTCGCGGGATCCGCCCTCGCGCTGACCCTCGCCAGCTTCCCGTACGTGTACCTGCCGGTCGCCGCCGCCCTGCGCGGCACCGACCCCGGGCACGAGGAGGTCGCACGTTCACTAGGGCGTGGCCCGCTGCGGACCTTCCTGAGCGTCACGCTGCCCCAGCTCCGACCCGCCGCGGCGGGCGGCGGACTGCTGGTCGCGCTGTACGTGCTCTCCGACTTCGGCGCCGTGTCCCTCATGCGCTACGACACCTTCACCCGAGGCATCTACACCTCCTACCGGGCGAGTTTCGACCGCACTCCGGCGGCTGCGCTCAGCGCCGTGCTCGTCCTCATGACCGTGGCGCTCGTCGCCGCGGAGACCCGCACCCGTGGCCGCGCCGGCTACTCGCGAACCGGATCGGGAATCGCGCGGCGGGCCACCCCCGTCGCGCTCGGCCGGCTGCGGCTGCCCGCCCTCGCCTGGTGCGGGACCGTCGTCGCGGCCGCTGTCGGCTTCCCGCTGGCCACGCTCGGGTACTGGCTCGCCGTCGGCTCCTCCGCGACGTGGGACCCCACCACCCTCACCGGCACCGCGCTCACCACCCTCGGCGTTGCCGCGGCCGGTGCAGCGCTCACCACCCTGCTCGCCCTGCCGGTCGGCGTCATCGCGGCCCGCCATCGGGGACGGCTCGCTCAGTTCCTGGAACAGGCGGCGTACGCGGGCCACGCCGTGCCCGGCATCACCGTCGCACTCGCGCTGGTCTTCTTCGCGGTCCGCTACGCCCGGCCGCTCTATCAGGAAACCCCACTGCTGATCTGCGCCTACGCCGTGCTCTTCCTGCCCGTAGCGGTAGCCGCCACCCGCGCCGCCGTACTCCAGGCCCCACCCGTCCTGGACGACGTCGCCCGCTCCCTCGGCCGCACCCCCCTCGGCGTACTGCGCGAGGTCACCGTGCCACTTGCCGCACCCGGCGTCGCCGCAGGAGCCGCCCTCACCTTCGTGGTCTGCATGAAGGAACTCCCCGCCACCCTGCTGCTGCGCCCCACCGGCATGGACACCCTGGCCACCCGCCTGTGGACCGAGACCGGCACCGGGTCCTTCGCTGCCGCCGCCCCCTACGCTGCCGCACTGATCCTGCTCGCCGCCGTCCCCTCCTACCTCCTCGGAAGGCACCGCACATGAACGACCTCCAGGTCAGCGGCGTGTCCAAGTCCTACGGCCCCGGCACCGCTGTTCTCGACGGCCTCGACCTCACCGTCCAAGGCGGGCACCTCGCCGCTGTCCTCGGGCCGTCCGGCTGCGGCAAGACCACTCTGCTGCGCGTGATCGCCGGCTTCCTTCGCGCCGACCAGGGCACCGTCACCATCGCCGGTCGCACCCTCGCAGGCCCCGGCGTCCACCTCCCGCCCGAGCGCCGCCGCATCGGCATCGTCCCCCAGGAAGGCGCGCTCTTTCCCCACCTGAGCGTGGCTCGCAACGTCGCCTTCGGCCTGACCCGAACCGAGCGTGGCGCCCGCACGAAGCGCGTCGCCGAGATGCTGGACCTCGTCGGCCTGAGCGGATACGGCAACCGGATGCCCTTCGAGCTCTCCGGCGGACAGCAGCAACGCGTCGCCCTGGCCCGCGCCCTCGCCCCCGAACCCCATCTCGTCCTCCTGGACGAACCGTTCAGCGCCCTCGACAGCGGCCTGCGCGGAACTGTGCGCGCGGAGGTCCGCGCCGTACTCCAGGCCAGCGGCGCCACCGCCGTCCTCGTCACCCACGACCAGCAAGAGGCCCTGTCCACGGCCGACGCCGTCGCCGTGCTCCGCGACGGCCGTGTAGCCCAGTGCGCTGCCCCGGAGGAGCTCTACCAGCGCCCCGCCGACCCGTGGGTGGCGTCCTTCGTCGGCGACGCCGTCTTCCTCACCGGAACAGCCGAGAAGAACACCGCCACCACGATATTGGGCCGGATCCCTCTCGTAGCAGCGCCAGTCGGCCTGCGCGAGGGCCTTGTCCTGCTGCGCCCCGAACAGCTCCACCTCACGGACCCGACCACGGCAACCGCCGAGGGCACGATCACCGACGTCTGCTTCTTCGGCCATGACTCCATGGTCACCGTCACCATCGACGGCCTGGACCAGCCCATCGACATCCGCGCCCCCGGCCCGCTCCAAGTGCGCCCGGGCGGCAGGATCGGCATCCGCGTCACGGGCGAGGCCACCTTGCACGAAGTGCCGGCCTGAACCGCGCTAGGTTCTGTCGTCAAATGTCACGCCCACATCAGGAGTGAGGCAAGGGTGACGGCCGCTTCGTAGGACTGGGCGGTCTTGTCGTAGCGGGTAGCGATGCCGCGCCACTGCTTCAGGCGGTTGAAGCACCGTTCGACGACGTTGCGGTGCTTGTAGGCCTCGCGGTCGAAGGCCGGCGGGCGGCCGCCTCGGCTGCCTCGCCGGGCCCGGTTGCGGACCTGGTCGGCCCGCTCGGGAATCGTGTGGGTGATGCCCTTGCGGCGGAGCCAGGCGCGGATCGCCTTCGAGCTGTAGCCCTTGTCTCCCAGGACGTGACCGGGCCGGACCCGTGGCCGCCCGGGTCTGATCCGGGGCACCCGGATCGCTTCCATCACGGCGGTGAACCGGGTGCAGTCGTTCGCGTCGCCGCCCGTCACGACAAGCGCGAGCGGCCGGCCCCGCCCGTCACAGGCCAGATGGATCTTGCTGGTCAGACCGCCTCTGGACCGGCCGAGGGCCGGGTCGCGGAGCCCCTTTTTCGGGCCCCCGCCGCCTGCTGGTGGGCGCGGACGATGGTGGAGTCGACGGACACCAGCCAGTCGATGTCGCCCGCCGCGTCCGCCTTCGCCTGCGCGGTCCGCAGCATCCGGTCGAACGTGCCGTCCGCCGCCCACCTGCGAAAACGGGTGTGGAGTGTGGCCCACGGCCCGTATCGTTCGGGCACATCCCGCCAGGCCGTCCCGGTCCGGAACTTCCGCACGATCCCGTTCAGGATCCTGCGGTCGTCCAGCCGCTTCCGCCCCCGCAACGACTCGGGCAGCAACGGCCGGACGAACTCCCACTCGGCGTCGGACAGTTCATGGCGACGTATCACGACACCATGATCCACCAGCCGTGATCATTTGAAGACACCCCCTAGGGGACACTGGCGCGGCCTACACCAACAACGACCTCACCACGGGGACGCGACCACGCTCTACGACACGGTCGGCGACCGGGTCTCGCTGCAGCCGTCGGCCAACGCCGGCACCCTCGCTCCCACAGGGAACCTCGGGGTGGACGCGAGCCCGTCTGCCGGATCCGACATCTCTGACAAGGCCTCCAACGGCTCCAACCAGGGCTTCGCTGCCCTGCCCAACCGGCGGTAAGCGACGTTCCCACCAGGACAACATCCTCCACGGGGCGCGCCGCCCTCGTCGGCGCCTTCCCCGCGGCCCGCCAGGTCACCGCTGTCGCCCTTCCCCAGGACCTCAGGACGGCCTGTGGGCGCCCTGCCCTCGGCCCCGGATCCAGACGATGGATGGCAAGCCACGTCAATCCCCGGGGTGGCAGGAGCTGCTGCCGCACTACCTTGCTCTGCCGTCTCGAACCCGCGGACCCGGCGCACGTTCTGAAAGGCGCACGGAGCGTGCGCTTTCTCTGAAGGGGTCCGGGTTGCCACCCGCACCCCTTCAGCGGTCAGCAGGACCCCCGTGTACAACGCAGGCGTCATCACGGATGCACTACCTCAAGTGGTACTCACCCAGACCGGAGCTGACGGTGGGACATGTCGCCGCGGTCGAGAAGCCGACATCCAGTCAGCCGTCGCTGGCGACGGAAGGAAGACATCGATGCGCTCTGCCCGCATTCTGTTCGCCACAACTGCCGCAGCCGGCGCCCTGGCCCTCGCCGCACCCGGGGCCTACGCGGTCACCACAGGTGACTGGGACAAGGACAGCTCCTCCCACACCCAGAAGCACGACAAGGATCACGACAAGCCGAAGGGTGGCATGCACACCGGCTCGGGCGGGCTGTCGCTGGTCGGCGAAGACCACTGGTCGAAGGACAAGAAGGATCACGACAAGCCGAAGGGTGGCATGCACACCGGCTCGGGCGGGCTGTCGCTGGTCGGCGAAGACCACTGGTCGAAGGACAAGAAGGATCACGACAAGCCGAAGGGTGGCATGCACACCGGCTCCGGTGCTCTCTCCCTCGTCAACGCCGACGACTGGTCCAAGGACAAGGACAAGGACAAGGGCAAGGAGAGCGGCTACAGCCATGAGAAGCCGAAGGGTGGCATGCACACCGGAGGCGGCGGTCTCGCGAGCTCCGGCACGAACGTGACCGGTGCCGTGGTGCTCGCGGGCGGTATCGCCGCGTTCGTCTTCTACCGCCGCAGGAAGGCAGCCGGCACCGCTGCGTGAGCCGTCCCCAGATGCGGGAGCACCTGCCCCAGGTGCTCCCGTGTCCGGTTTCGACTCCCACATCGACCAGCCGCCCCGCCATCGAAAGGTCCCCGGTGTCGAACCGACCAGACTCCTCCCTGGGCGCTCCCCGCTCCCGGCGCATCCGGCGTTGGTCAATCGCCGCCGCCTTCTGGACGCTCCTCCTGCTCACGCTCTACCTCGTCGTCGGCCCCGGCCTGCCAGGACCGGACACGGCCTCCGTGTCCCAACCCGCGGGGGCTGGGGCGGCGAAGCATGCTCCTGCGGCCGCGCCTTCTCCGGCACGTCAGGACCGCCCGTCGGCCCGGCCGGTGAATCCGACGATGCCGCGGTCGGCCCCCACACGCCTGACGATCCCGAAGATCGGCGTCGACGCCCCGTTCACCGGGCTCGAGATCGGCCCCTCCGGCGCACTGGATCCTCCCCCCGCAGACGAGACGAACCTGGTCGGCTGGCAGACTTCCGGAATCACGCCGGGCGAGCAGGGCACCGCGCTCATCGCGGGACATCTCGACACCGCGACCTCCCCGGCCGTGTTCGCCCGGCTCGCCGAACTCGAAGCCGGCGACCGCTTCGCAGTCAGGCGCGCCGACGGCACCACCGCCGCCTTCGTCGTTGATTCGGTGGAGAGCTTTCATAAGGACGACTTCCCAGACCAGCGTGTCTACGCCGACACGCCCTCCGCCCTCGTCCGCCTGATCACCTGTGCCGGTGCCTACGACCGCATCGCCAGGGACTACACCGAGAACCTCGTTGTCTTCGCCCACCTTGACCGACAAGCCTGATGCCACGTCGGCCCACACTCACCCCTGCTTTATAGAGGCTGAACCCGGAGGAGCGGAGCTACTGGGCGAGGCCTTGCTGGCCACGTCGTAGGACTTCCAGCCGAGCAGGTGGACGCCGCGGCTGGTGGCGGAGAGCATCTGTCGGCCGGCGTCGTCGGTACGAAACCGGGCCGGGCACAAGACGCCCGCCTTCCCCCACGAGCGAGGTCGCGAACTCGGCGTCGACCGTCTCCGTGGCCGGCCTGGACGGCGTCGGCCCGTGCGACTTCGCCCCCTATGCCACGGGACCAAGGTCGCCTTCGACCGGTCCGGATGATCGGGGGCCGGTCCCAAAGCGCAAGGATTTCGTTGGCGAGGTCCGCGATGGCCAAGGGGTACTCGTCGTGGCGAAGGACGTCAAGGATCTCAAGGACGTCTACGGCTCGATCCGCTCCTCGACGGCCTGACCGAGGCACAGGCCCAGCACGTCATCGGAGCTCAGGCCAACATATAGACCGAAAACATCGACGCGTCCCGACCATGGACTATCTGGCCTTCCCGCGCCTCGCCGCCTTCGCCGAAATGGTGTGGGGACCGCCGGAGAGGGATTCCGCCGGGTTCAGCGAGCGGCTGCGGACCCCATCTCGAACGGCTCGACGCGCTGGGCGTGGAGTACCGGCACCCCGACGGCCCGCACCCCTCCACCCCCGATGACACCACGTCACGGTTGGTGATCCTGTCCTTCGATTCGACTACGGTCCGTTCTGGTTGTTGATCGCAATCCGGAGGCAGCTATGACCGCATGGTCGGACCGCTTCGTCACATCGAGCGACGTCGAGCCACTCCTCGAAATTGCCAGGCAGAACCCGGACCGGCGCCTCCAGACCGAGGCACTTACGGCATCCGCATTGCTACCTCTGGACGACGTAGCCATCGAAGACGTGAGTGAAATTGTTCTTCCTCGATTGCGCGCAGGACAGCAATTGACCGAGGCGTTGATCGCAGCGGTCGGCAGCCTTCCCGTTCCCGATGTTCGGTCCCTCTTGGAGCAATGGGCTGCGGACCCCGCCTCGCCCCACCAGGAGGCGGCAGAGCGTTCCCTCGCGACGGTCGCTCAGTCGCAGGCATCGTCAGTCGACGAGCCCCAGGTTCCCGCCGCCGCAGATGCGGCAGAGCTTTCGGCTGCCGTGGCGGACAGGCTGCTGGAGACCACCGGATTCCCGTCCGAGCTGTCAGCGCTGGCCACGCTCCGGAAGTCCGAGGCCGAGGACCTGCTCACCGGCCTGGTCACCACACTGATCGCGGCGATGGAGCGGGACGACGCCACGCTGGCCGTGGCCACGGAACGACTGGGCCTCGTGGTCCAGGTGTTGCCCAGGACAGCGGCGGCCGCACTTCCGGCCCTGCCCCGGCGTGTCTCCGGGCCCCGGGCCAACTGGCTGGGTGCTCTGCTCACACTCCTTCCGCCCGCCGACGTCCTGACCGTCGTTCATGACCGTCTCGCCGACGAGGACTCGAGTCAGCAGCTCAGCACCCTGCGGCAGCTGGTGAGGGTGGCACCGCTCCTGGGCCGGCCGCCTCTGCACTGGCCGCCCCCCGAAGGGCCGGGCGAATTCGAAGGTCTCACGTTGCTGCTTCCGCCGGAAGGCCGGGAGATGCGTATGAGGTCGTCCGAGCCCGAGCCGGCAGCAGAATCTCCCGCATCCTCCGGCGGGAAAAGGGAGGCGTACGCGCTCCTGGACGCGCCGAGACAGGTCGCGCCTGCTCATGTCTTCGAACTCCGTGTGGGGTTGGCTCCGACGCCGTCACCGGAGGTGTCCCAGCCCCCCTCGCTCACCGTCCCCAGCGGGGAGTTCGAGCTCGGTGTGGAGATCCTCGCCCCCGGGTTCGAGGCTATGGGCGGTGAGTCGTTCGTCCTTCAGATGAAGGCCGGGCCGGACGACCCGTACCCCTACCTGCTGCGGCGGCTGCGCGCGCTGGACGACGACGCCTTCGCGGCCGAGCGGGTCATCACCGCGGTGTTCTCCGTGGAAGAACGGCTGATCGGGGTGGCACACCGCACGGTGCTGGTGGCTGAAGGCCACGAGAACGTCGTCGCCGCGCAGGTCTCCGTCGAGCCGGCCGGCATCACCTGGGCACTGCCCGACGATCCTGCCACCCAGCCCGACCTGGAGATCATCGTGGCTCCGGGAAACGATGCCGAAGGCACACGGCTCTGCTGGCTGTACCGGTCCCCGCACCCAGAGGTACGGCCTCCCCGAAGAACCCCCGTCACCAGGCTCGGCAATGAGGCGGAGTGGGCGCGCAACCGCATGCGCGGCGTCCAGGACCGGAGGGACGCGTACGACCTCACGTTCTATCTTCGCGGTATCGGTCGCGATGTGAGGGACGCGGTACCGCATGAGGTATGGGAAGCCCTTCGGGTCGCCGCCAGGGTGGCAGGCCTGCCGACGGTGCTGATCGCCACCTGGGATCCGTACGTCCCCTGGGAGCTGGCCATGGTGCCTGAACCATGGGACAGCACCATTCCCGCTCACCTTGGTGCCCAGGCGGTCGTGGGCCGGTGGACGTACGGCGAGGAGCACCGCAAAGCGGCTCCGCCGGCACGCCTGACGGCGCGGGAGATGGCTGTGGTGAGCGGCCACTACCCCACCAGAGAACTCGAGCAGGCAGCGGCCGAAGCGGCTCACCTCATCGAGGAGTACGCCGCGGAGTCCGTGGACGCTCTGACCGCCCCGGTGCTGGGCAGCCTGCAGCGAACGAAGGGGCCGGACATCCTGCACTTCGCCGTACACGGGAAGTTCGATGCCGCCGACTCGGAGGACGGCATCATGATGACCGACAACTCGTTTCTGAGCCCGTATTCGGTCAGCGGGGTCGAGACGAGCCCCGTGCGTCTCGTCTTCCTCAACGCCTGCCAGCTGGGGCAGAGCCGCAAGGCGCTCGGCTCGTACGCCGGAATAGTGCCCTCCTTCCTCAGCCTGGGTGTCGGGGCGGCCGTCGCACCGCTGTGGAACGTCGACGACGGTATCGCCAGGGCGTTCGCCGAAGGCTTCTACCGGGCCGCGCTCAAGGGCGGGATCGCACCCGCCGAATACCTACGGCAGCAACGCGTCGCCACCCAGGAGGCATCGGGCGCGGGTGTGTCGACCCCGCTCGCCTACCTGTTCTTCGGCCATCCCCGGCTGACCATCGAGTGGGACGAGGAAGGAGCGGACAATGTCTGAGCTGGAACGGGACGGCCGAGTGGATCTTCCCTATGGCGTCGTCCTGCGGTCCTCGGACGTGAGCGGACGCGTCGGTGAGGTCACGAAGTGGGCCGGTGCCGACGTTCCGGTACGGGCGGCCGAGCCGGAGGCCTTCGCCGACCGGCTGGCGGCCGACGAGCTGCCCCACGTCTCGGCACGGCTGCTGGGAACCCTCATCCAAGAGGCCGGGATGCGCCCGGTTCTGTCACTGCCCCTCAGCGACCTCGCCGTCCCCGCCCGCCCCGGCGGACACCAGCGAGGCGACGCGGCCGTCCCTCAGCTGGCCGTCCAGGTACCCGCACCGGCCGAGGACGAAGAGCAGGTCGTCCTGGAAGTGGACGCGACCGGAGTGGTGCGCTGGGTCGTGTCCGACACCGCGGTGCGCGGGGACGGCACCGACCGGGCCGAGTCCACCCAGACCTTCCGGGTCTCCATGGAGCAGTTCGGCGTTCCGGGCGCGGTACGGGAACGCGGACTGGTCGGGTTCGGGGTCAGCAAGATGCTGCACGTACTCCGCTTCCCCATCCAGCAAGCGGCAGGCAGGGTCGCGGAGTTCGCGGTGGGCCGATGGGAGACCCGTTTCCGTCCGTACGGGTTGCGACTCACCACTCCCGGCAGTTTTCTCGACCCGACCGCCGACGGGCCGGTGACCGCGGACCGGCTCGCCGAGCTCGCCGACCGCCCGTTCCTCGTCTTCGTCCATGGCACCTTCAGCCGGTGTCACTCGGGATTCCACGGCATCGCCACGGACGGTCAGTTGCTGCGCGACCTGCATGCGCGGTACCAGGACCGGGTCCTCGTCTTCGACCACCCGACCGTCCATCTGGACCCGGTCGACAATGCCCGCTGGTTCCTCGAACGCCTGCCCACCGACCGGCCACTCACCCTTGACCTCGTCACTCACTCGCGCGGCGGACTGGTGGCCCGCCGGCTGGGCCAGGAAGGAACGGCGAGGGCAGCCGGCCGGCCCGCTCCTTCTGTACGGACGCTTGTGCACGTCGCAACGCCCAACGCGGGCACCGTCCTGGCGGACGCACAGCACTTGGGCGATCTGCTCGACGTCTTCACCAACCTGCTCGGCCTGCTTCCGGACGAGATCGTGACCACCACGCTCGAGGTGGTCCTCGAGGTCGTCAAGCACTGTGCCACCGGAGCGTTGGGCGGACTCGGCGGTCTGGCCGCGATGGACCCCGCTTCATCCGCGCTGACCGATCTGAACGCGGCCCCGGTGCCGACGGTCGGGACGGTGCGCGCGATCACGTCCGACTACAGTCCGGCCGATGGGGCCGGACTCGCCATCAGAGCACTCAACCGACTGGTCGACCAGCTGTTCGGCGTCGGCAACGACCTGGTGGTACCGACCGACGGTGTCCATCGCGCGGGCTCCTACGTCGTGCGCGATCCACTGGTGATCCCCTCGACGAGCGGGGTGGCGCACGTCGACTTCTTCCGGGACGCACAGGTGCGCAGTCGGCTCGCGGAATGGCTGCCGGGGAGCTGACCGCGTCACATCCCGACGGGCAGCATCTCGTACGGCCGCAGCGAACTCATCAGCGCGGTCGCCGCGTACGGCAGGCCCTGGAGCCGGTCACCGGCGGCCAGCCGTTGCAGATGCCGGGCGACCTGTGCCGGTGTCCAGCCATGCGTGAGATTCCCGATGAGTTCGTCGATCTGCCTGGGGTCCCCCGCCAGGGTGAGCCCCGTGGCGATCACCACCACGGCGTTCCCCAGCGTGGCCAGCTGGAAGGCGAAGTCGTTGCGGAGCAGTAGTTGCCGGATCAGCTCACTCGGCCGGGCGGGCCTGGCGATGTCCAGGATCACCAGCGGCGCGGGATGTCCGGCCGCCACCCTGGAGACGAATCGGTCGAGCTGTCGCACGGTGATCGTGTCCGAGGCCTCGGACACCCAGGCGGACTCACCGGAATAGGTGGATGCTCCGAAGTCGATGTACGGGACGGTGCCGAGCCCCTCCATGGTGGCGCTCACATGGATCACGTCCGGCGCGGGCACGCGGTCCACGACATGTTCGAGCACGATGCTGTTCGGGTCGTCCGTGACCTCCACAGCCCAGCCGGCCCTGGCATAGGCGACCTGTAGGTCGGCCCCGCCCATGTGGTGTCCGCGCTGGGACTCCAGCTGCCGGGTGGCTCCGCGCCGCAGGACCAGTACCTGCGGACTGTGGCGGTGCTGCCACAGCTCCGCACGGAGGCATCGCCACGTCAGCGAGCCGGCGACGCCGTCCACGTCAAGGCCCAGGGAATGCTGCACGGCCGACACGGCACGCGTGGTCTGCGGTCCCATCAGCCCGTCGATCGGGCCGGGGTTGATGTGCAGCAGGTCCAGGGTCTCCTGGAGTACACCGGTCCGGACCTTCCCGGCCCGCCGGGGGTCGGGCAGGCGGCTGACGGCCCGGACCCTGTCATCTGTGGCCAGATTGCCCTTCCTCGTCACAGCGATCTCCCAGGGCACCTGCGCGAGTTCGGGCTGCTCGACGGTCAGGCAGATGTCCAGAGGCTCTGTCCGGCCCCGTTCGAGGAGTGGCTCCATGGTCCACTCGCCGGGCACCAGGGGGTCGCCGGCGAGAATCGTGTCGACGAGGGGCATGAGGGACCTCTGATGGGTCCGCTTGCGCAACGCCTGGGCAAGCGGCGCCGACGGCCGCACCCGGCCCAGCTCTCGGTCGCCGCCGCGAACGAGTACAGCACCGTCCGCGAGCGCGAAGCCGACCGTGTCCGCGGCGGTGGGCTGCGAGCGTGGGATCTCGCGGTCGTCACCGAGCTCCGCGAGGACCGCGCGGGCAGCCTGCACATGCTCCTGCGCGGCCTCGGCTCCCTCGCTCCCGTGCAGCCTCGACCAGCTTTCGTGGGAGAGCGCCTGCCAGCGGTTCGCCGGCTCCAGCGGCAACAGAGCGTTCGCCAGGTGCAGCCGCTCGGCCGTCATCTCCACCGGGACACGATTCGCCCAGCGCCGGGCGACGGTGATGAGGTGGGCCGCCTGCAGCAACGGATACTCGTCATAACCGTCGAGAGCCGGGGGCTGCGGTTCCTCCGGGCCGACGGGACCGGTGAGATCCATGAACCGGGCCAGCCGCCACCAGGCGAAGCTGTCCTCGTGCGCGAGGATCTCGGCCGCTCGCACGGCGCAGCGACGCGCGTCGGCGAGACGCCCTGCCAGGCGGTACGCGGTGGCGGCGCATGTGGCAAGCCAGCTGACGTCGGCCGACTGCTCCACCGGCTGCGGCGGCCCTTCACGGGGCAGGACGAGCTCCAGCAGTTCCGCCCCGGCCTCCAGCGGCCCCGGGCAATGCTCGAGGGCGCGCAGCATCGCGAGCCGGGACGAGGCCGGCGTCACCCGGCTCAGCGCGCGCAGCAGGCCCTGGCCGTAGAACGTGGACCGGTCGTCCGCCAGGGCCAGTCCGTGCGCAGCGGCTTCGACGACGAGCAAGGGGTGTGCAGCAGTCCGCTCCAGCCGTGCCAGAGCGCTTGCGCACATCCTTGAGGCTCCGGCGGTGTCTCCGTGGCCGGCCATGAGATCCGCCTGCAGCAACAGGCACCGGGTCGCGATCTCACTGCCGTCCTCGTAGCTCAGCCGCATCGCCTCGCCGAGGAACTGCGCCGCCTCCCAGTGGTTGCCGACGACGTCGAACTGGGCTCTGGCCTGGTGGAGTGCGCACTCGGCGCTGCGTTCGTAGTCCTGGAGGCGGGCATATCGCTCACGTGCCGTCTGCAGGTCGGTCATGCCCCGCTCCACCTGCATGAGCTCGATGTTGGCCCGCCCGCGCAGAGCGAAGACCGTGGCCTCCCGCTCCGGCTGCAGGCTGTCGGGCGCGCTCAGCGCCCGTTCGCACAGAGCGCGGGCCTGGCGCGGCCGGCCGAGTGTGAGCAGTGCTTCGACGCTCACGGCCAGCGGTCGCGCGGTCGGATCGCCGGAGAAGGTACCGCTCAGCCGTGCGGCCGTGTCGGGCATCCCCAGGCGCAGGGCCACTTCCGCCTCCGTGAGACGCAGCCCGGCCTGCTGCTCCGCTGTGGTGCCTTCACCTGGGGCCTGGTCCAGCCAGCGCCGGGCTTCGTCATACCTGAGGCGGGCCGCCGCGTCCAAGGCCAGCAGGTGAGCCAGATGGGCCGAGTGCGGCTCGTCCCCTATCGCCTGCGCGATGCGCAGGGCCTTGTGCAGTACCGCGGACGCCTCTTCCGGCCGGTCGAGGGCAGTCTGCGTCGCCGCGTACACCTCGAGTGCGAAGCAGAAGTCCGCGGACGGCTCGATGGTCTCCCCGATGGGCTCGAGAACCTTCGCTGCGCTGCCTGGTCGATCACGGGCGAGTAGCAGGGCGCCGCGCGCCGTATTCCACCGTATGTCAGGGAGGCGTACGTCGGACCGGGTTGCGATCGCTTTCGCAGTACCCAGACTGCGCTCGCTCTCGCTCCAGAGCTGGTGTCCTCCGGAGAGTCCCTCGCTGCGCGCTCTGCGGACGAGCGCCCAGGCCAGTTCCACATGGGCTTCGGCGTGCAACTGCGGGTCGAGCGCAGGCCTGCCTCCGGCGGTCTTCAGAGGTCTGCCGTCCTCGTCGACGTACTCGGGACCGAGAATCTCTCCTGCGATCTCCGCGACGTCCTCGAAGCGGTCGGCGGCTCTGGCCTGTGCCACGGCCTCGCGCCAGGCGGGAGCCGCCTCGCTGCCCTCCGCCTGGATGCGATGGTAGAGCGCTGCCCTGGTCCAGCCTGCCCACGCGGTGGGGTGCTCCTGGGCCAACTGCTCGTAGTAGCGAGCGGCGTCCTCGTGCAGAAGCCGGTAGACGGGCTTTGCGGACAGCAGGCGCCGCAGCGGATCCGCCACGCACGGGTGGAAGACAAGAGTGTCAGGGTCGGCCGGGGCAGCGCTCACCCAGGAAGAGACCTGGGCCGAGTACTGCTTGAGGCGCTCCCAGAGCTGCGCGAACTCCGCCGGCCCCTGTGGAGCGTCCACTCCCGTCCGGAACGGCTGTGCGGATCCGGACGACTGGAGATCGTCTTCCGGGCGGTCGTCCTCGCACCCTCGCATGGCCGAAGCCATGCGAGGAAGGACGACCTGCTCGGCGAAGCCACGGCTCAGCCGTCTCGCCAGCACGCCGTACCGGATCAGCCACTTCAGGGCGTCGTCCTCGATCCTGCCGATGACGCGGTCCATGCACCAGGCGAGCAGGGGGTCGAAGCTCTCCACGGTCTCCACCGATATGTCCGGGGAGTAGCTCGCCACGTCGGCGTAGAGAGCGAGCTGCCAGGGAATCCCCTCCGCCCTGCGCAGGATGCCTTCCACCACCTCCGTCCGCCCGATGCCGCGCTTCCCGGTCAGATAGCTTCTGGCCTCGTCCTCGGTGAAACGCCGTATCTCGAGCCGGTCCATGTCGTGCTCCGGCAGGCGCTCGGCCAGCCGGTCCAGTTGCTCCTCGGCGCCCGTGAGCCGCCCGGAGAGGATCAACCGCACCTGGCTCGACGCCGCGTGGATGTCCGCGAGGAGACCGACCAGTTCGGCGGCGCCGCCCAAGGGCCGCAGTACCGCGACTTCGAAGGCGTCGAGCACGATGAGCAACGGTCTGCCGGAGGAGTCCTCGCGCAGCGCGCTCAGGAACCGGTCGCGGACGTCATCGGCGTCG
Source organism: Streptomyces sp. NPDC022552 (assembly GCF_055561875.1). Lineage (NCBI taxonomy): Bacteria > Bacillati > Actinomycetota > Actinomycetes > Kitasatosporales > Streptomycetaceae > Streptomyces > Streptomyces sp. NPDC022552. The sequence continues at coordinate 241,976 of NZ_JBVHGJ010000006.1, forward strand.
GAGCGGGCCGCGGCGGTGTCGAGCGCGGCCGCGCCCGAGCGGGCGAGCGTCGGGGCATCCCGCAGCAGCACGGAGCGATACGCACCGTGCCGGCGGAGCAGTTCCTGGAATGGGGTTCCGGGTATCTGCTCGTTGAGCTGCGTGGCGAGCTCGAGCGCGAGCAGCCAGGGGTGCCGGACGACATTCACCGCGTCGATTGCGTCGAGGTCCACCAGCGCGCACGGTACCCGGGCCGGTGCGGCGACGCAGCGGCGGGCGATGAACCACTGGAGCATCATCGACTTGCCCATACCCCCGATGGCGTGCAGGCGAAGTGCACGGGTGGGAGTGCCGGCCAGCAGTTGGTCGAGCCTGCCCTCCAGGTCGGGCCGTGAAAGGTATTGGCCCGACCTGAGCAATGCGTCGTACCAGAGCATCCTCGACCGGAGATAGCGGTCGCGGTCTCCGCGCAGCTCGGCCAGACGGGGGCTGAACTGCCACGCCCAGGATTCGTTCAGGGCATCGAGCAGATCCTGACAACCGGGGAAGTCGAACTGCTCGTCCCGCTCCTGGTACCACTGCTCGAAGCGGACGGCCGCCCTTTCGGGATCGGCGACGACGAGGGCCTGCAAGGCGGCTTCGATTCGGCCGGCACGCTCGCAGAACTCGGCGATGAGTCCCTCAGCGGCACGGAGTGCCCGGGGCACCGGAGCGGAGTCGGGCGGGACCCCGGCATCGAGCCACCAGGCTCGCCACGCCGCTTCCCGGAGGCCGGCCCCGATATGGAAGCTGCCGGCGCCCCCAGGCAGCGGCTCGACGCACGGCTGGTCGACCAGCTCGGCCAGGGGCGGGCCGGTGTCCGCACGCAGCACCGCGTCGTACAGCGCCTCGTCGAAACCGTCCACCAAGGCGCACCGAAGCACCGTGCCCCGCAGTGGCTCGGGCATCAAGGAGAGCGTGACGTCGGCAATGGTCTCGCCTGCTGCGACGCGCTTCACGACACCGTCCAGGGTGGTCATGGCTGCACCTTCTGCAGCGTGAACACCGCCTGCTCCCATGCCAGGAGCTCCTTGGGGCTGAAGTACTCCTCGCCTGCCTGTTCCCGGTTGATCGCCTGGCCCCGCATGTCATGGGTGAAGGCCGTCCACGAGGCCTCGTCGGGGCGTAGCCCCTGATAGAAGTAGTCGCGCTTGCGGGCGCAGTACTCGCGGACCAGGAACATCGCCTCACTCCGGTCGAACGGCCTGACGGTCATGACCCGATTGACCAGATGCACACCGAGCTTCGCATCGAGCCCGCTGTCCACGGCCACGATGCGCACGGGGTCGAATGCCCCTTCTGCGGCTGGTTTCAAGAGCTTCTCGACGACATGACCGTGGGGTTCTGCCCGAAGAACATGGTCCAGGATCAGCAGCATCGGTTCCTTCCTGGCCACTGTTCGCAGGAAGAACGTGAAAGCGCTGATCAGCTCATTCTCGTGGTCCAGCGCGTCGCGCGGACGGTCGGTGGGAGGAGGCGTGGTCATACCGGGCACCGCGGCGGCCACCGGGTTTCCTGCGCGCAGTGACTGGAGGAGCATCTGCGTGTACCGGAGCGCCGTGGTGAAGAGGTTCGCCGGATCTTCCGCGTCCGGCCCGAGCCATGAAACGACGGCGTCCCTGATCTCCGTGAGTGCTGCCGGCAGATCGAGATTGCCCTTGTTCAACAGGTCCACGTAGACGACCGGAACGCCACACCAGTAACTGGTCAGCAGGCAGGAGCGGGTCAACTCGGACTTTCCAGTTTCGGTGTTGCCAGTGATGGCGAGCAGATCGGCCGTGCCCGCCCCGAGCGTCGCGTCCAGACGCCGCATCATCCTGTGGTGTTCGTCCCCTCGCCCGACCAGCCAGCGCGGCCCGTCGAACTCCCGTCCCCTCGTCCTCGTCACCGCCGTGTGGTCCATGGGCTCGGGCCATTTGAGTATCACCAACGGATCAGCCTGGACGGTCAGGACGGGCATGGCCCAGTCACGCGGATGACCGTCGTTCTTCCGGTGGAGCTCGTTCCGAGCGTGTGCCATGGCCTCGTCCAGTGCTTTCCCCGCTGCCAGCTTCCCGTAGAACTCCCGGCTGAACCGCACCGCCGCGTCGGACGCGATGTCGCCCTGCATGGCGACGACGGAGAGCGTCCCGCCCTCGAAGAGGGCATCGCTGAGGCCCCAGACCAGCCGCTGGGGATCCCCTCCCGCCGTCCGACACGCGTTGAGCACCGCGAGCCGCAGGGGCTTCTTGAGCGTTGCTGCGATGAAGCCGGCGCTGAGGTCCCACGGGTGGTTCGGCGTCATGATCTCAAGGGCCGGCCCGGTCGAGACCGAGTCCTTGCCGTGCCCGATGAAGTGAAGGATGTGCGGGTCGAAGTCGGCGAAGACTTCCCGCGTATTTTCCCGGTCGGGAGCCCGCAGGACATGCACCTGCCAGCAGCAGGGGACGTTACTGACCCCTGTGTAGATGGCTTCGAGCTCCTTGTCCGACTCCAGTGCCTCGTCGTCGGGATCGCCCACGACGACGAGAAGTCTCACCGGCCCGGTCAGCGGCTCCGCCTCGTTCGGGAAGGGGACGTGCGCCCGGACATAGGGGCGTGCCTCGTCCTCGAAGAGCCAGCGTTCCTGGGGCTCGGGTGTGCAGAGCAGCTCCCACGGCAGCGAACGCAGGTCGCTGGGCTGTATGTCCAGCATCACCCGCGCGTCCTCGTTGAAGGCCTCGGCTCGCCAGACGTCACCCAGAGAACCTGACAGGAGCGCGTCGAAAAGGCCCCGCCCGGTCGACAGCAACGCGTCTTCCTTGACGCTGTCGTCCAGAAGCCCGGTGCGTCGCGCCAGGGCACCGCTCGGAATCAACGCTTCGACGCGCGGATTGTTGAACCATTGATCGGTGCCGTCATCGACACAGAGTCCCTTGGGAAAACCCTGTGGCTGGTGGTCTCCGACGTGGATGAGGATCGTCGACATATGCAGCCCCACGCTCGCAACTCAGCGCCTGCGTGACCGCTCTCTCTCCATGCTCGACCTGCGGGGAGAGGATGTCCACCGCACAGCCCGTGGCCGGGACCTGGGAGGAGCATGGCGTGACCGGGCCGTCCGGTCAGCTGCCATCGACGCCCGGGCGGAACCACAGACGGCCGGACTGGTCACGGTGCAGTACATCGGCCCGACGGTCTCCGTCGAGGTCGCCGAAGCCGGAGGCGACGGGCGAGACCGGTGCACGCCAGTAAGGGCTGTCCCGTATAAGGACGTGAGCTGGGGGGTGCCTGACGGCTCGACGCGTGGAGTCGAAGAGGGTGAGCGAGTGCCCCTTGCACCGGTGTGCGTCCTGACTACCCGGTCGGACGCCGTCTTGAACGATTGGTCGCCTCGTGGCACCTGTACGACTCAGAGGCTCCGTCCGGCCCACGGGACGTGTGTCTGATCGACAGCGAAGCGGTTGCCACGCGCATCACGACCGGTTCGGACTGGTGCCTGATCGTGGAGGCATCGGACCCCTTCGCGGGATACGACATGGCGGAGTCAGACCGCGTCGAGGTGGCGCCAATCAGCGGTGAGACCCCGTTCGCGGATCACCTTGGCGAGACGGTGCCGGCAGTCAGCGAAGAGAGTGTCCCGGACAACGGGCGGAGCATTGCGATTGATCAGGAGTGCCGTAAGGCGACTGCCTGAACGACATCTGCCGCCCAGGCTACCGCGCAGCGGCTCATCGACGAGTGCGCTCGCCGTGTCGAAGACCTGGACGTCGATGGCCCGTCCGGCCCCGCCAGCGGGACCGTTCGAGGCCTGTCGATGCAGTTCCTCGAAGGGTGCAGGGTCCACCTTGATGCCGAGGCCGACCGGCACTTCAGGGTCCGCCAGCCCGCAGGACGGAGCCTGTTCGCCCGCATCTCAGCGAGGTGAGGTGACGCGGCCAGAGCAGTGATCGCGCGTCACCTCACCTCGAGGCCGCACAGTGGCGACGGCGCTCTGCGCTACGACGATGCGTCAGAAGAAGTACGAGCCGTCGACCGTGCCGTCCGCGTTGTGGCTGGCGATGAACTCACCCCCCGCCTGGGCCGGTTCGAGGTTGGCGAAGTCAACGGCTTCCTGCCAGCTGGGGAACCCGGCGACGGCCAACCAGGTCGCACCCGGGGCCGCAGCCTGCTCCTTGCTGCGGGCTGCCTTGAGGTCGCGGGCTTCATTGATCGACATGGCCATGGGACACCCTTTCGTTAGTGACTGGGAGTAGCTGAATCGTAGCCTATCGTCACGCAACGTGAGCGCATATGCCGCGGCGGTTGCTCACGTGCGTGTCGGATCAGCCGGGCGCGGCTGTGCCGCCGGGGGAGGGGTCGATGGCGATGGGGGATCACTATCGCCCAGTGGTGACAGACTGACGATGGTTCAGCGACCGTGTCTGCCCGATGCTGAGCGCACACCGCAAGCCGCCGGGGGAATGCAAGACCGGACGGGAAGCGGGAGTTCAGTACGTCGCTCCTCCTGACGCAGGACGGGGACGTACGGCTCCGCCTGTCTGAGGAGGAGACGGCGAAGGCGGTGACCGCGCACCCGACGGGTGAGCGCCTCTTCCGGGCGGGGCGCCCGGCAGGGTTCCGCGTCCCGCTGGCCGACGTCAACGGCCGGCAGCTGAACGCCCTGGTACGGGCCGCCTGGGCCGCCCGCGCCCCGAAACGGCTCGCGGATGCCCTGGCCACGGCGGAGGCCGCCGCCGACGGACCCGTCGGCGACCTCTCGGCCGGCATCGGCCGTCCGGCCACCCAGGCCCTGCTGGGCGCCGGTCTGACCACCCTCGACGCCATCACCCGGCACCCTGCTGCCGAACTCCTGGCCCTGCACGGGGTCGGCCCGAAAGCGGTCCGCATCCTGACGGAAATCCTGCGGGAGCAGGGCCGCACCCTGCGTCCCTAGGACCATTCCTTCGGACTACCGCACTGACCAGATATCCCCTCTCAGGTCTTCACGAAGACCTTTTGACGATGGACCCGAGTGGGCGCGACGCTGCGGATATGTGGCGTTAGGTCACTGGGCAAGGCTGGGTGGTACGCGCCTGCGGATCCTCATCAACGGCGGCGGTCCTGCGCCCGGAGCTGGAGGCGCGGGCAGGAGCGATGGCGGACCGTTTGCCACCCGCCGGGATCCGGAGCAGCGTGGACACTGGCTGCCGCCGGTACTGCGACACCCGGTCCGGGCAGCCGGAGGCGGAGCGAGGAGGAGAGACCGATGACCGCACCGAAGTCCGGCCCGGAAGCCGTGCCCGTCGAGCGCCGCCAGGGCGAGTCCGACAGTGTGTTCTGGGAGCCGAGTGAGCGCTGGGTGCGTGCGACGGCGGGGGAGATCACGGTCGTGGACAGTCGTAGGCCGGTTCTCGTGTGGGAGCCCGGTCGCCCCGTCCCCCTCTACGCCTTCCCGACCGGGGACGTCCGGACGGACCTGCTGCGGCGAACGGAGCGGCCCGCCAGCCGCCGGCGTCACGCGGGAGCGACGGTCTTCTACGACCTCGTGCTCCCCGATCGGACCGTCGGGGCGGCGGCCTGGACCTACCCCGGAGAGGACCTGGCCGGCCACATCAGCTTCGAGTGGTTCGGGCGCGAGGCTCTGGACCACTGGTACGAGGAGGACGAAGAGATCTTCGTGCACCCCCGCGACCCGCACAAGCGGGTGGACGCCCTGCCCAGCAGTCGACATGTTCAGGTCGAGATCGAGGGTACGGTCGTCGCGGACACGCGCACGCCGGTTCTGCTGTTCGAGACGGGGCTGCCGGTGCGCTTCTATTTCCCGCGGGAGGACGTTCGCCTCGACCTCTTCACCCGTACCGACGGGCGCACCCGCTGTCCGTACAAGGGTGTGGCGAGCGAGTACTGGTCCTGGGCCGGCGACGCCGACGTGCGGCCCGACATCGCCTGGAGCTACCCCGACCCCCTGCCCTCCGTGGGGATCATCAAGGACCGGGTGGCCTTCTACGACGAGTCTGTCGATGTCGTCGTAGACGGAGTGCAGCGGGAGCGGCCGGTCACGTTCTTCAGCCGGCCGTCGCGGTAGTTCCGCACAGGAACTCGCCCCACCGGATGGTGACATCCGGCGCGCCCTGTGTCTGACGACCGCGGCGAGTGCTGTGCCTGCTCCTTCCCCCTCGCCGTTTGCCAGGCATGTGGTGGCCAGGTCGCGCTGATCAGCGCGGGCTGTGCTCGACGTATCTGTCTGCCTCATCCTGGCGTGCCGTCCGGTCGATTCGAGCAGCGAGAGACGAGAAGTCCCCCGAATCGTGCCGGTTCGCGCCGGCGGAGACCAGGCCGAGCGGAACACCGCAGGCGTCGGACGCGACCGAGCCTTTCAGAGTCGTTCGATGGTGCAGTGCGCCACGACGTGGCCTTGCCAGTTCAGTTCCCAGCCACGCTGTTCCGGTACGCCGCTGACTGCCCTGCAACGACGCTGTCGTACATTCCGGCCTCGCGCACCTGGGCCGATCTGCCCGGAACTTCGGTCTGCAAACCCGCTGCCGGGCAGTGTCCGCCGGATCGGCGCTTGACACCTGGGGGACCGGCTATGCCACCGAAGCCGCCACGCAGGCCGTCGCTTTCGCCTTCAACACCGTCGGCCTGGACCGACTGGAGGCCATGTATCGCCCTGGTGACCCGGCCGCGTCCTGGACGAGGCCGGGTTCACCCGCACAGTGGGGCGCCGCTCAGACCGTGAGGCTGTGCGAGTCGCCGGCGGCGAGGGAGATCACAGCGTTCGGGCTGCTGAGGGTGACGGGAACGTTGCTGGGGCTGGTGGTGCCGTCGCCGAGCTGGCCGAACCCATTGTCGCCCCAGGCCTGAAGGGTGTTGTCGGAGAGCAAGGCCAGGCTGTGGGAGCTGCCCGCGGCGAGGGCGAGAACGGCCGAGGCGAGGTTCTGCACGGCGACCGGGACATTGCTGGGGTTGTTGGTGGCGTCGCCGAGCTGACCGCCGCTGTTGTCTCCCCACGCCTGCACGGTCCCGTCGTCTCCGAGGAGAGCGAGGCTGAAGTTGCCGCCGCTGCCCGCGGCGACCGCGCTCACCCCGGTGAGATTGAAGACTCCGACCGGCACGCTGCTGGGGTTGTTGGTGCCATCGCCGAGCTGACCGGAGCCGTTTCCGCCCCAGGCCAGCACTGTTCCATCAGCCAGGACGGCCAGGCTGTGGTCGCGTCCGCCCGCGATGTCGACGGCATTTATCACGCCGCTGACGGTGACGGGGACGGTGCTGGGGTTGTTGGTGCCGTCGCCGAGCTGGCCGCTGCTGTTGTCGCCCCAGGTCATCACCTCACCGCTGTTCAGCAGGGCCAGGCTGTGCACGCCGCCGCAGGCGACCTTGACGACGGTGTCGGGGAAGGCGCCCGAGCCTACCGGGACGTTGCTGGGGTTGTTGGTGCCGTCGCCGAGCTGGCCGAACCCGTTGTCACCCCAGGCCATCACCGTGCCGTCGCCGAGCAGCGCCAGGCTGTGACTGCCGCCACCGGTCACCGCGTTGACCCCGGAGAGTCCGCTGACGGTGACGGGGACGTTGCTGGGGGTGTTGGTGCCGTCGCCGAGCTGGCCGCTGCTGTTGTCGCCCCAGCACTGCACCGTGTCGCCGTCGAGCCGCGCAAGGCTGTGGCCGCCGCCGGCGGCGGTCGTACGGACGGCCGCGGCAAGCATGGTCACCGGCACGGGAGCGGTGCTGGGGTTGTTGGTGCCGTCGCCGAGCTGGCCAAGGGTGTTGGCGCCCCATCCGTCCATGGCAGGCCTCCAGATTCCTTTGGTTCTCAACCGGTCTGTCGAGAAGGTTCCGGTGATCTCAGGATCATCGACCGTGCTATGGGGCGCGACTGGAGTTCCGCGCGCGTGGAGCCCTGGCCCGGCCTACGCTGAGAGGTGATGAGTCGTCCGGCGTATCCCGGTCACTCCGATACGGCCGCGGCTCCCCGATCCGGCACGCTTGGCCGCGAAGGCGCGGGCGTGTCCGGGCCCCCGTCCGTGAGGCGAAGCCGCTCCGCACGGCGTAGTCCGTTCCTTCGTACGGGTTGGAAGGCATTCTGCCTCCTCGAGAGCCGATCATGAACTCAGGGGCGTGCCGGAGACCCGAAGCACCGTTAGCCGCTTGACGCCTTCGACCTGCGATGCCGGCTCGACAGTGGCGTCGTTCATGTACTACGCGCCCTCGGCGTTGAGGTGGACAAACAACTCGCCAGCGGCGAATGATCCGACCACTAAGGCTTGTCCCCGTAAGAATCTGTTGTCCTTCCGGGTGTGGTGGCCGGGTTTCCTCTGGTCAAGCGTGAAGTTGCCTCCGCTGCAATGGAGATGACACGTCGTGCTCTCCCTTTAGTGGAGGTGTCAGATGCCGTCGGCGGTGGGGTTGATCGAGGAGCGGGACGTCGCTGCCCGGCAGCGGGTGGAGTTGCTGCGGAACGAGCTGGACCGGCTTGTTGCCGAGCTGGAGGAGGCGGAGGCCGCGCGGGATCGCCTGGTGATCGCGAAGGAAACGGTGAGTGAGGTGCTGTCCGAGGCCGGCGAACCCAAGGACGTGCGAGTTTCCCATGCCCGGCCGGTTGAGCCGGAACCGGCGGTGGTCCGGGCGGTGCCCGGCTCGGTGGGGCCGGCGCGGCGGGAAGGGCTTGGACGTGATGGACTTCAACACCCATGAGCCGTGCGGGAGGCTCTGCTTTCATTCACCGGGCACGAGCCGATCACCCAACCAGCACCCAGGTTCGACCCGCCACCGAACCTCTCGGTACGACAAAAGCTACTTACGCGTCGGAGTGCTCCGGCAGGGTGAGCCAGTCCGACCAGGAGATCTCTCGGCCGAGGAAGCGCGGCTGCTCGAACGGCCAGTCGGCGGCGATCCACTGCGGCACCAGCTCATCGAGGGCCTGCTCGACCTTGCTGTCCACCAGCTCGTCCACCACCCACCAGGAGATCTCGCCGTCTGCGCCGGCCCTCTCCGGTGGGTCGATGTAGACGCAGCCGAGCAGAGCTGTCTCCGCCGTGTCGAACAGCGCGTAGTTGAAAGACTGATGTGCAGCGATCTCCTTCTCGTGCCGCAACAGGTCGGCCTGGTCGGCCTCGTAGGTCATGGTGGCCGCAGGCCAGCCCCAGGCAGGGCCGAAGATGGTCCACAGCCGCTCGCGCGAACCCATCACAGCCGGATAGTCGAGCGGGGTGTCCGCCTCCCGGATCGGCCGCAGGTGATGACCACTGCCCGGCAGCGGTACCAGGACGGGATGGACGAAGTTGTCGGGGAGCCAGCTCATAGCGCCCGACCGTAGCAGCGCACGGCCCTCCGTTCCTTTGGATTTTGCCCGTATACCGCCAGGACCGGCTCTCATGCCGGGCCGCACCCGTGATCACCCGATCGAGACTCCCGTTCGATCGACGCGGGATGGAGCCCTCGTGGTCGCCACGACCGTTGCGCACTGGTCCGCAGTACCACGGAACCGCAGGAAGCCCTTCACTCGCCGTTCTGTCCTTACAAGGCAGAGACAGCCGTCACCGCCGGCCGGCCGCCCCAGTCAGAACCTGCACATCAGCGACCGCACGCGAAGGGGCGGTTCTGGCGTTGGGGCTTCGGCACTCACCACAGAAGTTGAGCCAGAGCCTTCTCGGGTTCTGGCTCACTTTCCGTGGAGGGCTGACTGAGTGTGATGTCAGTGACGTGTGGTGGGATGGCCGGACTCTGCTGCCGTGACCTGCTGGGAGCCCACCTTCATGCCCGTGTATTTGTCTCTGACCCACGCCCTGGCCGCGGCCTTGGTCGATGTCCTGTGGTTCATCGAGGGCAGTGACGACGAGCAGATGGATCCGGACGACGCCGTCAAGGTCCTGGAGGGTGTCGCCCACCTGGTCAGCAAGCTGTCGAGCGACCAGCGGAGCGAACTGATCGATCTGCTCGGGACGATGGCCGCAGCCGAGTCCGAACCCGCGCGGCAGGAGTTCCTGGAAGGGTTCCCGGAAGGCTTCGGGCTCGTTGATGATGCGGTCTGACCAGTGCATCACGAGCAGAGCAGGACCTGTTTGCGGAGCAGATGAAAGCCGGCCCGGCCGAACATCTGGCGTTTGAGCATCTTGATCCGGTTCACGTGGCTTCGACGACCCCGGAGCTCCTGGCAGGGTGAGGCCGGCGATGAGGGCATCGCGGTCGCGGTCGATGCCTGCGGCGAGGGTATGGAGGCCGGGGAGGTTGTCTCGCCGGACGGCATCGAGCCACTGCGGCAGCCGTTCGCCCCGGCGCTCGGTGAGCGTCTGCCCGAAGGAGCGGACGTGGCCGGTGAGAGCGTCAAGCTCGGGGCAGTGGACCAGAACAACCTTCAGCCGAAGGTGCTCCGTCTCGGTGAGGGTCTCGTCGCCGGCGCAGGATCCATCCGGCGACGATCCGGGGTGACGGTGGCCGAGCCGTGACGGGGCCTGGCGAGAGCCGCTCTTTCGGAAATAGGCGCGAACCCGCTGGTAGCTGTCCTGATAGCCGAGCGGCACGATCTCCTCCCACATCCTCCAGGCGTTCGTGCAGTCTTGGTTGGCTTCAGGGGGGCAGGCCGCTGCGGGGTGTTCGGATCGGGGTCGAGTGCTGGCGAGGCACGTCTTGGGCGGTGTGCCGGCAGCGTCGCGCTTCCCCCTGGAGCTCCGCCGGGTGGGCCGACGCACTCCATGGGGGAGTACGTCTCGACAGCTGGGCGATGCAGCGGGCCTGCGGACCACGCTGCGCCCGGCGGTTTTGCGTCGATCCGGAGTGACCATGGGCAGGCCGCCACCCCACCTCCACGCCTCCGATACCGGGGGCCCTACAATCCGGGGTAGCCAGGTCGGTATACCGGACGGCATACTTGGAGCATGGCAGACACGACCGTCAAAATCGACGACACGACACGGGACCGGCTCAAAGCGCTGGCCGACGGCGCGGGCATGTCCATGAAGGACTACCTCGCGCAGGTGGCCGCGGAGAAGGAGCAGGAGCGCCTTCAGGACACTGCGACGGCTGCCTTCCGCCGCGCGATCAGCTCTCCGGGCGTCATGGACCGGTTCGACGCCGAATTCGGCGGGCTGCCGGCCACGAAGCACGAGACCCCGCGGGCGGCCTGAACCTGTGGATCTGCACATCGACCACCGATGGCTCCTGGAGCGCCAGGAAGACATCCTCCGCAAGGACCTCACGGTCAACGACCTCTCGGTACTCGTCGGCATGGCCGCCCGCCACCGGGTGAACACCCCACGTCTCGACCAGGCCGACCCGGATGCCTTCTGGCGCGCTGCGGTGTTCCTGGAGGAATGCGTCCTGCTACGTCCGCTCCCGGCCCGGAACGAGCTCTACGGGTACGGCATCGCCATCGCGTACCTCGAGGCGTCCGGCAACCGTGTGGACACCACGTTCGAGCCGTGGCGCGACCTGGTCAACGACATCCGCGCACTACGGCTGAACTCCTACGACATCGCCGACCGCCTGCGGTCCTTGAGTTCCTCCTGAAATCGAGTCGATGGCTGAGGGTCGTAGAAGCCTCGCCGCCCTGCGCCGCCCGGGCTTCGGCCGGCGGTCACGTTCACAGCCGCAGCGGTCGCCATGGACGGCCCGGTGCGGCCTGGCCGGCACCCACCATTCACACGCACCGCCATCGGACACTGTCCTCCAGTACGTCCTCGCCGCACCGTTGGAAACCTACGCAGCCACCGGGGAATCGGGAAACCACCTTTCGGCGTTGTCGCATCATGGGCGATGCATCCCACATCAGCGAGGGCAGGCCCGGTCCGGCCGCCCTGGCGACCACTCGCGCCCGTCTTGCGGCCGACCGCGCCGGCGCCCTTGAGCGTGCCGCAGCACTGAGTCGCGACTTCGACGAGATCGTCGCCTCGAACACCCTCATCGCGGTCGACGACGAGCACGATCCCGAAGGCGGCAGCACCGCTTTCGAGCGAGCGCACGTGGCCGCCCTGATGGCGCAGGTGCGGGAGCATATGGAGGAACTGGACCGGGCAGTGGAGCGACTCGAACGAGGGGAGTATGGACGGTGCGAAGGCTGTGGCGAGAGGATTCCGCCTGAACGCCTGGAGATCCGTCCGGCGGCAACCACCTGTGTCAGCTGTGCCCGGTCCGACCCGCGCCGAGGGCGGCGCGCTGCCTGACGCCGGCCCACCTGTGTCAAGTCGAGGTGTCCACTGGCCTCGCGAGGAGGAGTCGCCGCCGGGATTCGAACCCGGGTGACGCATCTGCGCGAACCTGTGTACGTCGTCCTTGGCCCCTAGACGAAGGCGACTGCCTGGAGCAGCGTACTGAGCGGCCCGTGGCCAGGGCACCCGAGTATCCGCCGAGGCAGGTCCCGGTGGTCCGACGCTTCATTTGGAGCGAGCGGCCTCCGCCCACGCATAGGGGCAAGGACCGCAGGCGACCGAACCAGGCGCGAGCTGGCCAGAACGGTGCCGGGCGGCGTGATGGCAGCAGCCACGGCGGCGAGCCCCCGGTTGGGACCGACGCCTGCGCTCGACTGGATGCCGTAGAGGGCGAGCGCACGGAGGCGGATTACGGTGGCAAAGGCCCTCGGCATCGCGCTGCCAGTACCGGAGCGCTCTTGTGAGTTCGGTGACCGCGGACCAGTCGGCTGTGTGGGGCTGGACGCGAGGCAGGAGGCGGCGGCGCAGCCGGGTGGTGCCGGGCCGGGCGAGGGCCTCGTACGTCGCGGTCCAGGATCGCTGGGCGCAGACGAGGTCGCTGGGGCACGCGTGGTGCCTCAAACGGTCCCCGAGTCCGCCGGGCGGCGAGCCGTTCTGGCTCACCGTGAGCCCGACGGGCCGACGGGTCTGCCCGCGGCGCATGAGCCGGTCTTCCGGACGCGACGGGGTTGTGAGGGACCTGTGACCTACTGGGCGATGAGGCGGGTGATCCAGCGCGCGCACGAGAAGGCTGGCACAAACTGGAGCCTGCACGATCTGCGGCACACGGCGGCGCATCGGATGGCGAACGACCCCAGCCTCACCCTGGCCCAGGTCGACAATTCTTCGTGCGCAGGTTCGATTCCAAGGATGGCGGGCTGTCGAGGTGTGAGTGATCGCTGTCTCCGGTCGGCCGGGCTCGGCCCGCGCCTATCCGCTCAATGCCAGCCGGTGTACCCATCGGGGTGTCCTCCGCCCCCCTCGCCCCGTGTGAGCCCGTACAGGAACAGCCCCAGCACGAGCAGCGCGAGCAGCACCGTCCAGACAGTGCCCGGCAAGTCCATGGGGCTCGGGCGCCGTGGGGGAACGGCGCCCTGGCTCTCGGTGTCGCGTTCCTCGTCGCTCATCCCGCCCCCTCCATCTGTGTTCATGGCACTGCGACACGAGGCTGGCGTCAAGCCCTCCGACGGCCCGAGGTGGGTCGAGACGGGACCGATGCCGGCCGCCTGCGCCCTCACGGAGACCTAGTACTGCCTGCGGCGATGAGGTAGGCGACCCGTGCGGGCAGCAGGGAGACCTCCATTCACCTCTCTCAACGGGCCGCCCTTGGCGGAAGCGATACTCTCCGCCGCGCTTGATGCCGGCGTGCGGGTGGTGTCTCTGCGTGGCGTGGACGCCGCCCATCTGGTCCTGGCTGACGTCGATCTGTCGGGGTGTCTGTTCGTCGGAACCGTGCACTTGGACCAGATTCGGCTGGAGGGCGCCTGCGTCTTCGACACGGCCCCGCCCGCGATGCATTGGCGGCGCTGGCGGCCGATCCGGTTCACCCCTCGCCGCACTCTCGCCGAAGAGCACCACTGGCGCGCGACTCAAACAGGCGCCGTCCCGGGCTGGAACGTGGCCGTGTTCGGCGCCGGACGCGTCGGGCCGCTGCAACTGGCGCCGGTGTACCGCGCGCTTCGCTCGAAGACGGCAAGCACGAGCCCGGCGCCGCCGACTTCTACTACGGCGAGATGGAGATGCGCCGGCACGCCGACGACATCCCCCGAAGCGAGCGGGGCCTGCTGACCGCCTACTGGGCACTGTCCGGCTACGGGCTCCGTGCCTCGCGTGCCTTGTACTGGCTCGCTGCCACCATGCTCGCCACGGTGCTGCTCCTGATGGGATTCGGGATCGCCCAGGGCTCCCCGAAGCAGGAGCTCACCGGGACGGCCCCGGCCGACGGCGCCAAGGTCACCTTCGAGATCGACAAGCCCGATCCCCAGAACCCGCAGGGCAACAGGTTCACCAGCGAACGCTTCGCCCAGGCCCTGAACGTCACGCTCAACTCGGTGGTGTTCCGTTCCTCAGGACAGGACCTGACCACCGCGGGCACCTACATCGAGATGACGTCCCGCCTCACCGAACCCATCCTGCTCGGCCTCGCCGTGCTCGCGGTCCGCAACCCCGTCAAGCGCTGATCGGTTCACGAGGCATCGAACTTCAAGGGCCAGACAGGCAACCTGCCGTACGACATCCCCCGGTGGCCCGTGTGGTGCCGCTGCTCGGCTTGGTGTACTGCGTTCCGGCGAGAGTGATGCGGAAGCCGTCGCCGAGGACGGGTTCCGCATCGGCGTCAACCGCCCCCTCGGCCACCTCAGTGATGAGTTCAGCGGTCACCATTGCCCGACAGGCCCGTGATCCGGCGTCGCTGATGATCGCTGCGCGAGAAGCATCCCCATCACTCGCCCATGATCAACTATGCCGGGCTCGACGGCTCACTGCCCACCGGCCGTCAGGCCGTTCCTTCCCCGAGTAGCGCGGCGGCCGACTTCTCGGCCAGGTCCTCGGCGTGTGGGGGCAGCGGGAGGCCCGCCCGCAGGTGTCGGCGGATCGCGGCGAGCGGCAGGTCGATCAGGGCCAGGACGATCCGGTCCCGGCCCTCGGACCCGGTCGCGCCGACAGCCGTGCCCAGCTCGTCGAGGCGGGCGAACACTCGCCCGTTGCCTCGGTCGGCGCGCTCCCGGTGCTCCTCGGACCAGCCGGAGCGGCCGAACTCCTCGGCACCGTACAGGAGCAGCGCCGCCTCCCGGGGGTGGGCCCGGCTCCAGGCGACGACGTGCCGGGCGCCGGCGCGGGCGGCCCGCCGCGGATCGGGGTCGCCGTCGAGGGCGGCGAGGTACCCCTCCTGGAAGCCTTCGACAGTGCGCAGCCATACCTCGGCGAGTAGTGCGGGGCGCCCGGTGAAGCGGTGGTACACGGATCCGCTGGGCGCTCCGACGGCCTGGGCGACCGCGGACATGGTGACGGCCGCCGGTCCGCCGTCGGCGGCGAGGAGGACGGCGGCGTCGAGGAGCTCGCCGGTGTCGAAGCGGGGTGGTCTCGGCATGAATCAGAGAGTACTCTCCATATCAATTAGAGGTTGCTCTCCAATTGAAGGGTGGGGGACATCCATGCCCGTCCACAACGTGCACGAACGCCTGCTGTCGGTGGGGTCCGAGGAGGCCGGCGCCATCCTCGACTCCCTGTCCGCGGGAACGGCCGACCGGCTCTGGCCGTACGACAACTGGCCTCCGATGGAATTTGACCGCCCGTTGTCGGCAGGTGCGAAGGGCGGCCACGGACCGGTCCGCTACACCGTCGCCGCGTACGTCCCGGGGACCTGGATCCGCTTCACCTTCACCGGCCCGCGCGGCTTCCACGGCTTCCACGAGTACGCCGTCCTGCCCGTCGACGAGGAAAGGACGCTACTGCGGCACACTCTCTCGATGCGGGTCAGCGGCCTGGCCCGGCTGAGCTGGCCGCTGGCCTACCGCTGGATGCATGACGCCCTGCTGGAGGACAGCCTGGACCTCGCCGAGCGCCCCGTCCGGCGGGCCCGTTGGTCCCCGTACGTCCGGCTGCTCCGGGCCCTCGCCACGAGGCTTCACTGACCGGGCAGTGATGTGGCCACGGCCTCCTGGCGCAGGGGCTGGCTCAGCGCTTCAGCGTCGGCCCTCGCTAACCTCTGCGCCAGTCGACAGCACGTGACCTCGGTCCTCGGAGGACCGAGGTCTCGCACTGTCCAGGGAGACCTCAGAAGCAGTTCGGGCAACACGCACAGAGCCCGGTACTAGGGCGCTCTCTTCGGATCGTTTGAACGTTGGTTGATGGGCTCCGTTGGCTGATGCCCATTGGGCGAGGGTAGCGCCGTTGCTGCCGGACCGGACCCCTCAGTGGGGATCACCAGAACGGAGATCACCCGATGTCGCTTCAGGATCGCATGACCGCCGCCGGACCGGAACCCGGGCCGGGCCGCTCACTCACCATCCCCTTGCGCTACCCCTCCGGCACCGGAATCGCGCTTCGCCACCGGGATCAGCGCAGGCATCACCTGGCAGTACATCCCGCCAGAAGGAACCTGGCCGCTCGCCGTCCTGGGCGCCGTCGCGATGGTCTGCGACACCGTGATCATCGCGATCCGCACCCGCCGCCGCAGCGGCTGACCACGCCCGGGGGAGAGGCTCAGAAAGGTCGAGGTTCATCCGGCAGCATGATTCTCGTACGGCCCAGCCCGGGAGTCCTGGTGCCCTCGCGCCCTTCCCGGACGAGGTTGTGCCACACGCCGAAAGGTGAGCCCCGTGCCGCCCCCGACACCAGGCTCGGCCCCGCCAACCCTCCGGTGGCGGGCCCACTCACGTCCAGGGTCTACTCAACGATCCGGCCTCACCGCCCTCCCCAGAGCCACGTAGCGGCCCCTGATCGTTACGGGTCCCCCCGGGTCAATCTGCTCGTCTGCTCAGCTCCGGCGGCAATGAGCTATTCGAGTCTCCGGCTCCGCGGTCGCCGCTGGGTGACGGCGGAGGCAGCGGGTGGGTTGGGCTGGAACTTTGGAAGGGCCCTGGTGGTGGCCGGTGTGCTGCATGTCGTCGGCGAGCAGGCGGGCGAGGAGGGTCCCGGTGGTGCGTTGCCTCAGGAGGCGTGCGGCATCGACGAGGCGTTCGTGCTTTCCGGCCGGCAGGGAGGGGGCGATGCTGGAGGTCCGGCCGGGAAGGCCCAGGGAAGAGGCGACCCACAGCGCTGACTCCGAGTACTCCAGGAGATCGAACGGGGCCGAGTGAGGGCCGGGTGCGTCGAGCGTTTCGATCAGGCGTCGGCGACCCCGTCGTGCGGGCCGCCGAGCGCCTGGTTGCAGTGCGTGCCGCGCCGTCGAAGTCCAGCCGGTCAGCCTGCCGTCCACGGGCGGAGTTTGTCTGGGTTGCGCACTGCCCAGATGTGCGTGATCCGGTCGTCCGCGACGTCGAACGCGTACACGGCCACGGTCACGCCTTCGTGCTCGATCACCAGACCGGCCCGGCCGTTGACCGTGCGCTCCAGGACCGTGAGGCCGTCGGACGCCCGGACGGCGAGGTCGGTAAGGTAGCGCGCGATCCCTTCGCCGCCCTCAATCGGGTGGAGCGCGGCGGCGACCACGCCGCCGCCGTCCGCCGTGAACGTCGCGCCGGGGGCGAGGAGTCTGACGAGGGCGTTGATGTCCTGCGCCTCCCACGCCTCCTTGAAGTCCCTGACGAGGGCCGCCTGGTGGGCTGCCGGAGCCGCAGGGGGCAGGGAGGCGCGGACGCGGCGCCGGGCGGAGGAAGCCAGTTCGCGGCATGCCGCCGAGGTGCGGCCCGTCATCCCGGCGATCTCGGCGAACTGGTAGCCGAAGACATCGTGCAGGATGAGCGCGACGCGCTGAGCCGGGGTCATGGATTCGAGGGCGACGAGAAACGCCATGCTCACCGACTCGTCGAGTGTGACCCGGTCGGCCGGGTCCGCGGGACCGGTCGCGGCGTGGCCTGCGCGTCCGCTGATCCAGTCGGTCCGCTCGGACAGAGGCTCTGGGATCCATTCGCCCATGTAACGCTCGCGCCGTACCCGCGCCGAGCCGAGGATGTCCAGGCACACGCGGGTGGCGACCGTCGTCAGCCATGCGCCGGGGGACTCGATTGCGTCCTGCTGCTGTCGGGACATGGCGTACCAGCGGGTGTAGGTCTCCTGGACCGCGTCCTCAGCCTCGGCCAGGGAACCGAGGAGCCGGTAGGCGAGACCGATCAGCCGCCGCCGCTCGCTGATGATCGCGTCCAAGCCTGCGTCGGACTCGTCGTGTCGTGACTTCGCGTGATCGGTCATGGGTCCGGTGCCTCCCTGATCTCGGATCGTCCCTCGGCGGTCCGACGAGACAGCACGTCCGATTGTCAGGTCGTCGACTCTCCCTGACGTTCCGCGGGGTCGTGTCGTCATACCGCTCAGACGCCACCGGCCCGGAGAACCCGGGTGGGACACCTCAGGAGACAGCGATGACCAGGATCGGAATACTCATCGGCAGCACCCGCCCCGGCCGCAAGGGCGACCAGGTCGCGCGGTGGGTCCACGAGCGGGCGGCCGGCCGCGGCGACGCCGCATTCGAGGTGATCGACCTGCTCGACCACCCGCTGCCGCATCTGGACGAGCCGCTGCCCGCGCTCGCCGGGCGGTACCAGCACGAGCACACCCGGACATGGGCTGACACCATCGCCCGCTTCGACGGATTCGTCATGGTCACCCCCGAGTACAACGCCTCCATCCCCGGCGTGCTCAAGAACGCGATCGACTACCTGTACGCGGAGTGGATCCACAAGGCCGTTGGGTTCGTCTCCTACGGCGCCGGCGGCGGCGCCCATGCGGCCCGGCAGCTGCGGGCACTGTGCGAGCTCCTCCAGATGGGTCCAGTGACCCCGCAGGTCTCGCTCTCCCTGCACACCGACTTCGAGGACCACGCGACACTCAAGCCGGCCGCCCACCACGTCAGCGCCCTCGACACACTGCTGGATCACGTCGTCGCCCAGAGCACGGAAGGACGGCCGGCCACCCCCACACAGCGCGAGACGGACGAAGCCGCGATCCGCCGCCACATCGACGGGATCATCGACGCGATCCAGGCCAAGGACCTTGAGGGTCTGAGGCGGCTCTACTCGACGGACGTCGTGTCCTTCGACATCGATCCGCCGCTCCAGCACGTGGGGATCGACGCGAAACTCAAGAACTGGGCGAACGTGTTCACGTTCTTCCAGGAAGTGACCTACGAGGTGCGCGACCTGATGTCCACGGTGGGCGAAGACGTGGCGTTCACACACGGCTTCGGCCGCCTCAGCGGCGCGCTGCCCGACGGGATGTCGGCGGGCGGCATGTGGGTCCGGGTCACCTTCTGCTTCCGGAAGATCGACGGCGCATGGCTGATCACGCACGACCAGGTCTCCGTGCCGCTGGACATCCTGGGCGGCAAGGGGGTCGTCGACCTCGAACCGTAAGGTCAACGGGCCCTGCGCCGCCCCGCCCGGCGGGGCCGTGCGGCGCGGGCCACCATCAAGGACAAGGCCACCATCAACAACAACACCGCGGCCTCGGGCGGCTGGGGCGGGCGGCGCAGGCCAGGACCCGGGCTCCGCCGCGGCACCCGCCGAAACGACTCCGCCCTTGGGCCGGAGGCACGTACGACGAGGGCGACGAGACCGAAGTGCGAAGCCACCTGGCCAGCCGGTGAGCTGCGCGTGTGTGGACCGCAAGCACGCTGCGAACATCGCATCAAGAGCCCTGCCGAGCACGCGGCTTGCCTCGAGGAGAGGTGACGAGTCATCTCCTCACGGGCGTAAGGCCCGGCTTGACGCCTTCTGCGGGAGAGGATGCGTATACGGCTACCCATCAGAATCACGCTGGCATGGACAAATCCGACGAACGTCGGTAGGCGGCTGCGGCGGTGGGTCCGTGGCGGGCTCGGGCGTGGTCGAGGAGTCCCCGTTCTCCGCTGCGCCGGTTCCTGGATCGTGAACTGTCAGCAGCCCACGGTGCGCGAGTCTCTCCGCGCCCAGCACCAAACCGACAACCTTCCCTGCAAGGGCTGGCCTCGGCACGGCGGCTGCGGTCGGCCTGCACCACGGCCGCACCGTTGACCAGGCCAAGGCCGGCGGGATCGACCTCACCGGCGGCGCCACCGGATCCGGGCTGGAATCCTGTCTGTTGTGGATATGGGTTCTGATGACGCTCTCGGCCGGCGGGTCGCGCCGGTGCTCGAGCCTCTGCGCGGTGACGAAGCGTTCACCGGTACGCCGGGTTCGGCGGGCCACTTCAAGGTGATGGATTTCTGGCGGTACGCGATGCCGGACCTGCGGGCCAACACCACACGGGGTTTGCTCGCGGAATTCCTGGTGCACCGGGCGCTGGGGGCGCGGGTGCGGAACGTGGAGTGGGAGAGCTTCGACGTCCTGACCGGCGACGGGCTGCGTGTGGAGGTGAAGGCCAGCGCCTACGTCCAGGCATGGGACCAGCGTGGCCCTACGTCCATTCGTTTCACGCGGCTGAGGGGCCGCACCTGGAGCCCGCAGACTGGTGGGGCGGCGGAGCCCACCTACAACGCCGACGTCTACGTGTTCGCTCTGCACACGGCCCCCGACCACGCCGGATACGATCCGCTCGACATCAGCCAGTGGGCCTTCTATGTTCTGCCCGGCCCTGAGGTTGAGGCTCTGGCCCAGGACAGTCTGGGCCTGGCCACACTGCGCCGGCTCGCCGGACCGCCCGTCTCCTACGAGGATCTCGCCGCACGAGTGCGGTCCGCCGATCCGCGGCCCCCTGCCGGCACGGTGCAAGCGACGCCGGGACCTCTACCCGCCGCCCGCCGCCCGGTGAACGACCCTGGGGAAGGCGCCACCCTGCCACTTCCTTCCCCTCGCCCATGACGGCTCCCCCTGGTGGTTGGAGGCCTCCCTGAGCCCCGAGTCAGCAGAGACTTCGTCTTCCTCATCTCTGTCCGACTCTCTGACCATCAAGGCCCGGCCTGGATCCGCGTATAGGGACTGCCCGCCACCAGGCCGCGATGCCCGAGCTGCTGGAGGGCCGCACGACCGGCCCGGCGCCGCGGTTGGGCGCCCTCGTCGAACCTTCCCCAAGCCCGACTTCGGTCACGGCCCACTGAACACCTACTCGGGGCGTCGGCATTGCGCTTCCCCCTCGATCCAAGGATGTTTGCCCCAGGCTTGGTGCGTCCGGGGTACTCGGCGACGTTCGGGCGCAGCCTGAACCCTCCCTAGCGGACGACGACGTTGTGCGCCGGAATGATCGTGGGCTGCACGTCGGTATGGCCGAGGTCGGCCAGGATCGGACCGAAGGTCTTCGCGTGGGCTTCGAGGGCTTCCGCGCTCTCCCAGACCTCCGTCACGCGGAACCCTCCGTCAACCGGACCCGCCGCGTGAGAGACAAGACCTGTGGTCGGCAGGTCTGCGAACTGTGTGAAGCCTTGCCCACCGGTCACGCGTTCGATGACTGCGTCGTAAAGCTCCTGCCCGGCGTCAGGAAAGTCGAAGGTGACGATGATGGCCATCCAGATGCCCCTATCTCGGTCCGCCGCGTGGCTGCGGCAACGTCCGCGATCCTAGCGTTAGGTAATCAGGTGAGTTCACAGAGCGACGTCGGTTCGTCGCCAGAGGGCGTCGCGCTCGTGTGCGGAGCCACCGCTGCCGGAGCAAGGCGATTATCGGCAGCTCGCGGTGCGCCAGCACCAGGGACCATGGTCCGCGTGCGGGGTGGAGCGGTGGAAGATGAAGGAAGCCGAGGCCGCTCCGCAAGAAGCGCTGATTGGGGGTCTGCCGACTCGCGGGATTGACGTCCGCTGTTGACGTCAACGGCGCCGAACCCAGTGGCTTCGAGCATCCCTCGGCGGCAAGACAGTGGCCGGCAGCGGAGCCCACCCGGCGAACATCTACACCCCCATCGTCCACGACACCCAGCTCCCTCATGGGGCGTACGTTCGGATGTGCGGTCAAGAAGGGCATCGTTCTGACACTGGGGAGGAGACACCGCAAGGGGAAAGCTCGCCCGCGGTGCCCAGGGAACGACGACCACCAGGACCTGCCCGGTCGACCAAATGCGCAGCCGGCGTCCGACGCTCATCGCCGGCCGCCAACTCTCGCCACGCCTCGGGTGGTCCGGCAACTCCCGCGCCACATGTCGGGGACACTCGGGGCGGGGCGAGCGAGGAGACGCGTCCGGTTCCTGGAGCTTCCGTCCTCATCATTCGAAGAGGCGTCAACCACTCCGACAGGGCGATCCTCCGCTACGACCCTCGGCCGCTCGATCGACGCCGAGTCCCGAGGCCGTCACCACCGCCGCTCACCCACCGACCGGTGCCCCGGCTCCTGCAAGTCCACTGCGAAAGCCGGGGCACCGGCATGCGAAGCGGCAAGCTGTGAGATCAACGCGAGCCGGCAGCGGCTGAGTTACCGCAGCGACGGTGTCGCAGGCGCGGGGGCTGCTGCTCATGGACCGACTGGGTGAGAAATAGCTCCGGTTGGGTCCTGGCCGCCGATAGGGGGCGAGAGCCAGGCCGATTGCGGTCGCCCGGCAGGCGGGGAACACGGGCTCCCAGGTCAAGAAGTGAAATGCCATCGGCCCGGGTTGGGCATGTAGGGCGCCGGCTGGCGGTAGCGCTTCCACAAGGCGTACAGCTGCTGTGCGGGGCGCTGCTGTTCGCCGTGGACGGCGTTGAGGACGAGCAGGCCGCCGGTGAGGGCTGGCACCACCCACTGCATGACCGCGAGGTGCCGCGCGGCCTTCTTTGTCTCCGCGGAATGCCGGTCGGTCTCTTTGGCGTCGTCGAGCCTTTCGGACGAAGCGTATTCGATCTTCTTGCCGAGCATGCGTGTGTAGGCCGTCGCGGCGAGCGCGGCCCCGGTCAATGCGGTCTTGGCGATCGTGGAGGCGGCGACGCCGGGCTGGGTGACGACCCGCGCCGCGTTCGCGGCGAGCAGCCCGCTGGTCCCGACCATGTGCATCCCTATCGCCGCCGCGCCGACCGGCGCCCACTGCGACCAGCCCGAACTGGCGGTCCGCGCACCGAGCGCCCAGTCGCCATGGCTCTGTGCCTCGGCGGCGCCGTTGAGGCCGACCGCGCCCATCAGGGAGCCGCCGAACCAGGCGGCGAGCCCGACATCGCGCAGACTGCGCAGGGCGGTGTTGCGTCCGGACACCCAAGCTTTCCTCGGGCGCGTCGGAGCGCCGGAAGTGCCGGCGCGCACTGGGACCACCGTCACCTGCTGCGACGGGTGCCGCCATGGCGATTGCTCCGAGCGGCCCACCTCGTAGGGCGGTGGCTGGTACGAGACCGGCGTCGACGACCGACCGCCGGCCCTGTGATTGCCAGCCGTGGGGCTCATCAGCATGCCGCCACTTTGGCGCGTGGCGGCAGGTGGTTGGCCTCGGTTGCCCTTCCCGCAGTGGGGGACTGCGGCGCTCGGGCGTCTGCCCAAGCCCAGGCAGTCGAATTCTTTCGGCTGTGCGCATGCGCGCGTCAGCTCGTCGGCGCCTCGTTGATGCCATCTACTGCCTCGGCCGACTGCAAACGCGTCTCGAATGTTCCGGCGACCCCGTCGAAAAATACTTCGACATCGGTCGCGTGATCGGGGACGCTTCGCGCGATGACCAGAATCGACGACACACCGCCCGCGTGGGACGAGCGCACCCAGCTCACCACGTTTCTCGACTACACACGTGACACCGCCCGCGCCAAGTGCGATGGCGTCTCCGCGGAGAACGCCCGCAAGGCGCTCCTGCCGGGCTCACCGCTGATGACCATGAGCGGATTGATCAACCACCTCCGCTGGGTCGAGTACTACTGGTTCCAGGTGGTCTTCCTCGGCGAGGAAGACCGGGGCCCCTGGACCGATGAGGACCCCGACCGCGAGATGCGTATCGCCGTTAACTTCCCGCTCACGCAGTTGCTCGACGAATACGCCGAACAGAGCGCCCGCTACCGCGAACTGGTCGCCGGGAACAGCCTGGACACCCAGGCCAAGGGAGCCGTCCGCGACGGTCTCCATGTCGACCTGCGCTGGATCCTCCTGCACCTCACCGAGGAGACGGCCCGCCACAACGGCCACCTGGACATCCTGCGCGAGATGCTCGACGGCCAGACCGGCAACTAGATCCGGCGGAGATCATGGGCGGAGCCAGAGTCGGATCGAGGCGACGGTGACGGTGCCGTGGAAGATGTAGCCGCGCTTGTCGAACCTCGTGGCCACGGCTCGGGAGTTCTTCAACGCGTTGATGGTTCGCTCGACTTCGTTCCTTCGTTTGTAGATCGTCTTGTCGAAGCCTGAGGGTCGGCCGCCCTTGCTGCCTCTTCGTTGGCGGTTGGCCCGCTGGTTCTTCGGTTCGGGGATCGTGTGCTTGATCGGGCGTCGTCGCAGGTAGCGGCGGTTGCGGCGGGAGGAGTACGCCTTGTCGCCGCCGAGGTGGTAGGGCCGGGTGCGTGGGTGCCCGCCGCCGAGGCGGGCGACACGGATGCGTTCCATGACCGGGATGAGCTGCGGAGCGTCGCCCCACTGCCCCGGAGTGATCAGCAGGGCCAGGGGGCGGCGTCCGCCCTCACCGGCGAGGTGGATCTTGCAGGTCAGACCGCCCCGGGAGCGTCCGAGTCCCGCGTCTGGGCGGTGCTGCCGGGGCGTGCGTCTTTTCCCGGCACTCGTGGCGGTTTCCTACGAGCGCCGGCGGCGTGCTGATGGGCCCGGTAGGAGGTCGAGTCGACGCTCACCATCGACCAGTCGATCCGGCCTTCCGCATCGGCGTCGGCCAGGACGGCCGCGAAGATCCTGTCCCAGGTGCCGTCCGCCGACCAGCGTCTGTGCCGTTCGTACACCGTCTTCCATGGACCGATACGCGCAGGTAGATCCCGCCATGGCACCCCACAGTGCGCAGTCGGTACAGGATTCCGTTGATGACCCTGCGGTGGCCGGCCCACCGGCCGCCGCGCTGCCCGGACTTCGGCAGATGCGGCTTCAGCCGGGCCCACTCCTCATGCGTTAGATCTCCCCGCCCCATGCTCATGCCAACGACCCGAAGCCACGACGGTCACAAGATCCGCCGGACAGGCCCTAGCAAGCCCCCCACATCGAGCCCAGGAGCTGGGCGTCGTCGCTCTGCTGGATCACAGCCGCAGCATGGCGACGCCCTTCGGGTGCGGCCCCATACGTGTCGCGTCCGAAGATCTCAGGCCGCCCTCGTTCAAGGCCCTCCTGCACGACACGACCCCGAGGCCAGGCTGCGCCGGAGCCGGCGAACGGCAGCACCGAGTCCGAAGGAGCTTGCTCGGACCATCTGGCCTGTGTGTACCGCCCACTACGCGCTCGTGTGGGTCAGGATGAACCCGATCTGATGCAGGGCTGCCTGTACCCACTCCGCATACGCGGAAGACGATCGAGCGGCGGAAGAAGGGATCGCTGCCACCGAACTACGGGCTGCGCGAGCTTTGCCACCTGCGCTGAGAGCCGGCGAATCTCCAGCGAGTTGTCACTGGCCGCGCGGCTTCCCCGTAGCGTCCGGGTTCTCCGCCCTGTACCAGTGGCGAAGCTGCAGGTATCTCTCTTTCATGGCCGGCCCGAGATGCGCCTGGACGCCGTACCCGGGTTCGCCCTCGTACGGGAGGTCGTAGAGGAACGACGTCACGATGACTTCGATGGCCCCAGGCACGCGACGCTGCGTCTCCTCCTCCAGAAACGCGAGGACACGGCGCCAGTCGGGACCGTCCGGGTTGCCGCCCTCCGCCAGGTACGAGCGCACGGTGTCCTCCACGACGTCCCGGAAGAACATGTGCGGGAGCACCCCGTTCTCGTTGAAGACGTGGCACTCGTAGGCGTCCTCGAACCCGGGCACCTGAGCAACCAGGTCCTCCACGAGCCGTACACCAGCAGCAGCCTTCTCGGCAGTTCCGTCCGCCCGGTGCTCTTCTCGCTCGTTGTTGTCTTCGGTCGCCATGTGTCGGGACGCCATCTCACTGGCTGACACCACCGGAGCCCAAGCGCTCCACGGGGGCAGGGCCCGCTGGGACCGGTAGGAGGTGCACACGCGGGTCCGCCCTGGCAGGCGCCTGCCCCCGCCCTGCTGAGGGTTGACGCGCTGCGCTCAACGGCAGCTGCGGCGTTTCGGCGGTGAGCCCGGTCGCCCGCCGGGGTGATCTGGCCGGGGCGCGCCGGTAGGCCGGGTCCGGGTCCGGGCTGGGTGATGGGCGGTATCCGGGCCGCAGCTCTCTGCCCCTGTCCTGCCTGCGCAGAAGGCTCGCACCTCCGTCTGGCCTTGGCCATTACCCCAGGAGTAGTCGACCCCTCCCCGGCGGACGGGCATGTTGGTCCACACGAGCGGCAACGGGCCGCAGCGGGCGGAATCGAGACGAGGTACAGAATGTTCGCGGGTCGGCGTGGTGTGGTGGGAATGGTGGTGGCGGCGGTCGTCGCGGGGGTGGCGACCTCAGCGGCGGCGCTGCCGGGCGGTGAGGAGAGCGCCGCCCAGGGCGACTGCCCGGAGGCGCGCGCCAAGGTCGAGCGGCTGGAGGGCCCGATCACCCCGAACGCCTGTGCATTCATGCGGCGCCAGATCGCCTTCGGTGAGCTGCCGACCGCCGCCCCGCCGGCCATCGGGGACCTGAGCCACCCCCGAGTGAAGGCCTATCTCGACATCTTCGACGAGGAGGCAACCCTCTGGGAGGCGGGCAGCGCCCCGCAGCGCGGCCACACCGTGATCGGCACCTCCATCACCGGATCCCTGAGGCTGGTACCCGACCTGCGCTACCGGGGCACGGACGTGGTGGCCGACGGCGGTGTCATGATGTTCGGCCAGTGGAACGAGGTCACGCTGAAGGGCCACAAGGTGGCCTACCCGCAGATCGCGCGCAATCTCCTGGGGGACGACGGCAAGACCCTCCAGGCCCGCCGCTACTACGACCGCTACGCCCTGTTCCGGGACACGGTCCCGGAGCTGGCGCCCGAGGGCCTGTTCGACGGCGTCGCGGACTCCGGGCCGGCCCCCCCCGGGGCCCGGCGCCTGAGCGCCTGAGGGCTGCGGAGATCCCGGACCACCTGGCGGCATGGAACGGGGAGGACGTCGACGCCCTACTCGCCCGGATGGGAAACGCACGGCTGTCGGGGCCGGGGCTGGACGCTCCGCTGACGACGGAAACTGGCAAGCGGGCCTACCTCCAGCGGTTCTTCGGCACGGCGGACGTCCGCTTCAAGGCCGGCCAGGCCGCCTTCGGCAGGACCACGACCTACGTGGAGTGGCACGGCACAGTCTCCGGACCGAAGGGCAAGGACATCCCGTTCGGAATTGTGGAGCGCTTCGGGCCGGGCGGTGAGTGGGAGTTGTACTTCGACACCCTCCCGCTGGTCGCCGACCGGGCGGAGATCGGCGCGCTCTTCCAGAAGCTGGCACAGCCTTAGCTCGTTCTGTGTTCTGGTCTCGAACGAGATCTCGAATTGCGTAGCTCACCTGGGCATTCGCCGGATGTTCGGGCGGCCGTCGTCCGATCATGTGCTCCGACCAAGGAATGCACGTGATCACGACGAAGGCTGTGAGGTGAGTCTGCTGCCTGATGACGTCCGGAGCGAGGCGTTCGCGGAGGCGTCACGCTTCCGGAGCGAGTCGAGTACTCGCCCGTGACAGAGGGACTGTGGCGTACTGGCCGGGTCGGAGAAGGTGACCGTCCAGGACCACTGCTGTCCTTCGCCGAGTTCGGCGTCGTCTCGGACGGCCCCGTCGAAGTCCCGCAAGGAGTCGGAGCCAGGCCCGAAAATGTCCCGGCCCCACGTGGCATCTTCCAGCCAGGGGATGCGGCGATGAAGCCCTTGGCGATGTCCCGGGTCTCGTCGTCGGTGATCAGGTGCTATCCGCCCATGTCGCTCCTCGCCTCGTGACTCGTTCTCCTGCGAGTCGGTCTTGGAGCTCATCGTTGCGTCCGTCCGGCGCGAGCGGGCGTTCCCTCAGATTGCTCCCCGGTCGGCCAACCTGACCTGAGAATGCTGTAGTTCCTCGTTTGCATCGATAAGGTGTAGCAGTCCACCACTCGGTCTAAGCCTGGCCTCGGTGGAGAAGAGCATGAGCACCCTGAGGAAGCAGGAGGTCCTCGCCTCCGCGGGTAGAGGCCGGGCCATCCGCGCGTACGCCATCCTGCGCCCCGAAACCCTCGATGCCGTGGCCTACGGCGGCACCCTGACGACGGCCTGGCCTCACAGCGAGAGAAGGCGCCCCAGGCCGGGGTCGCCTTCTCGCTGACTGGGCCCTCTTGCCAAGGGCTCGAACTCTCACTCCGACACGAAGCAGCACCGGGGGACACGAGGGCCGGCGATCGAGCGGGTCCGCCGTCGGACGATGCCTAGGACAGGGACGTGGGCCGTCGAGGGGGTGGTACTGCCCGCAGTAGCTCCCACAGGGGTTTGGAGCCGCCGGCCCATTCGGCGAGGACTGCGCGGTTGACCAGGTGCAGTCGTTGGTCGCGGGCGAACTCGACTGCCGGGTTGGTGAACCTGCCGTTGGTGACGAGGACGACGACGTCGCCCTCGTGGACGGGGCGGCCGGTGCCGTTGAGGACCTGCAGGTCCGGGGTACCGATCGCCGCCCCGGCCAGGCCGTCTCGCCGGTGTTTGCACTGGATGACCCACCGCCGTCCGAAAGGGTCGGTCGCTTTCACGTCGGCGCCGTTGTCCCCGGCACCGCCGACCTGCACGGCGTCCGCGCATCCGTCGCGGTGCATAAGGTCCCTCACCGCGTGCTCGAACTGCCGATGGTGCAGCGCGTCCAGCTGCGTCAGCGCGTACCGAAGCCCCTGCGACCGCACCCGTTCCCACTGCGCTGCCCGCTGCCGCCGCACCGCCCAGGCGGCCACCGCCCCGCTTGCGAGGAGCACCAGGACGACCGGAATCCATGGATGGGCGGCGAGGAAATTGACCAGGCCCGTCAGGAGCAGCCACACCAGGAGCACACCGCCGCCGATGAGAACGAGCTGGTCACCACCCGAGTTCTTACGTGAGCGTCGCCTCGCCGGACGGCGTCGCGCAGGGCGCCGGCTCACCTCTCACCCCCGCTCCGGTCCCACTTGATCGGATACGACACTGTCGGAGCCGGCCGCGGAGCGGTCTCCTTCCACCCCGGCCACTTGATCGGGTAGGACACGGTCGGCGCCGGATGGGGCGCCGCCCTACCCGAGCTCGGCCACTTGATCGGATAGGTCACCACCGACGACGACCGCGGAACCGGCGCCCGCTCTGTTCCCGCCCCCCTGCCCGTCGATGGCGGGGAGCTGCCGAACAGCAACACGGCCGCCACGATCCCGATGGCCAACGCGGTCTGCTTCCTCGTGCCGGCCGGCGCTCTCCAGTACGGCCCGACCACGGTCCCGTTCCGCCTGATGTATCCGCTCACTAACGGCAAAGCCGTCCCTCCCCAGGTCACGGCGCGAATCCCGCGCAACAGGTCAATGTAGCGGTCACCACTGACACAGAGTCACCCAAGATCATCGCCACGTGATCCTGGCGGGCGCGCCGGGCCTGGCTGCGATCTCTCGATTTCGTGACCCTGAGGTGAGAGACAGCGAGGGTTTGTGCGTTGGCGCTGGTCAGGGTCCGTTTCAGGGACAGGCCTCACTGTCATGAACGTGAGAGACCCCGGTGTTCCACTGTCACGGGGGTGGTGCTCGTGCAGGTGGCGCACCGGCGCGGAACCGAGAGATCGCAGACCAGCTTCATGCTGCCGAACTCTGCCGCCGAGAGCACCGCTGCCCGCTTCACGTCGGCGCCTTCTGGCGCGGGGCCGGACGGTCCATACGGCGCACCACGACAGGCCCGCGGCCCGCGCGCGTGCCATGGTGGGGAGCGCTCATGTTCCGACGAGACCCGCAGGCAGACGGCAGGTGGCAGCGTGAACGGACCCGGCGTCGACTACCACGCTGTCTTCCAGGCCCTTCCCGCCGGTGCGGCGCTGCTGACGCCGGACCTGGTGTACGCGGAAGTCAACGAGGCGTATCTATCGCTCTCCGGGCGTACCCGGAGCCAGCTCATCGGGCGTTTCCTGTTCGATGTCTTCCCCGACAACCCCGGCGATCCCGCCGCCACCGGCATGCGCAACCTGTACGCCTCACTGCGCCGGGTGGCGGCCACCGGGGAGCGCGACACGATGGCCCTGCAGCGCTACGACGTGGAAGACCCCGAGCGGCCCGGGGTGTGGCAGGAGCGGTACTGGAGCCCGATCAACGTCCCCGTCCTCGCCCCCGACGGCAGCGTGGCCCTGCTGCTGCACCGGGTCGAAGAAGTCACCGAACTCATCCGCGCCCGCGGCGGTCGGACGGGCAGCGATCGCGCACGGGTCCTGGAAGCCGAGCTCTACACCCGCGCCCGGGAACTGCAGGAGGTCAACGAACGCCTGCGCAAGGCCCACGCCCGCGAACGCGAGGTCGCCCTCCACCTGCAGGAGGCGATGCTGCCCGCCCTTCGCCCCCTCGGCCACCACCGTGCAGCGGTGCGCTACCGGCCCGCCAAGGGGGCACTGAACGTGTGCGGCGACTGGTACGACCTCGCCGACCTGCCCGGCAGCGGCCGTACCGCCGTCGCAGTCGGTGACGTCGTCGGCCACGGCCTACGCGCCGCCGGCGTCATGGGCCAGCTCCGCAGCGCCCTGTCCGCAGCCTCCCGCGTCGCCGCCGGCCCCGCCCAGGCACTGGACGTCCTCGGGCTGTACGCCCGCTCCGTCGACGGCGCCGAATCCACCACCGCCGCATCCGTCTTCATCGACTGGAACACCCGCACCCTCACCTACAGCAGCGCCGGCCACCCCCCACCCGCCCTGTGCCGCCCCGACGGCACGGTCGCCTTCCTCGACCAGGCCACCGACCCGCCGCTCGGTGCCCGCCCCGAACACGTCTCCCGCCCCCAGGCCCAGACCGCGTTCACCGACGGCTGCCTTCTCGTCCTCTACACCGACGGGCTCGTCGAACGCCGCCACGAGGACATTGACACCGGCCTCGCCCGCCTCGCCGACTCGATCGCCCGGCACCGCGCCACCGACCCTGACACCCTCGCCGACGCCCTCCTGACCGACCTGATCCCCCCAGCCGGCCTCACCGACGACACCGCCCTCATCGTCGTGCGGCTATGACCCCGCCACCCGCACCCGCACCCGCACCCGCACCCGCACCCGCACCCGCACCCGCACCGGCACCCGCGGCGACAGCGCCCCCATCCGTCGCCGTCGCGCGCCTTCTCCGCGGCGCGGGTGAAACCGGCTGGTCGCAGCCGGGGGCATGTCGGCTCACCGCCAGCTGTCTTCGCCGTCCTCGATGCCGAAGGGGCCGCGCAGGGGGCGTAGGTCGCTGCCGACCGGGACAGCAGTACGGAAGCCTTAGGCCAGGCAGTTGAGGTTGGCGGGCTTGAGCGGGGGAGCCGGGCGACGTCCGCGACCATGACGTCGTGTTCCCGCTTCCAGCGAGCAGCGACGCAAGGCCCGGCAGGGCAACGACAGCACAAGCCGCGGCCGCGGTTGACTGATGGAGCCGGATTCTGCCGAGAGCGACTGGCTCCCGGAGGTGAGCACAGGGTCACTGGGGTGGCTCTTGGTGTGCTTCTGGTGTTGTGCCCTGCCCGATCGAGGTGGATGTGGGCGTCGGACCAGTCGTGCAGGCGGATCTCGTCGGCCAGCTGTCGGGCGATCTTGCTCCGTGCCATAGGTGCTCCTCCCTGCGCTAGTCAGTTGGAACGATCGAGACTAAGTCGGAACTGGTACATCCATGCCAAGCAGTTTTCTCACGGCGGTAGGGCAGAGGATTCCTGGTCGCCGCCGCGCGAAGTGCGTCGTGCCCGCACTCGCGCTGCCCCTCTGGCGCCACGCCGCGCACGGGCGGCACCGGCTCCGCAGCTGGCCCTCAGTCCGTGAGGAAGGCTCCCTCGCGACAAGGGCGGCAGACGAAGACGTAGCCCAGCTGACCGCCGAGGTTCATCGCGGTCTCCCGGGCTATCCCCTCCTCCAGGTGTGCCGCGAACTCCATCGTGTCGGTGCAGGAGGGACACACGGGCAGGCGGTCGTCCTCAAGGTAGGAGGGACTGCCTCCGAGCGACCCGAGCACTTCGCGCTGCTTCCCGAATCGTTCTTCGGGTTCCCGCTTCCAGCCGGAGCGGGCAAGGTCGTAGGCGTCAGGCTCGATTCCTTCCTCGTCGCAGGCGTCGTCGGGGTCGAGCGTCACGACGTGGGTGCGGATGGCGGAGGTGGCGGGCAGCAGCGTCAATCCCGTTTCGGGTACGGCTACCGGCCGCAGTTCCTCCCGGAGAAACAGATAGACCCTGTTCGCGCTGGAGCTCGCGTCCCAGAACTCACACGCCCCGGGGTCGTTCTGGCAGAGGAACACCGACAGGACACCGTCCTCGACGGGGAGATGGGCGAAGAACTGAAGCGGCCCCCCGCAGCCGCACAGGGGCCAGGCGAATCCGGCAGGAGCCAGCGGCACGCCCCCGGTACGCGGGACGTCGGAATCGGCCGGTGCGGAGCCGTCGTAGATCATTAGCGCTGTCTGCATGGCGAGAGGCTACTGGCCGCCTGTGACAGGCCGGGGGAGGGGGAGCGGGCGCCTTGCGCGGGACACCGCGGATTGACCCT
This sequence comes from Streptomyces sp. NPDC022552, assembly GCF_055561875.1. Classification (NCBI taxonomy): domain Bacteria; kingdom Bacillati; phylum Actinomycetota; class Actinomycetes; order Kitasatosporales; family Streptomycetaceae; genus Streptomyces; species Streptomyces sp. NPDC022552. Next base: position 274,264 of record NZ_JBVHGJ010000006.1, read on the forward strand.
CGTCCTGCTCCTCTTCCGCGGGGGTCGGCCTCGTCCGGGCCGCGCAGGGGCCGCAGGCCCTGGGCGGGCTCGCTGGTGGCCATGTCGAACAGGTAGCGGCCCAGGAAGTTGATGTGCGCCGTAGCTCGCCGCTGCAGTGGGGCGCATCGCCCCGGGACCAGGCGGTGTGGGAAAACGTGCTCAGACTGCCGGGGGGCGGGGGTGTGCTGCTGCAGGTGTCGGAGGTGACAGGATCATCGGTGATGGCTACGACTTCACCGAGAATCTCCGCTACTCAACTTGATTGGGTGATGTCGGGTGGCGTGGACCATCGGTCACCTGCGCCGGTGACCGCCGACCCACATGGGCTGGCCCTCGGTGTTGCATACTGTGACCGGCAGAGGGGTCGTCGTCCGACCGAACGGCGATGGGTGGGGCCGATAGGCCACGGGCCAAGCCGGACGATCTAGGCGACCAGCGATGGATGTCGAGGAATGCTGGCACCGCTACGGCCTTGCCCCGTCGGCGGGGACCTCGACGAGATCCGTGCACTCCTGCGGGAGCACACGGCGCATGAGCGACGCTCCCAGGGCGAGGGCGACACCGAGCTGATGAGGCTCTGCTGCTTCCATCTGTTCAACAGCGGCGACTTCGACGACGTACTCCTGATCTGGAGTGCGAAGCAAGCCAGCTTCGACGCAGCGTGCTCGATCGACATCGAATTCCTGCTTGGGCACGGGCTCGACGCGACGAAGGCCCACCTCTCGGCCAACCGTGCACCTGCTGCGGCGGCGGCTCTGGCTCGACTGCGCGAACTCGAGGCAGACGGTGAATTCGAGGGCTTCTCAGTGGAGGAGCGCTCCGCCTCCTACGACCGGTACTACGGCGACTGACGAATCTGCAGCGCCGCTCAGTCGTCCGTGATGAGGCCGGTGCCCGCAAGGCAGCTGTCGACGACATCCGGGCGGTACTGGATCTGCTTGAGCCTGCGCTTCACGGCCCTGGTGATCTGGCCCAGGTCGGCTACGGCGAGGTTGCCGATGTCGCGTTTGACCAGCGACCAGATGCCCTCCCGCGGGTTCAGGTCCGGCGCGTAGGTGGGGAGTTGGAACACTGTGAGCCAGGCGGCATTCGCGGCGACGAACTTCCGCATCCCGGCGGTCAGGTGGAGGCGGACGTTGTCCCAGACCAGCACGATCGGTCCGCCGAGCTGGATGCGGGCACGCACCAAGAGGTCGCGGAGGTCCCGCCAGCCGAAGCCCTTCGGCTCGTCCTTGCGCCCTCGGTACTCGCGGATGGCGTAGATCAGCCGGGGCCGCTCGGCCGACTTGTGGCAGGTCATATCCGCAATCGACACCTGTCCGGAGCCCCGGCCGCGAACCCGGACGACCGGGGTTCGGCCGATCCGTTCCCGGGTTCGAGAGCGCGGCGGCGTCATCGACTGGCCGGCCTCATCCTCGAAGACGATCCAGCCGCTACACGCCGCCGCACAGCTCTTACCCGTGGCCAGACCTCCTTCTTCCACAACTCAATCGCTGCATCGTTGCGCTCGATCGCCCGGCGGGCGGGCTGCTGCCACTACCAGCCGTGCCGCTTCAGCAGCCGCCACGTGCCTTCCACCGTGTACGGAACGTGGAAGTCGACCGATCAGCGTCTTGACTCGCGCCGGCGTCCACCTCTGATCGGCCCAGCCGTGGACGAGTGGTCCACGCTCCAACTCCCGCTCCAGTCTCGCAATCTGAGCCGGGTTGAGCCTGGGGCGTCCGGGCGCACGAGCCTTCTGCGTACCAATTGGTCCCACGGCTGGTAGCCGGTGCCCTGGCGAGCTCTTCGGACAACACTGGGAGCGCCAGGGCTTGCTGCGCCTCGTCTCCTGGAAGAGGCGGGTGTGCCGGAGGGATTCGGGGGCAAGCGGGGAGCTGAACGAGGGCCTCGTTCCAGCCGTCGTCTGCGGATACGCCCCCCACCCGCAGACGACGGCTCTGTCTCGTGCCTCAGGCGGACTTCCACCGAGACGCTTTTTCGCCGCGGTGTCGGCGTACACGTGAACGTGCAGGGCCGCGTACGGATGAACGTGCAGGGCCGCGTACGGATGAACGTGCAGGGTTCCTGATGTGCTGAGGTTCAGGGTTCGGCACTCTGCTGCCTGTTGGTCGAGGTCGCAGAGATGGGGTGGCTGTGGTCGTCCTGGATCCGCAGCGCTGGCTGGAGCTACGGCGCTTTCGTGGCCTGGTCGAGTCCGGAGCGATGAGCCTGACCGAGGTCGCCAAGGAGACGGGCCTGAACTGGCGGACGGTCAGAAAGTACTTGGCAGCCGACCGACCCGCCGCACCTCCGCGCCGGTCGCCGAACGGCCGGTCAGGGGTCAGGGTGATCGACGAGTTCGCGCCGCTCGTCGACTCGATGCTGCGTGCGGAGATTTTGATGAAGGCCGCCGTGATCCACGAGCGGCTCGCCCAGGAGTACGGGTTCACCGGCAACTACCAGCGGACCAAGCTCTACGTCCAGGAAGCCCGGCCCCGGATCGCCGAGGAACTTGGCATCACGCCGAATGAGCTGGCGGGCATGCACCGCCGTTTCGAAGTGATCCCCGGCGCCCAGGCCCAGGTGGACTGGGACGACGAGGGCAAGATCCTCGCCCACATGGGCATCGAGAAGGTCTACTCCTTCCACATGACGCTGTCGTACTCGCGCGACCCGTTCTGCTGCTTCACCACCAGCCAGGACCTGCAGACGTTCTTCGACTGCCACCGCCGCGCGTTCGCGCACTTCGGCGGGGTGCCGATGACGATCGTCTACGACCGGACCAAGACCGTCGTGCGACGCCACGTCGCCCCGGGTGAGGCGGTCCCACTGCACTCGGAAGCGGTCGGGTTCGCCGGCCACTACGACTTCGATATCGACGTTCTGGCCGCCTACCGGCCCACGGGCAAGGGCCGTGTCGAGCGCCAGGTCCTGATCGTCCGCGACCACGTCCTGTCCGGCCGGTCCTTCTCCTCCGTCGAGGAGATGGACGCCGCCTTCATCACCTGGGTCCCGCAGCGACGAGCTCAGGCCCACCGGACCCACCAGCAGATCATCGGTCAACGGGCGGCCCGTGATCACGTGGCTCTCAAGCCACTTCCGCCGACCCCTTATCTGGTGGCCGAGCGGCACCTGCGACCGGTCGGCAAGGACTGCCTGGTCGCCTTCGGCGGCAACCTTTACTCGGTGCCTGCCCGCAGGGTCCGCCCCCGGCAGCTGGTGGAGATCCGAAGTCGCAGATCATGCTGCATTCCACCATTGCGAATGCCGACGGCGAGACGCTGCTGGCGACCCATCCGCGGGCGATCGGCCGCGGGGTCCGGGTCGTCGAAGAGGGCCACTGGGACGGCCTGCCCACGGGCCAGGGGCGCCGGACCACCACCGGCGATGTCCTGCCACAGCCCCGTCGTGAACGTCGATCACGATCAGGCGGGGTTCGGCGAAGAACCTCATGATGCTCGACCAGCGGCCTTCAAGTGCGGCCTTGTGGCACTTGGCGGCGAGTTCGGCGGTTGTGGTGAAGTAGACGCGGTGGCCGGCATCGACCGCGGAGCGGGCGAGTGCGACGGCCAGCATCGTCTTGCCGACGCCGGGCGGGCCGACCAGCAGGACGTGGGAGGCGTTGTCGAGGAACCTCAGGGTGGCCAGGTCGCGGATGAGTTTCTCGTCGACGCCGGGCTGGGCGGCGAAGTCGAAGTCGTTCAAGGTCCATCGCTCTGGCAGGCCGGCGAACCGCAGTAGGAGCTGCCGCCGAGTCCACACCGGCGGACGACTCGGCTTTACGCCCTGCGGCAGCAGTGGCTCTAGCCGGGCCGACTGGCCGTTCGTCAGATCCCCACGTCCCACAGAGCGTGATCGTGCCTGCGTTCGTGCCTGTGGAAGGGAAGGCCAATGAAGACACACACTGACACCCTCCTTGGCCTCCTGGGCCGCAGCTACCGGCTCTTCCCCGCCCTGGCTTCGTATACCGCGAACGCCTCGCGTGCGGCATCAACCGCCTCAAACGCCACCGCGCGGTGGCCACGAGGTATCACAAGCTCGCCGTCCGCTACGAGGCAATAGTGCTGGTCGCAGTCATCAACGAGTGGCTGTGACCAGTCTTAGCTGTTGATGTCGAGTGCTGTCCCGTACAGCCGGGATACCTTCAGGCGGATGACCACCCGGCGCTCGGCGACCAACTGCTCCAGGAACGCGCTCTCATCCTCAGGTTTCGCAGCCTCCGGAATCATCGCGAGGAGCTCTCGCCCGGTCGTGTCCCCCGGCGTGGTCGTGATCTCGGAGACCTCGGCCTCGCCCTCGGCCACGGCGAACGACCACACGTTGCCGCCCGGCACATGCACGGCCGCGCGCGCGTCGCGTCGGAGGTGCTTGACCTTGACGCGGTCGGCAGTGGTGGAGAACCGCACGATGCGCTCCTCGGCGTCCCAGCTGTAGAGCATGGTGGTCAGATGAGGATGGCCAGTGCGCTTATTGGTGGCGAGAGTGCCGAACTGCTGAGTGCTCAGCAGTTCGGAGAGAGCATCGTCGGACAGGGAGCGGGGAGCTGCGGGCTTTTGCGTCATGACGTTCTGAACTCGTGTGTGTGTCTGGGCATTCCACGCTACTCAGAAATGCGTCTACCAACTTTCGCAACAGGCCTCAACCCGAGCGTCACCCAGCACAGCACGTCCCCTCGGGGGAGAATGCCCTCCGAACGGGTGGACACCAAACGGTGCGGGCGACGGTGGAAGAAGCAGTGACCCTGTGGACACTCGAGAAGCAGGTCGACGGCCGTGAGCACTGCGGCATAAGCAATTCCATGCGGGGCATTCGACGTTCTCCTTGACGCTGCCGGGGCCGGGGGTCCTGGCGTCCGGCTGCCAGGGAACTGTCACCATCTCGCGGGACGGCTCCGCGAGGAGGGTTGTGAGGGGAGAGGCATGACCATGATCCTTCCGGCGGAGAAGGAGCTGCGCGAGGTGTTGGCCCGGTTCGCTCAGGCACGCATCGAACACGACGCGTGCCCTACCGGGTCCACGAGGAAGTTGATGCCGGTGGAGTCCAGGAAGGTCACGCCACTCATGTCGGCGACGACCGGTAGCACGGGGCCGTCCTTGGGCAGCAGGGCACCGCGTAGGACGTCTCCTTCCTCGTAGTCGATTAGCCGTCCAGGATGGCGATACGGACGCCGTCGACCACCCCGGTGCGCCGCGGCCAGTCGGGCGGGCCGTCCGGTTTGGTCGTTGCTGGTCATGGTCTCCTCAACGCCGTCTATGCTGCCCTCCGACAGGGCGTGCGCGGTCCGGTTCTGCCCCCACCCGCCCCAGGTTCGGAGAGGCACCCGGCCGCGTGAACGGGAATGAGGATGACTCCAGTGAGACCCTACGCCGACCATGACAGCAGCGCACAGCCTCCTTCAGGCGGGTACCTGATGTGCGCCGGCTACGCGCTCGACGGGGAAGGCGGCTGCATCGCTGACGCCCGCCACCATGCCGCCGCCTTCCTCGACAAGGCCCGCGCCGAGCACGACCTGCCGGTGTCGGAACGCGCGCGGGACCTCACGAGCCTGGTCGTCAGCGAACTGGTGACCAACGCCTGCAAGTACGCCCCCGGCCCCGTTCTGATGGAGCTCCGCGTCAGCATGAGCAGCGTGGACATCGTCGTGTGGGACAGCGACCCGATCATTCCGGCGGCCCGGTCCGCCGATCCGGGCCGGGTTGGTCAGCACGGCATGGAGATCGTCAAAGCCGTCACCGAGGAGCTGCTCATCAAGCAGGAGCCGGTTGGAAAGCGCATCACCGCACGCATCGCCCTGGCCAACGCTCCCAGCCTGGCGTAGACGGCCACCCCTGCCCGGTACGACGAAAGGGCTTCGGCGGTCGGCCGCCGCTCTGCTCACCCGTCGCCCGGTGTGCGTAGCCGAAAGATGAGCCGGACAGGTCCTGGGGCAGGAGCCGGCGCGACCGCGGCGCCGGCTTCCTGGGCCGGGCGTGGGAGCGGGCCCCCCGCAGATGTCAGAGCGGGAGGTCGAGTTGAAGGTCGTGCCTGTGCGATGTCCGAGCTGCCGCCCGACCTGCCACGGCTGCGGACACTGGAGCACTGGCTCGTGCTGGCCTCGGACCGGGTCAGGGCTCCGATAGCCGAGGCCGAGACCCGCGAGGCCGCGATGCGCCCCGTCCGGGTCCTGCCGCAGGGCCCCGGGTGGGTGATCTCCTACCTGCGCTCGACGGTCGCCCGGTCGCGGACAGCGTCCCTATCGAGGACTGCGCGCTCGCCGGCCCGCAGAAGCGACCTCTCAGCGGCGACGACGCTCGCCGCTCGCTCACCGAAGGCGGAATCCGGGCCTGCGGAATCTGCCGACCCTAGTCCGAACTCGGCATCCTCGGCTGAGACTCGAGGGTCATAGGGCTCAAATGAATGTGGCCGTGACCTCGACCAAGTCCGGTTCCTGCACCGCGGCTCAAGAGCTGACACAGCGCGATGGTCAGCGTGCTGCTTCGGCCTCGAGTTCGTCGAGGATCTCCTTGTTGTGTTGCCCCAGTTCGGGTGCGGGGCTGCGGAAAGTGTCCAGTCCGGCCTCGAAAGGTCACCGGAAAACGGGCCTGAGGGCCGGCACCGGGGCGGGCGGGAGTGGTGAAGAGGTCGCGGGCGACGGCCTGCGGGTCGTCGAGGAGTTCGCCGGGGTGGGTGAGCACGGGCGCCCAGGGGGCGTTGAAGGTACTGAGCCGTTGCTGCCACCAGGCGTAGTCCCGGGCCTGGAAGACCTGGCGCAGCAGGTCGTGGACTTCTTGCCGGGCGGCTGTGCGCTGGGCGCGGCGGTCGTAGGCGGGGTGGCCAGGACGGGGAAGTCGTGGGCCAGCTCGGTGCGGAAGCGATGCCAGAACTTGTCCTCGAAGGTGGCGAGTGACAGCAGGCCGCCGTCGGCGGTTTCGAAGACGTCGTTGTCGCCTTGGACCAGGCCGGCGGCCAAGGGGTTTTCGATGTCCTTGAGCGGTAGGGCGAAGAGGGAGCACCAGGCGGTGATGGAGTCGCTCAGGGACACGTCGATGTGCTGGCTCTCGGTACGGCCGGCCAGGGCGACCGCCAGGGCGAGGGCCGCGTGCATGGCTCCTGCGATGTCGCCGACGCGGACGCCGGGGCGGGTGATCTGTCCGTCGATGCGCCCGGGGACGGTGAAGAATCCGGACAGGCCGAGGAGGTTGAGTTCGTGGCCCGGCTTGTCGGCGTAGCGGCCTGTCTGTCCGTAGCCGCTGAGGGAGCACAGGACGATGGCCGGATTCGCTCGGCGCAGGGCGTCAAGGCCGAGGCCGAGGCTGTCGAGGACTCCGGCGGTGTGCACGAGGCGCAGGAAGGTGTTCCGGTCGTGATCCTGGCGCAGGTCGAGGGTCACGGAGCGCTTGTTGCGGTTGAGGGCGTCGAACAGGCCGGGGGCGAAGCGGGCAGGGTCGCCTGTGCCCGGCTCCTCGATCTTGATCACGTCGGCGCCGAGGTCGGCGAGCATGGAGGTGGCGTAGGGGCCGGGCAGGAGCCGGGACAGGTCGAGGATCCGTTTGCCGGCCAGTGCGGACCAGGACGGAGCGGTGGGCGGCTGGTGAGGGTGCATGGGTCTTCCTCAGGGACGACGGGGCAATAGGCAGAGGTTCAGGCCCTGAAGGCGAGGCCCTGGGCGATGCCGTTGCGCTGGATCTCAGAGGTTCCGGTGAGGATGCGGAACATGCGGATCTTCCGGAAGAGGAATTCGACCTCGTTGCCTTGAGTGAGTCCTTCCTTGCCGTGGATCTGGACAGCCTGCTCGAGGATGCGGAAGGCGGATTCGGCGACGAAGAGCTTGCACATGAATGCCTCCGTCCGTACGTCGGCTCCCTGGTCGAGCGCGGTGAGCGCCGCGTACGTCATGGAGCGGGGCGTAGAGCTCGGTGGCCATGTCGGCGACCTTGCGCTGGATGGCCTGGAGCATGAGGAGGGGCTGTCCGCCGGCGACCTTGCGGTGCCGGGTGCGCTCCAGGGTCAGGTCGAGGGCCCGGCGGGTGGCGCCGGGGACCGTGGGGCAGTGCAGGAGACGGTTGGTGGTGACCCGCCCGAGTGCGATCCGCATGCCCTTGCCCTCCTCCCCGAGGAGGTCGGCGGCCGGGACGAAGCAGTCCTCCAGGATGATGTCGCTCTCGATGTGTTCGCCCGACATGGGTGTGGCGCCGGGCTCGACGCGGCAGCCGGGGCTGTCCAGGTCGACAAGGAACGCGGAGAAGGAGGGCTTGTCGCCCTCGGTCTCGCCGGTGCTGGCCATGCGGGCGACGACAATGGCGAAGTCGGCGAAGGGGCCGGCGGAGCTGAAGACCTTGTGGCCGGTGAGCCGGTAGCCCTCGCCGTCGCGCTCGGCGGTGGTGCGCGTGGAGCGGACGTCGGAGCCGGCGTCGGACTCGGTGAGGGAGAAGCAGCAGGCTCGCTCGCCGCGGATGAGCGGCAGCAGGTACTCCTTCAGCTGGTGTTCGGCGGCGTGCTGGAGGATGTCGCCGGCGCGCAGGGGGCCGCCCATGTCGCCGAGGACGCTGTGGACCAGGACGCGTCCGCTGGCGCCGATCTCCTCCTTGAGCGCCGCGAGTGCGGTGTACGAGAGGTTCCGGCCGCCGTACTCCTCAGGCAGGACTCGCGCGGGCCCCGGCTCGCCCGCCTCCCTTTCCCCGGCCACCCGGCCGCCCCGGTCGACTGCGGTCAGACTGCCGCGGCGAGGCAGCGATGAGTGATAGCCACCGTGTTCCACGAGCCGCACACGTCGGACTGCCAGGCCGTCCAGAGCCGGTGGCGGACCGCAGGTTTGGAAGCTCTCGAAAAGCGCAGACGCCTTGTTGACGCAAACCATATATCTGCAGTTAGGAGGCACATCGTGGGCATCATCGCGTGGATTCTCATCGGTCTGATCGCCGGATTCATCGCCAAGGCACTCATGCCGGGCAGGGACCCGGGCGGCATCATCATCACGACCCTGATCGGCATCGCGGGCGGCCTCCTGGGTGGATGGCTCGGCAAGGTCATATTCGGCGTCGACTCCATCGACGGCTTCTTCGAGCTCTCCACCTGGATCGCGGCCATCATCGGCTCCGTGATCCTCTTGGTCCTCTACCGCCTTGTCGCCGGCAACCGACGACACTCCTGATCAGGCCTTCCAGCCCGCATCACGGACGAACCGGACCCGCCCTTCAAGGAGGTCTCGGGCCCGCGGGAGAGGGGTAGCGGGCACCGCACACGACTCACAGGCACACCCGGAGAAATCTCCTGATGGACGAGGATACCGGGACAGGTGCGAGGCGCAGAGGGACAAGGTGACCGACGCGACCCGTCGTGCGTACGGCGGCGACCGCCGGCAACCCGAGCAGTAGGGCGCGGCGCGCAGGGCGGACGCACAGCATCGTGCGCCCGCCCCACTCGGAAGCGAAAGCGCTATCACTGGCGGCTGCCACACAGATGTGCGGAGGCGCGTGCCGGGGTAAGACTGGAGCAATGACGACGATGCTCGGTGCCTTTGTCCTCGGCACGCCCGACCCTCCCGCGTTAGCCGACTTCTATCGAGCCCTGCTGGGGTGGCAGGAAGTCGACCGAACGCCGGAGTGGGTCCGCCTGCGGGATCCAGAACAGGAACGCCCCAGCCTCAGCTTCCAGCTGGAAACCGATCACATTCCCCCCACCTGGCCGCAGCGCCCGGGCTCTCAGCAGATGCAAGCGCACCTGGACCTCCAGGTCGACGATCTGGAGGCGGAGACCGAACGGGCTTGCGCCCTGGGCGCGACGCTCGAGGAATACCAGCCCCAGAAGGACGTGAGGGTTCTACGTGACCCGCACGGCCATCCGTTCTGCCTCTTCCTTCCGGGCGCCTGAACGTCCCTGGCTCGGTGTCCAGACGGCGGCGAACCGGCTGACCGAGGCCCTGGGCTCGCCGCGTGCAGGCCGCGGGTGACGGCATTCGCGGCCGGCCACGCCGTCCGGGCCGGTCTGCTGGTCTACCTGGGAGAGACGTCGATTTCCCTGACGTCCACCCCGACCAGGTCGCCGCGCTCGCCCGGCGCCGGGACATGCCCGTGCTGCTCGACCGGCACGTCCCCCTAAGGGGTGTCTTCAAATGATCTTGGGTGATGGATCATGGTGTCGTGATACGTCGCCATGAACTGTCCGATGCCGAGTGGGAGTTCGTCCGGCCGTTGCTGCCCGAGTCGTTGCGGGGGCGGAAGCGGCTGGACGACCGCAGGATCCTGAACGGGATCGTGCGGAAGTTCCGGACCGGGACGGCCTGGCGGGATGTGCGCGAACGATACGGGCCGTGGGCCACGCTGCACACGCGTTTTCGCAGGTGGGCGGCGGACGGCACGTTCGACCGGATGCTGCGGGCCGCGCAGGCGAAGGCGGACGCGGCGGGCGACATCGAGTGGCTGGTGTCGGTCGACTCCAACGGTCGTCCGGGCCCATCAGCAGGCGGCGGGGGCCCGAAAAGGGGGCTCCGCGACCCGGCCCTCGGCCGGTCCAGAGGCGGTCTGACCAGCAAGATCCACCTGGCCTGCGACGGACGGGGCCGGCCGCTCGCTCTTGTCGTGACGGGCGGCGACGCGAACGACTGCACCCGGTTCACCGCCGTGATGGAGGCGATCCGGGTGCCCCGGATCGGACCTGGGCGGCCACGGGTCAGGCCCGGTCACGTCCTGGGTGACAAGGGGGCTACAGCTCGAAGGCGATCCGCGCCTGGCTTCGCCGTCGGGGCATCGCCCACACGATTCCCGAGCGGGCCGACCAGGTCCGCAACCGGGCCCGGCGAGGCAGCCGAGGTGGCCGCCCGCCGGCCTTCGACCGCGAGGCCTACAAGCACCGCAACGTCGTCGAACGGTGCTTCAACCGCCTGAAGCAGTGGCGCGGCATCGCTACCCGTTACGACAAGACCGCCCAGTCCTACGAAGCGGCCGTCACCCTTGCCTCACTCCTGATGTGGGCGTGACATTTGACGACAGAACCTGGGCAGTGTCTGACAAATGATCATGAATTGGTTCGCGGAGCCAGAGGATCAGCGAGGCCAGGATGACTCCGGCGCGGTAGCGGTCGGCGAGCTTGTCGAACCTGGTCGCGATCGCGCGGAACTGCTTGAGGCGTGCGAAGCATTGTTCGACCAGGTTGCGGTCGCGGTAGACCTCCTTATCGAAGGCCCCCCTCACCACCCGCTGCGGGCTCGGCACGCCCTGTTATCGAAAGATGTTCCGCCCCAGATGGGATGCGGGTTACCGTCCCTGCACGCAAGATCCCTTCAGGGGGAGCACGACATGCACGTCGTCGAATCCGAAGCCCGCCCTGGGCGCCCACCCGGTGTCACCAGCCCGGGCGGGTACCACGTGGGCCCTCCTGTGCGACGGTTGCCTTGCTGTTGCTCAAGGCACGTCTATGGGCTCGTAGAGCACGTCGGTTCTGAGAATTGTTTTCGTACCCTCAAGAAGCGGGGCCGAGTCGTGAAGCGTCCGATGCCAGAAGAGGAGCGCATCGCCCGGTTCGGGGCGGTGGGCGCTCAATATTTCCTCAGGCTCTGCGAGTCGGGGCCAGTCCGAGAAGTCGCGTTGCGCAAAGGGAAGGTCGTTCTGCTTGTCGGCGATGAACCGCGTTTCTCCGCCCACTGCCTCATACGACAGGTAGACGACGACCGTCAGGTGAGTTCGCGTTCCGTCGGGGGCGAAATAGGGTGAATCGTAGTGCGGGACAAGAAATCCGCCGTGTTCGTACGTGATGAAGCGCATACGCGGATTGACGGACGCCGGCTTCCAGTGCCTTCCGTCTGAATCCGTCGGATCGTCCGGTCCTACTTCAGACGACAGAAACGTCCGCAGCCTGCGGTAGAACTCTGCCGCCAAGACTTCGGAGTCAGCCGTGGCACGGAGAGAGCCGACCGGATCTCCCTCTGCGTAGTTGGCGGCAATGCCGTCTAGGCCCACCGGCACAAAGCGCTGGGCAGCGAGTTCGGCCGCGAATACCTCCACTTCAGCCGGAGTGAGGAAATGGCGGATCACCCTGGCATCGACGTGGGGGATCTCCGACTCGGTCGGGGCCCATGAGTCATCGGCGGATATTCGGCTCAGCGTTTCTTTGGAGAGGTCGAAGGGATTTACCGGAATTCCGAACATGCTCACTTTTCCGTCCTGAGGTCATTGTCGATGCCACCGTGGCCGCGGCCCCAAGCGTCCAGAACGGCCGCGGGCGGCACAGTGAGGTGAATGGCGGGACTGCCGGCCACGTACTTGTGCTCGTTGAATCTGTGGAGGTACTCCAAGCGTGCTGCCGGTTCCTCGAATTCGAGGTGGGCGAATTCCGGCCAACTCTTTTTGTGTGATTCTCTCTCGCCGGACGGGATCGTGAGCCGTTCCGGATAGAGCTCGACGAAGTCGTACGAGGCCCGCACTCGACACTTCTCGCGAACGTAGTCGGCCGCTTCGAACGCTCGGACTGAGCGGATTCCGGAAAGGCAATCGAGGAGAACAGGGTGCAGCGTGGAGGAGGGCGGAGGGGGACTGGCGTGGCGCACGAAACGCTCCTGGCGGGTGGATTTCTCCGGGATGAGAGGGGTTGCGCCATCCGAGTTCACACTTCGATCGACGCGCTTCTTCGCGTCGGCACGCGGCGCCACGAGCGCCGGAGTCTTCGAGGGTTTGAAGTGCACGAGCGGTGGATCGGAGAGCAGGGATCGTGCATCAGGGATCAGGCGCTGGGGTGCCGCAGCGTTGAAATGAGGACCGCCTTGTGTTGATCTCTGCCGGTGGTCCGGTGGTCCGGTGGTCCGGTGGTCCGGTGGTCCGGTGGTCCGGTGGCAGGCGGCCGCCGGGTGGCTGGTGCGCGCGCCGGCATGGCTCCGGGCTCGTGCTCGACGTCACGGCCGTGCGCGCGGCGGCGGATCGAGGCCCCTGGAGTCAATGCCCGCAGGGAGCAGGGGCCGCTGAGCGATTATCGTCATGATGACGAGATTAGACTGGGGTGAACCCACAAGGCAAGCAGGACGTCCCCAACGCGGCGGAAGGGGGCGGGAGGCGGGGCGGGGACCGGCTCGGGGGACTACCGATGCGCGGTAGTCCCAAGCAGCGCTGAGCCGCTCCGTACCGGGTGACCGCACGTGCGGTGTGGGAACACCGCTCTGACGCGGGGCCAGGCCGCCCGGCGTCGTTGTCCGTTGCCAATGAAGTTGGTCGAGTGCGGTGTCCTGACCTGGGTCTCTGATAATTATCTTGTGGCAGGTCGAGGTGGGTTGACGGACGCGGTGTGGGAGCGGATAGAGCCCTTGTTGCCGCAGGTGGATGGGCGTGGTCGGCCGAGGCGTGATCACCGGCAGGTGGTCAACGGTGTGCTGTGGCGGTTGCGGACTGGGGCTCCGTCGCGTGACCTGCCCGAGCGGTATGGGCCGTGGCAGACGGTCTACGAGCGGTTCGCCCGCTGGGAGGCGGATGGCACGTGGGCAAGGCTGTTGGAGCATGTGCAGGTCCGCGACGACGCGATGGGCCAGGTGGAGTGGACCGTCGCCGTCGACTCCACGGTCAACCGTGCCCACCAGCACGCCGCCGGCGCACGTAAAAGGGGCCGCTGACGGGGACGAACTGGAAGATCCGGGCCGCTCGCAGACGCGCCAGGCCCTCGGCCGGTCCCGAGGCGGGCTGACCACCAAGGTCCACCTCGCCGTCGACGGCCGGGGCCTTCCCCTGTCCATCGTGCTCACGCCCGGCAACGTCAACGACGCCACCGCCTTCGGTCAGGTCCTCGAAGGTATCCGCGCTTCGATAGCCGGCACTGGCCGCCCGCGCACGACCCCGCCCCGAGTCCTGGGTGACAAGGCCTACTCCAGCCGGGCGATCCGGCACCTGTTGAGGCGCCGCGGTATCGCCGTCACGATCCCCGAGCGCCGCGACCAAGCGGCCAACCGCCGGCGCCGGGGGCGCCACGGCGGCCGGCCGCCCGCATTCGACAAGGAGGTCTACCGCGACCGCAACGTCGTCGAACGATGCTTCGCACGCCTCAAGCAGTTCCGCGCGATCGCGACCAGGTTCGACAAGCTCGCCGACCGCTACCGCGCCGGAGTTGTCCTCGCCTCGCTGATCCTCTGGCTCCGCGAACCAGTCCGTGATCATTTGTCAGACACTGCCTAGGCCCCAACCAGGCCGCGATCCGCCTCGGCGTGCGCCGGGCCGACTTCGACCAGGCCACGAGGCTCGGGTCTAGCCCAGCCCCCGTCGGACCTGTTGGAACAACAGGTCCGCCCGGGGCTGACGTGTACCTACCGTGCTTTGGTCAAGAACCAGCCGAGCAGAGCTGGGTCGGCAGCCCCCGCCGGGTCCAGGACCGCCCCGCCGTCCTTCGGATGTCCCGTCCGGCGGGCCGGACGTGTCAGACGATCGGGTGGCCCGGAGTCGGCGTCGCCGGGTGGACGGAGCTGGACTCGCGCGGGGGCGAACGGCGCCACGGCGACGCCCGTGCCCCGGTAGAGGAATGAGCCGCTCTTGCCGTAGGCGAACAGGCTGTTGCGTCCGTCGCGGTCCACGTCGCCCATGCCGCCCGGCGCCCGGGTCACCCCCGCGCACTTGCTGATCGCCCCCTTCGTCCTCTCGCTGCTCATCACCGCTCTGTAGTACGACCCCCCCGGCCCATGAGATGTGTTCGCCGGTGTCCATCTTCGTGCGGCCGGCCCCCGGCGAACACCGATTCCGCGACGTTCGAGGACGTCAGCACACGCAGGCGCCAATGGACCGGATGACGACTCGACGGAGCCGAGCGCCCGGCCTTGGCGGGCTCCTAAGCGCGGGCTCGGGTGCTGGCTTTGCGGTAGGAGTCGGTGCCGGTCTCGATGATGGTGCCGTTGAAGGTGAGTCGCTCGACGATGACCGCGCAGAGACGGGGGCGGTGAAGGTCTTGGTCCAGCCGCCGAACGACGACTCGTCGAGGCGATGGCGACGCTGTTCTCCTAGCGTTCGGTCAGGACCTGGAAGAGAAGTTCGGCGCCGCGGCGGTCGAGTTCCACGTAGCCGAGCTCATCGATGCGAAGGAGATCGACGCGGCCGTAGCGGGCGATGGTCTTGTTCAGCTGCTTCTCGTCCGCGGCCCCGACCAGCTCGTTCACCACCCTTGTCGCGAGGGCGCGGCGGACGCCGTAGCCCTTCATCGCGGCCTCGTCGCCCGGGGCGACGCAGGGGACTTGCTGGTGCCGGAGTCGTCGATGAGGCAGAGAGGCTGGCTCTTCTTGATCCTCTCGCAGCTGGCGAGGGTGCGGGGCGTGGTGGCGCGGGAGGCCGGTCAGCCAAAGGCCTTGACCGCCTGGTAGTAGGTCCACGCCGTGCTGTTGCACGTCGTCTTCGTGGCACCGCTGTAGTTGAGGCACACGCGCTTGAGGTCCTCGTACAGGGCGCTGTCCAGGCGAGACTTGTTGGCGCTGAAGGTGCCGGCGGCCTTGTAGTTGCGGTAGCCGAAGTCGTGTCGGGCGCACGACATCGAGAAGGGGAAGCCGAGGGGGTTGTCCGGCGAGGTGGAGCAGTAGTCGGTCGACCAGTCGAAGGCGTAGGCGGACCAGGCGCCCTGATTGGCTCGGGCGGCGGCCCAGAGGTTGTAGCTTGACGCGCTGGTCTGCGTCCAGCTGGAGAGCACCTGGGGTTTGTCGGCAGGGGCGGCCGTGGCGACAGTGGCTGTGGCGACGGTGGTGAGCAGGGCAAGGGCCGAGGCGGACAGGCCGACGGAAAGTCTTTGGTGCATCCCACACCTCCATGAGACTGCGGCCCGCCTTATGGGCCGCAGGTGCATGACAAGATGATTGACGGGGCAACAGCGTTTGTATAGACCTTGGCGTGTTGGCCTTCGCGCGGAAATATCGGCGGGACCGAACGCAGGGGCGGACGGATCGGTGGAGCGGACAGGGCTAGAAGCGTCAAGGGCACACTTCCCGTCGCGGCCTGCCGACGCCGACAGCCCCCACGGCCTTCCGCACCGCTCCCGGCAACGTCAAGGAGCCCCCGTCGACAGAGGCATCCGGCCTCCCGACCAATCTGACCCGTTCGCCCCGGAGCAACCAGGGCAGCCGGGCAGGAGCACGGTTGCAGGAGCGACCTCAGGAACAGCCGCGAGGATGGCGTGTGGATACGGCCAGAGAGCCCTGCCGGGTCAGGCTCCGGGGTGGGCCGGCTTCTGCTGGGACTCCACAAGCCGGGCACGGGCTTCATGGCAGGGCGGACTCCCACCGACTCCATACCGGTCGACTTGGATATTGGGTACGGGACGAGTGCCAGGCTCGGCGGCTCGGGTGCGTGCGGCTGCGGGGCTGAATCGTGAGCCATGTCGGGCCCGTGCTCGCGCTGCGGCCGCGAAGCCGCTTCCGCAGGGACACGGTGCTGATCGTGGACGGCACCCTGGTGCCGACACGGGACCACAGTGTGGCGGGGCAGTCCAAGAACTACCGCTACTGGACCCGATGAGCGAGGGGTTCAGCCCGGCTCAGCCGCGCCGGGGCCTGCCGTTTCGGGGGCCTCTGGTGCCCGCACTCCAGCTGTTTGCCGTCCGCGTCAGTCACCTGTGTACTCCAGGACGACCTTGGCCGGGTCACCGTCCTCAAAGAGTCACACCGCGATGCCCTCCTGGCAGACAGCGGGGGAGAACCCGACACCGATCCCCTCAACCTCCGGAGCGACCGTGAAGGCCTCCCCGGGTTTCAGCCAGTGGTCCTCACCGTACGGCTCTACGAAGAGCCAGAGGTCGCCGTCGCCCACATTCTCCACAGGCAACCTGCTGCATCCCACTTGTCCCCCCGCTGCCTCCACGAACCTCTGCACGCTATCCGTCCAGCCCGCATCGGCGCCCTTCAGGTGGCCTTCGTCCCACCGGCACTTTGCGGGGCAGCCCTTACTGCCGACGAATCTCTGACTCAGATCACTAGGCCTGCCCGGCGAGGGGATTCCTTCACGTCTCGGCGCGGCGGAACTTACGGTTTGTGGGTTACCCCGAGCAGTTCCGCCGGCCAGCGGTGTGCCCAGTCGGGTGGGTCGGTTTCGTTGTAACCGTTGGGTGTTCCGAGTTCGGGCCGCGGCTCGATGAGGTCGTCGATGATGAGACCCGCGCCGCGCAGGCCCTTGACCCAGTCGCCGTAGGTGAGCTGATACCTGGTCGCGCCGTCGTCTTCGGCGATGGTGTTCAGCCCGAAGTAGTCCTTCTGCAGCGTCGTGGTCAGGCGGCTGGCGGCTTCGTCATGACAAGCTTCGAACCATGGACTGGCGACGTTGAACACCAGGCGCGCGCCTCGGCCCAAGACGCGTGCGGCCTGCGGGACGGCCAGGTGCGGGGGCGCCCAGCTGAGCCCATCGAAGTCGCAGAACACTAGGCCGAAGCTGTCGGCGGCGAAGGGGAGTTGTTCGTCGGCGCCTTGCACCAGCGGGTAGTGTGCCGCTCCCATCGCGCGGGCCGCTGCGTCGAGTTGGGCTTCGAACAGGTCGAGCCCGACCACGGTGGCGCCCTCGGCGGCGAGCGCCCTGGACCACTGGCCGGCACCGCAGCCAACTTCGAGGACGCGCTTGCCGGTGACGCCGCCCAAGGCGTGCAGGCGCGCGTCGGGGATGGAGTGCATGCCCCACAGCCGCGGTGTGGCGCCGATTTGCGGGTCGTTCTCGTGCTGGTAGGCGCTGCTGATCTGGTCCAGACCCGACGGTTGGCGGGGATGCTGTCCACGTGCCGACTCCAGCACTGCCTGCCGGGGGCGGTCAACACGATCAGGGCACTGGCCGGCCCCCGCCTCGGTCCGGCCCTGGCTCGGGCCCATGATCCGCCGGACGAGCCCTGGGCTAGGACCCGGTCTGCCTCCGCAGCGGACATGCACTGGCTCTCACGGAGACATGCGAGTCGGGAAGTTCACGCAGGAGCGATGCGCTGCTGGTTGAGCGTGTCGGTGGGGGAGTGGTGCGTACGTCCATGCCGGCCTGGACGCCCGCCATACCGAGGGTGGCCCACACCTTCTCCAGCACAGTCATGACAGTTCGGGCGGCCTGCTGCGCTTCGTGGGGCTGTGACGTCCAGGACCGCCAGGCCCTGGCTCGCAGACGTGCACCTCGTGGACAAGGTCCATGTGCGAGACGCAGCCGGCCGCGCGCCGGTTCTCTGACGCTAGGGATGGCACCAGGTCGAGTGAGCGAGCGGCGATGGACTTGTATGTGGTCCTGCTGCCGGGGTGGATGGTGGGCCGGGCTCCTGCCTGTGTCGTTGGGAGGTACCCGCCGGAGTGCTTCCGGACTGCTCGGGGGCTGTGCGGCAGGCCCGGCAATGAGGCCGGTGCGATGATTGAGAGCGACGAGAGCGGGCTGATCAAAAGAGGTTGCTGTGGTCGCTTACGAACTGGCGAACCGGCTTGTCATCGGGATCGCTTCCAGCGCGCTGTTCGACCTCGCAGAGTCGGACGCCGTCTTCCGGGAGCAGGGCGAAGAGAGTTACCGCGCCTACCAGGCAGAGCACCTCGACCACACACTCCGCCCCGGGGTCGCGTTCCCGTTCATCCGCCGACTGCTGTCACTGAACGACCTGAGCGAGGACGGCGACCCCCTGGTCGAGGTCATCGTCCTGTCCCGGAACGACCCGGACACCGGGCTTCGTGTCATGCGGTCGATAGAGGCCCACGAGCTGTCGATAAGCCGGGCCATCTTCATGCAAGGCCGCTCGCCCTACCCGTTCATGCCGGCCCTCAACATGTCGCTGTTCCTGTCGGCGAACGACAGCGACGTCCGCGAGGCCGTCTCACAGGGCCTGCCGGCGGGACACGTCCTGGGAGAGCCGTACGAGGACGACACCGACGATCACGACCTGCGCATCTCCTTCGACTTCGACGGCGTGCTGGCCACCGACGCATCGGAGCAGGTCTACCAGAGGGGAGGCCTCGAAGGGTTTCGCGCCCACGAGGTGCTGAACGCCGCGGTTCCGCACGACGCTGGGCCGCTGAAAGACTTCCTTGCCGGCATCAATCGCATCCAGCGACGAGAGGAAGCGGAACGGCAGGGGGACGCCGAATACCGGATCCGTCTTCACGTGTCTCTCGTCACCGCACGCAACGCCCCCGCGCACGAGCGGGCAGTGATGAGCCTGAAACAATGGGGAGTGACGGTCAACGACGCCTTCTTCCTCGGAGGCATCGACAAGGGTGAGATCATGAAAGTTCTCAAGCCGCATATCTTCTTCGACGACCAGGCAAGCCACCTGGTCAGCACGTCGCGGACCACCCCCAGCGTCCACGTGCCCTTCGGGAAGATCAACGAGCCGGTCCTCCTCGGCGACCCGCGGAATGCCTGACACCGGCCACAGCGCCAGCAGGCGGGCTGTCCCCGGGTGAACGGTGCCTGGATGAGGCTAGGGCGCCCGCAAGGCGGGGATCCGTCGCGCCGGCCTACCGTGCGCCGGTGAGCCTCGCCTCCGCGCCGTCCAGGAGTGTGTCCAGCACGTCGGGATAGGCGCTGAGATTCATCCGTTCTGCCAGCAGGTGCGCGGTGGCGGCGATGTGCGGATGGGTCTCGCGGGGCAACCGGGCATAGGTGGAGGCCCACATGCCCTCGTCCGCCTCTCTGGCCTCGTCCTTGACGGCCAGTGCGCCCGAGTCCAGGGCGGCGAAGGCCAGAGCCAGGTCGATGAAGGCGTGATACACGCCGACGGCGTCCGCTTCGCCGAAGCCCGCGTCGCGCAGGATACCGAGGATCGTCTCGTCCACCTCGATCTCCCGGGGGCGGCCGGTGACACGGCTGGCGGTCAGCAGCGCGGCCTGGGGGTGGGCGAGATAGGAGGCGTGGATCGCCAGCCCCAGAGAACGCAGGTCGGCGCGCCAGCTCCCGGTGGCTGTCCAGCTGTCCAGGGCGCGCCCCATCAGCTCCTCGCCGATCGCCCGCGTAAGGCCGTCCAGGCCGGCGAAGTACCGGTACAGGGTGCTCGGGTCGGCGCCGAGAGCGGCCCCGAGTCGACGTGCGGTCAGTCCGGCACTGCCGTGCTCGCGCAGCATCCGCAGCGCCGTCTCCACGATCAGCTTCTCCGACAGCACGGAGCCTTGCCGGGTCGGCCGCCGTCTACGCCGCTCCGCCTCCGCAACCACCTTCTTCGGCATCACTCCACCACCCCGCCATCGCTCCTTATGCCAACGCTGTAGACCTTAACGGTAGGGGCGGTGTTGCATCGAGGCGTTCCCGGTGTTCGCCGGGGCCGTCCAGCGAAAGTGGTGTGTGAGATGCGAGTACTTCTTGTGGGTGCGGGCGGCGTCGGAACCGCCGTCACCCGTATCGCGGCCCGCCGTGACTTCCTGACCCACATGGTTGTGGCCGACCACGACCCGGTCCGCGCGCAGGCCGCAGTGGCCGCGCTCGGCGACCAGAGCCGGTTCAGCGCGCGCCGTCTGGACGCCTCCGACGAGGCGGCGGTCCGCCGCCTGCTCACCGAGGAGAACTGCGACGTGCTGCTGAACGCCACCGACCCCAGGTTCGTCATGCCCCTGTTCAACGCGGCGCTGGCCGCCGGCACGCACTACCTCGACATGGCGATGTCGCTGTCCGTGCCGCACCCGACCACTCCCTACGAACAGTGCGGTGTCAAGCTGGGCGACGAGCAGTTCGCCCTCGCCGAAGCCTGGAAGAACGCCGACCGCCTCGCCCTGGTCGGCATGGGTGTGGAGCCCGGCCTGTCAGACGTGTTCGCCCGCTACGCGGCCGATGAACTCTTCGACGAGATCGAGGAGATCGGCGTACGCGACGGCTCCAACCTCACCGTCGAGGGCTACGACTTCGCACCGTCCTTCAACATCTGGACCACCATCGAGGAATGCCTCAACCCGCCCGTCGTCTACGAGAGGGGCCGCGGCTGGTTCACCACAGCGCCCTTCAGCGAGCCGGAGGTCTTCGACTTCCCCGAGGGCATCGGCCCGGTGGAGTGCGTCAACGTCGAACACGAGGAGGTTCTCCTCATGCCCCGCTGGCTGGACGCACGCCGGGTCACGTTCAAATACGGTCTCGGCGACGACTTCATCGCCAAGCTGAAGACCCTCCGCGACCTAGGCCTCGACTCCACGGCCAAGGTCACCCTCCCCGGCCCCGACGGACCCCTCCAGGTCTCCCCCCGCGACGTGGTCGCCGCCTGCCTGCCCGACCCGGCCACCCTGGGCGACCGGATGAAGGGCAAGACCTGCGCAGGCACCTGGATCAAGGGAACCAAGGACGGCACGCCCCGGGAGGTGTACCTCTACCACGTGGTCGACAACGAGTGGACGATGCGGGAGTACGGCTCCCAGGCCGTGGTCTGGCAGACCGCCCTCAACCCAGTGATCGCCCTGGAACTGATCGCCGACGGCACGTGGAAGGCAAGCGGCGTCCTCGGCCCCGAAGCGCTGCCGCCCCGCCCGTTCCTCGACCTGCTCGGCGCCTACGGAGCCCCATGGGGGCTGCGGATGCAGCGCTGACTCGCCGTTCCCGCAGCGACTCCACGACACCAGAATCGTCCGAGACACCAGCGCTCCACGCCTTCCTAGGACAGATCCCGTCGTCCGTCTCGTGCGTCGATGTCGTCCTCTGCGCGCCTGGACGGCCGGCTGTCGGCCTGGTGCCATGGGTGTACAGAATGAGCGATGTGCACGACGGGCTCCGCGCAGTCACCCATGGCATCTCCTTGGACTCCCGCTTCGCCGCCCCGGCGTAGCCCTGGAGGTCACGCTCGGCAGGCGGCAGGAGATGGCTCGCACGCAGCCCCAAGGCAACGGTCATCGCCCGGCTCCTGCAGGAACCGCCGGCGCCATCGCCGCACGCAGTACGCCAGGGGAAGCTGCTGGCACTGCCACGGGACCGGCATGCTGGCAGCTGTCCGGCCGATCATGATCGTGGGCGGTGCGGCATGATGCCTGGGTGAGCATCATCGGCGAGTTCTTTGCGGCCCCGGATGACGCGTCAGCGGTTCTGGTGCAGAATTCCGTCGATCACCTGTCGATGGTCCCGCCACCGGCGACAACGCCCGTTGCTGACCGGCAGGAACGGCCGCAGCCGTTCTCAATGGGCATCCGTCAAATGACGCCGCCCCATGCCCACATCAACGAGTCCGGCGCGGAGCAGGCACATGCTCGGCGGGACAAGTCCTAGTGCCAGACAGTGAGGATCGCTGCCTACCGCGCCTCGGCAGGGTCGTCGGGGTTGTAGAGCACAGTCCACGGAGCAGTCTTGGACTGCGAAACGTCGCCCGCTGCGTCGCCCACTAGGGTGCCTTCGTCCTCCAGGCAGCGCCAGTGGACTCTCTCCCCGGCGATCAGGGAGGTTCCACCACCAGCCCAGGAGCAGCGCAGGGTCGACCCCTCGACTGGAGCTTTGTTCTCCAATGCCCAAGGGAGGGTGCTGGGCTTGGTTGACGTCTGGGATCTGTCTGCGAATGTTGCTTCCTTGATCATCGGCGTGTCCGGGGCCCATGGTGATCGCAGGCACGCGAGCTTGCGGGCGTAAGAAGCCGTTGCCGTACCGATCATGGAGACGTCGATCGAACGGGAGTCTCGATCGGGTGATCGCGGGTGCGGCCCGGCATGAGAGCCGGTCCTGGCGGTATACGGGCAATATCCAAAGGAACGGAGGGCCGTGCGCTGCTACGGTCGGGCGCTATGAGCTGGCTCCCCGATAGTTTCGTCCATCCCGTCCTGGTACCGCTGCCGGGCAGTGGTCATCACCTGCGGCCGATCCGGGAGGCGGACACCCCGCTCGACTATCCGGCTGTGATGGGTTCGCGCGAGCGGCTGTGGACCATCTTCGGCCCTGCCTGGGGCTGGCCTGCGGCCACCATGACCTACGAGGCCGACCAGGCCGACCTGTTGCGGCACGAGAAGGAGATCGCCGCACACCAGTCTTTCAACTACGCGCTGTTCGACGCGGCGGAGACAGCTCTGCTCGGCTGCGTCTACATCGACCCACCGGAGAGGGCCGGCGCGGACGGCGAGATCTCCTGGTGGGTGGTGGACGAGCTGGTGGACAGCAAGGTCGAGCAGGCCCTCGATGAGCTGGTGCCGCAGTGGATCGCCGCCGACTGGCCGTTCGAGCGGCCGCGCTTCCTCGGCCGAGAGATCTCCTGGTCGGACTGGCTCACCCTGCCGGAGCACTCCGACACGTAAGTAGCTTTTGTCGTACCGAGAGGTTCGGTTGCGGGTCGAACCTGGGTGCTCGGTTTCGCCCTGGTCAGTCGGAACGCCGACAGGCGTGTCTCCCCCCGTGGACGGCAGTACCGACTCGGGCACTGCCCTGGAGTTGTGGGACTGCAACGGCCAGGCATACCAGAAGTGGAAGGCTGCCCGAACATTCTCCGCTTGCAGGCCGCGCGGATAGGCACGGTTGGGACCCCGGCAGCAGTACGGGCACAGACCCCCGTGATCACGGAGCATCTTGATCCGGTCGACGTGCCCTTCGATGACACCGAAGTTCCAGGGCAGGGTGATGTCGTCGATCACAACGTCAAGGTCCCGGTCCGGTCAGACGCCGGATGTCTTGTACACGCGGTAAAGGGCGTGCGACGGTACGCGCGGTCTAGTCCAAGACGATTGGCTGGGGGTTCCGTTGAATCGTTCTGACCATATCTGGGCCTGGAGAAGTGCGGTCACTGCTGCGGCGCTTGTGGTAGCAGTGGGCGTGCAGTCACCAGCGCACGCGAGCGTGGCACAGGGAAGCGTGTACGGCTCAGGGACGGTGACGGACGACTGGGGAGACGAGGGCCCACTCTCCACCACCAAGAACAGACACAACAGCGTGGTCGGGCTGTGGCAGGGAGTCCTGATCGCTGATGGATACCTGCCTCAGTCAGGCCTCGACTGTGACTTCGGCCCGAACACCAGAGCCGCAACGATCGAGTGGCAGAGCGATCGCGGACTCAAAGCGGACGGAGAGGTTGGGCCACAGACCTTCGGTAGAGCCGACAACAATCTCTTCTGGAACGGGTCTGAGATCCGCTACAACGGCACCAACAGTGATCTCGGCAGCATGTACAGGAACAGCGCGGGCCGGTGGTACGTCGCCGGCAGCAGCAGCATCGCCTACCTCTCCTACTCCGATGACAGCCTCTGCGGATGACGGGGAACTGACGCCGCCGCAGGACAGGCCGACGGCTCAGTGAAGTGTGTCCGGCAAGTCTGCTCCGATGTGGTCACGTCGCCCGGGTCCGGTCCGGGCGACGTGACCACGGGGCGGCTGTCGCTGTGACCCGGTTCTCCACCGGGAGGGGCGTGCTCACTTCCGTCACCGCCTGAACCGCCACGGCTTGACCTCCCGCGCCGCGAGTGCGCCGACCAAGGTAATGGGGCGAGCGCGAGTACGGAGCGGGGCAGGCACGCCCATTCGGCGCGACATTAGGCACTGCGGGTGGTGTGCCGCAGGCCGGGGCCCTGGGCAGGCCGAGCCCAGGGCCCCGGCCTGCCCAGGGAGCCGCTGACGACGTGCTTTCGGCGTCCCTGGAGGCGTTCAAGGGCAAGCAGGGTGGTTTTGGCCCGTCCCAACGCCTGCTGAATCCCGGCGGTGGCACCGACGCCCGCGTTGGCTGCCAAGCTGCCGCTCTGGCGCCGGACGGCCATGATGAAGCGCGCTGGCTGGCGAGGAACATCGAGGCCGAATGCTGAGCGTCTGCAGCAGCTCTTCCTGCGGGAGGCGCGGCACCGGGTCCCGCTGGTCGAGGAGGATATAGGCAAACAGGCTGGGGCCCTGCTGCTGCAGCTGGATGCTGCTTGCGAAGCGGCCGCCGATTTTGGCGAGGCCACTGGGGAAGCCCTTCGAGCTCATTCCGACGTCCCGATCATGCTGAGCTCTCCTGGCATCGGCGCCCAATGGTTCGTTCATCTCTAGCGGTTCTGGCACGACTTCCGTGAAGCGGTCACGGCTAGTGATCAGCGGGTGTTTGGAGTGCTGGGAGAATCTGTCGCACTTCCTGGCGCCACTGGTCGGCGTCGGCGCTGTCCACCCAGCCGGTTGCCCTTTCTGATCCGTCCTGGAGAACCCGGTCCAGTGCGAGTCTCGCCGACGCGCGAAGCGAGGCAGGCAGTTCGGGCAGCGGTTCCCTGGGGCCCTCATCAGGGGCAATCACGATGGAGCTGTCCGGGAGGGTGCTGGCGACGAGAGCGTCGGCGGCAACGGCTTCGGCACCGTCTCCGCCATCGACGCGCTCTCCCGAGTCGGTGACTCGCTGGAACCGAGCAGTGGGGAGTCGTGGCGATTGGCACCGGCCAGAACACGCCCCAGTGGAATGCCGTATCCGTCTGTGATGCCCGAGCGTTTGAGGCCCTGCTTGCCGCGGTCGACCGGTGAGCGCCCTGCGGCCTCGCCACCTCCAGGAGCCTTGATGATGGAGCCGTCGACGGCGATCTGGTCGAAGACGAGGCCGACGATCCGGTCGTAGGATTCCATCGCGATCTGCTTGAGCCGGGCGAAGACGCCCAGTTGTATCCACTCGTCGCGGCGGTTGCGGATCGTGGTAGCCGAGCAGGCCGTGTCGGCGATCGCCTCGTAAGAACAGCCGAAGCGCTGCAGTTGCAGGAGCTTGTCGAAGATGACCCGGTCGCTGATGCGCCGGCGGTGGCAGCCGAGCGGATGGTCCGGGCGGAACTCCGGCCGCTCGGGCAACAAGGCCGCGGGGATTGGTCCCAAAGCGGTTTGGTCAGCCATGATGGCAGCGCAGGCACAGGTCTCCCAGTGACCACAGAGCGCCGCAACTCCATGGCTTGTGGTTCGAGGCCACGTCGTAGGCCAGATTGCGGGCCGGCGCCCTTACGGCCTTTGCAGGGGTAGTGGTTGAAGCGAGGGCCATCGGGTGAGCATGGCTCCCTTGATGGCAGCGGCGAGTTGTCCAAGGCCGTTGAGCTCACTTCCATCAGCGGCCATCTGGCGGACGATTCCGAGACGGTGAACGAGTCGCTGCCGGGCCGTTGCCGTGCCCCATTTCCAGTCCCGGTTCGGGATCTCGGCCAAGTGGTCGACGGTTCCACGTTCGGCTCGCTGGACCAGTGCGTCGCCTCGTAGCAGCCAGGCAGCGCATGCATCGGTGAGATCGTTTTGGGCATCGGTGCCCGTCGCGTCGCGCCATGTCGCGCGATAGGTGGTCTCCGCTGCGTGCAGCAGGGACTGTGTCGGGGCCGTGACGCACCAGCAGGTCGGGAAACCGATGCGCAGGTAGGCGAGTTCCACGAGCCCATTACCCAGCGCGGCCTGCTCGAAGTCGATGAACCTAACTCCGCTGCTGGTGTGCATGTCGTTGCCGGGACAGGGGTCGCCATGCAGCAGGGCATGGCCCCGTGTGCCAGCCAGGCGGTTTACCAGGTCGTCCAGCTCAGCTCGGACTCCGGTCGGAACCGCGACGCCGAGCGCCCCGGCAAGTTCGAGGAAGGAGTCGATGTCGCCTTGGGCTGGGCCGGACCAGCCGGGGAGTGTGCCTGTGTCGTCGGTGCTGGTCGCCGCATGGAGTCTGGCCAATGCCGCGGCGTAGTCAACCACCCAGCCCTCGCGGGGCGGCTGGTGATCCAAGTGCTCAAGGACCAGGACACGTTCGTCCGGATCGGTGGCGAGAAGCATCGGCGCCACGGGCGGGTCAACCCGGGACGCGAGCTTCAGCGCCGCCACTTCGCGGGCATACCTCTCAGCCGCCTCCGGAGCGTCGATGAGCTGCTTGACCACCACGGGTGTGCCGGACAGCTCGGCCCGCCATACCCGAGACCGCGGGCTGCTTCCCAGTCGGCGAGCCCGACGAGGTGAACCCAGCTCGGACCGAAGCTCGTCCCCGAATGGCAGTTGTGACCACATCGACTCATGTTCGCACGCACGCATGCGCGCGATCTGCGGTTTACGCCAGGGCGTTGCTCCGCCTATCCGCACGGCCTCCAAGGCCACTGACAGCCAGACCGCCCGCCTGTGGGCATGGGATCGCGAGGCGGGCGGCCATCAGGGTTCGGCGAGGCCTGCTACTAGCGGCGCAGTACCGTTGAACGGGCCATCAACAACTGAAGAGTTCCCGGCCTGTCGCGAGCATCAGATGCTCGGGCGGAGCGGGCCGAGAGCGGTCAGTACCGGACAGTTACAGCCGTGGCCGAGAAGCGGTATCCGGTCGCGCCTCCGTTGATGAGCTCAAGGCGGAAGTAGTAGTCGCCGGCGGCGAGGTCTCCCCAGGACGAGGTGCCGCAGTAGTTGGTCTTGGTGCCCTTGTTCTCATCGGGTCCGAACACATCCTGGTAGACGGCGGGTGAAACCGAGGCCACGAGCCGGCCGACGCCGACCCACTTTCGCTGCCACCCGAGGGCAGCAGCCGCATTCTGCCCGGATGGCGGGGGGCGGATCGGCGGGGCATTGGGCCAGGCGGCCGTTCCTCCCCGCGCTCAGGAGGGTCTTCACCTCGGGACCTGGCCGTCACGGTCAGACGGCCGGATCCCGTCGACCATCGCCGGCGCTTCCCGAGACACGGACGTCGCCAACGCTTCCGCATCCCGGCTGGCACCGCTGACGCATAGAGAACCTGGCTGGCGCCCTGCGCCGGTCAGCGCGCTCGTGACTCCCGGCCCCTGGGTGCGGCAATGCGGGCTTCCACACCGACAGGCAGGAGAACCTGACCGCTGACGGACTCCCACGTCGTCGCACAGTCGCCGGGCGCGGGCGCGAACACCTGAGGCAGGCGTGCGACGGCCCGGCCGTTGGCAGCTGGACTCTCACCCTGCTGTAGGGGCGTGCGCGAAGAGAAGAGTCTCGATCTCCAACGTGGCTGCGGCGCGATGGGAGATGTCGAGGGCCGCGCAGGGTCTGAAGGTGCAGTACGCCGTCTGGCCTGGCAGGCCTGATCAGCAAGCCACCTCGCGCGTCCACTCGGCCGGCCGACGGAGGAGGGCAGCCTCGTCGAGCGGGTAGGGCAGACGACCCCTGGACCGGTATCGCCCGAAGAGGGTCGCATGGCGTCCAGGCCGGTGATCAACGCGGTGACAGCCGCAGAGGTGTGCCGCCGAAATATGAGCGCGGCCCAACGAGCCTTCGATTCGTTGCGCGGTTCGCATGGGCATCACGGCCCATCCGGACCCGGTCCCACAAAGCCGCCCGGCTTAGCCTCGTGTCTCAGGCCGAGAGGGCAGCGGGGGAGGAGTATGAACTTCCGAGGAGCGGTGGACGAGTGTGAAGGGGACCGGCGTGAACCTGTGCTGCGCTGAGGCACGCGGCTGATGAGCACTGCGCGGGCGGCGGGCGACCAGGCCGATGAGGTCCTGGCGGACGTACTCGAACGGTCCCACAGCGCGTCGGCCGCCGAGGTACCGGTGCTGATCGATGAGGCTGCCCGACGGCTAGGCGCGGCGGGGGCCCGGTTGTATGTCTCCGATCTGCAGCAGGTGTGGCTGGTACGGCTGCCGCTCGCATCGGAGCGCTCGCGCAGCGGTGCCCTCGGGTACACGCTCTCCGAGCCCGGCGGGGGAGTGGAGGACGGCCGGCTGGACGTCGACAACTCGCTAGCGGGCCTGGCGTACCGGACCCAGAAGACCCAGCTGACGGTCGACGCCGGTACAGCATGGATTCCGATGGTCGACGGGATCGAGCGAGTCGGGGTGATGGAGGTCAGCAGCCCCGCCCCGGGAGCGCATGGCATGTATCGCGCCCTGGCCAGTCTGGCGACCTTGCTTGTCGTGTCCAAGGCCAGCCACAGCGACTTGCTCGTCGAGCGGGAACGTAGTCGCCCCATGACTCTGCAGGCTGAACTGTTGTGGGCGTTCCTCCCGTCGCGCACGGTGGGAACCAGCCGGGCGACCTCAGCCGCAGTGCTGGAACCCGCCTACGAGGTCGGCGGGGATGCCTTCGACCACAACTTCACCGAGGACCGGCTGCACCTGACCCTCCTGGACGCCATGGGGCACGACCTCGCTTCCGGCGGCGCGAGCGCCGTCGGACTCGCGGTATGCCGCTCCACCCGCCGAGCGGGAGGCGGTCTGCGGGACATCGCGTCCGCCATCGACAGGACCCTGGCACAGTGGATCCCGGAGCGGCTGATGACCGGCATCGTCGCCAACCTCGACACCATCCGAGGCGAACTGACCTGGATCAACTGCGGCCATCCGCCACCCTTGCTGATCCGAGACGGTCGGGTCCTGTCCGAAGCCCTCGAACGGCCGGCCGACCTCCCCTTCGGCTTCGGATTCCACACAGATCACCCCCCGCGGCAACACCGCGAACCCCTGCAACCCGGCGACCGCGTCCTCTTCTACAGCGACGGCGTCACCGAGGCCCGCTCCTCCAGCGGCGAACTCTTCGGCGAGAGCCGGCTGGCCGATGCCGTCATCCGCTCCATGGCATCGGGCGATCCAGCCCCGGAAGCGCTCCGCAGACTCATCCTGCACCTCCTCCTCCACCAAGATCAGCGCCTCACCGACGACGCCACCATCCTCCTGGCCGAATGGCACCCGCCCACGCCCGTACGCCCGCACGTGTAAGGCGCACCTGTACCGACCTGATGAACCAGAACGGCATCCCGCGAACCGATCCAAGCCGACCGACCGGGAGGGGCCGTGCGAGAGGCCGTCCTTCGTCCCCCGGGTCCTGTAGGAGGTCCTGGGGACGACGAATGCACGGACGGTCCATACGCCCGTGTCTCGGGCCCTGACGGTTCGTTGCCCAGCCATGAAGAAGATCGTCATGGCCGCTGCCCTCGTCCTGAGCACCGCAGCACTCGCCAGCCCCGCCCACGCAGACAATGACAGCAACTTCGGCGGTGGCGTCAACGCCGCCAACAACTGGAACTTCACCGCCGCCGCGGTCTGCCTCCAGGAGGTTGCCGTCGTTCCGGTCCTGGGCGACTGGGTGGGGAACCACGCCAACAACTGCACGAACGGAAACGTCATCGACCACGCCACGCCGTAGCACCCACAGAAAGGGATCAGCGCGGCTTCGCCTGGAGCGGAGCCGCGCTCGACCGTGGTCAGCGCGCTCAGTCGACTTCGACGAGCAGGATGCTGCCGACCGCGGTGGCGTAGAACAGGATCCGGACGCCGGAGTCTGGTAGTCACGCAGCGCCGACGCGGTGGCGTCCGGCTCCACGTTGCAGGGGTCGGAGGCGATCTCGTGGAGCACCGCGTCGAGCCGGGCCATACGCACGGTCGTCAGAGTCCGGACCGGGGTCTCGGCGAGCTCGATGAACACGATGCGCGGCCGGCGGCCGCCGCGGGAGCGCGGGGGCGACGTGCGGGCCCGTCCCCGTCGCTTCGGTCGCTGTCGGACAGGCCGGCCTCGACCCGCAGGTCTTCCTGGTCGCGGCACCGTTTGAGGTCGATGCTCTCAGCAGCAAGGTGATCGAGGACGTAGGAGAGGGCCGGGCTCCCGGCTGGTACGGCTACGGTTCCGTCCCTGCGTTCGGCGAAGAGCCGAGTAGGAACCATACCGATGCCCTACTCCGAGGCCGAGATGGCCGAGATCGCCGATCGCCGCGACAACCTGCGACGGGGAAGCGGCGGGCTGCAGCCATCAAAGGAACGAACGCTTCGACGCCCTCCTGGAGTCCGCCCGGCGCCGCCTCGACAAGGACTCGACGAGCGTCAACCCGAAATCACCATCTTTCGCCAGGGGTTGGCTGACCTGCCCTGCTGCCCGTCACCGAAGTCTCGCGCACGACAACAGGCATGACGGGTACTCATAGCGGCATTGCGTCCCAGTTCAGCGCCACACCAGAGTTTGAGCATGGCAAAGAATCCGCGCATGACGCTCCAGACTCAACTGGTGCTGCGGACCCTCCTGGAGACCCCCGCCGAAGCTCGCTACGGCCTGGAACTCTCCAACTCTGCGGGCCTGCCCACCGGCACCATTCACCCGATCCTCGCCCGCCTCGAGAACGCCGGCTGGCTCGAGTCCTTCTGGGAAGACCAGAACGAGATCGAGAAGACCGACCCGCCCCGCCCCCGCTACTACCGCTTCTCTCCCGGAGGCGCCGAGTCCGCGCGCATCGCACTCGCCCAGTCCTACAACGGCGGCACCACCTCGGCGCGGCTCCGGCCTGCCCCTGGCAGCACGGGGGCATAGCCCATGAGCAGCTACACCCACTACGGCCCCTACGAAGAGGGCGAACCAGCCCGGGACGACCGCCACAAGGAAGTCCTCGGGCGCGGCCCGCCGCCGCACGAGCTGCCTCAGACGTTGGCTCCGACGCAGAGCCGCCCGAGCCACCCCTCCTCCTCATGATGAACAACCCGCGGAAGGGGGCTCCCCCACAGCGCGGCCCCCGCATCTCCGACCTCTCCTCGCGCCTGCTGCCCAAGTGCGACCGAGAACGGTGGGCGGAGGAGTGGGCGGCGGAGTGCCAGGACAAGGGCAACGAGGACTTCACCGTCCGCTGGGGCTTCCGCGCCCGCCTCCTGATCAGGACGGCGCCCGCGCTGGCCTGGACACTTCGGCTCCACAAGCGCAGGGAGACGGCATGACAGGCCTCTGGCACCGAACGCTCCGCCGCATCGGCCGATCGGTGAGCCTTGTCCAGTTCATCGTCGTCACCTTCATGTTGCGCGACGAGATCCTCGGGCGGACGCGTCCACAGCGACGGGTCACAGCACTGATCGCCCGGCTCACCGGCGACGGCGAACGCTACGCGGAAGAGTGGGCGGCTGGCTTCGTTCACTTCAACCGACAGCGTTTGTTCGTGGGTTCCGGCGGCGTTCAGTGATCATCGGCGCTCTGGATGTTCATGGGAAATGACGGCAGCGTCGCCCTTCTCGGTGGACTCCTCGCTGACCTGCTTCGGGGAACGGTGCCGCGGAACGTCAGCGCCTTGCGGTCGATACCGAGGGCGGAGCAGCCGTCGCGATCGTCTCCGAGGCTGGGCACCGTTTGATCATCATCGGGGTCAGCTGCCAGGATGATCTGACGATGCGACAGCCTGATGGGTTGGTCCGATGAGCCAGGGGGAACGGGGAATGCAGTTGAGGTCCGGCATTGGTTCGAGGGTGGCGGTTCTGATGGCGCTGGCGGCCTTCGCCACCGCCTGTGGTGGCGGCGGCTCCGATCCGATTGGGGAGAAGCCGCCGGCTAACGACAAGTCGGCATCAGGCGCGAATGCAGGCACGGGTGCGGGTTCGGGCAAGCCGAAGGGCGGCAAGGCGGACTTCGACACGGTGTTCAACACCGAGGACCGGTTCCGGCAGGCGCTCCCCGACCCGGGGGCGATGAAGGGTTGGAAGCCGAAGACCGGCCGCGCGAACATCGAGGATCAGCCCAAGTCCGCGGCGGAGTGCGGTCCGGACACGCATTGGGACTGCACCCGCATCGCGAACGGCTCGGTGAAGTTCGAGGCGGCCGGCGAGAACGCCTACTTCGACATCCAGGCCTACGCCGACAAAAAGGCCGCCGAGGCTGCGTGCAGCAAAGAGAAGGACTGGTCGGCCGAATACGCCAAGGCGGAGGTGGCGCCGGTCCCCGGCGTCGAGGGGCACGCGTACTACCGCAACGCCGGTAGTTTGGACGGCCTCGACCTCATCATGTGCCTGGGCACGGTCATCGCCGAGGTAAGGCTGGAGGATGGGGGAGGCAGCTCCCTGGACCCGGCCACCGTCCACTCCTTGGCCCAGCTCTTCGTCCCCCGTATCCAGAAGGCTGCCGCAGCCTCCTGAAACATGCTGGGGGTGCACGAGAGGATCGGCGTCCGCCGCCACGTGCTGGCGGCGGACACGAACAAGCGGACCTCCTGGAGCGATGTCTGAGTCGGCCCCGAGTACGGGGTGGCCGATTGGTGTGGGGGGAGTCAGCTGGCTGCAGCGTGCCCAGCACGTGCTCGGGTGGTGGCGAGGCGGTAGGAGTCGGTTCCGGTCTCGATGATGGTGCCGTTGAAGGTGAGGCGGTCGACGATGGCCGCGCAGAGACGGGGGTCGGTGAACGTCTTGGTCCAGCCTCCGAACGACTCGTTGGAGGCGATGGCGACGCTGTTCTTCTCCTCGCGTTCGGTCAGGACCTGGAAGAGGAGTTCGGCGCCGCGGCGGTCGAGTTCCATGTAGCCGAGTTCGTCGATGCAGAGCAGGTCGACACGTCCGTATCGGGCGATGGTCTTGGAGAGCTGCTTCTCGTCGGCGGCCTCGACGAGTTCGTTGACCAGCTTGGTCGCCAGCACGTACTTGACCCGGTAGCCGGCCATCGCGGCCTCGGTTCCCAGGGCGATCAGCAAGTGGGACTTGCCGGTGCCGGAGTCGCCGATCAGGCAGAGCGGCTGGCTCTTCTTGATCCACTCGCAGCTGGCGAGGGTGTGGATGGCGGCCGCGTCGATGTTCGGGTTCGCGTCGAAGTCGAAGGTCCGCAGGGACTTGTCCCGGGGAAATCCGGCCGCCTTGATCCGCCGTTCCGACCGTCGCCGGGCCCGGTCGTCGCACTCGGCCATCAGCAGCTCGGCGAGGAAGCCGCGGTAGGTCATCTGGTCCTTCATCGCCCGGTCGGCGATGTCGGCGAACTCGTTCCTGATCGACGGAAGACGCAGTAGGCGGCAGGCGGTGTCAATGGCCGTGTTGGCGGCCATCAATAGCAGCCGCGCCAGATCATGGTGTCTGGCTTTGTTCACTTTGGATGGCAGCGTTTGTCCACCAGTTTGGGAGGCGAGGGAGGGCCCGGGCCTCTGCGGATGTTCATGAGAAACGGCGGCACTCTCGGCTGACGAGTCGCGATCGTGGCTGCTTGAGCCATGGGCAGCTGATAATTCGCTGTCGGCACCCGCTCAGCTGCGAGAGCATCTGGCGCATGGAAGAGCCTGCCGAAAATCTTAGTTCTGACCTGGTTGAACTGCGCCGGTGGCGCATGAGCGATCTTGACGCCCTTGAACAGGCGATCTGTGAGTCTCTGGACCATCTGATGCCATGGATGCCGTGGGCAGCCGGCCATGGCAGACAGCCAACCGTCGACTTCCTCGCCTGGAGCCAGGAAGAGTGGGAGGCCAGACAAGGCTTCCACTATGCGATCACGTCTGACGCTGCGGTGATCGGCAGTTGCAGCCTTAATCGCCGCATCGGTGCAGGCGGCCTTGACATCGGTTTCTGGCTTCACCCTCAGTCGACTGGACGGGGTCTGGCCACGATGGCCACGGCGGCTCTTGTCCGTCAGGGCTTCCGAATGGCGGGCGTCGACCACCTGGAGATCCATCACGATGCTGCCAACCCGGCCAGCGGAGCCGTCGCCCGCCGCTTGGGCTTCACCGAGATCGAACGCTCACAAGCACCGGAAGGGCCAGTCGCTCCTGGCGAAGTGGGGATCGACGTCGTATGGCGGATGACTGCGGATCAATGGAACACGCGGACAACAGCACGCTGAACGCGGCCAGCCGAGCAGGTTTTGTTCAGGTGGTTCCCGTTGACGGCCCGCCGCCCTCCGGGCGGCGGGCCGTCAAGGCAGGCAGCGGCAGAGATCAACCGGCCTTGGCTGCCTCCTCGGCGCGAGCTCGGGTGCTGGCGAGGCGGTGGGAGTCGGTGCCGGTCTCGATGATGGTGCCGTTGAAGGTGAGGCGGTCGACGATGGCCGCGCAGAGACGGGGGTCGGTGAACGTCTTGGTCCAACCGCCGAACGACTCGTTGGAGGCGATGGCGACGCTGTTCTTCTCCTCGCGTTCGGTCAGGACCTGGAAGAGGAGTTCGGCGCCGCGGCGATCGAGTTCCATGTAGCCGAGTTCGTCGATGCAGAGGAGGTCGACGCGGCCGTAGCGGGCGATCGTCTTGGTCAGCTGCTTCTCGTCGGCGGCCTCGACGAGTTCGTTGACCAGCTTGGTCGCCAGCACGTACTTGACCCGGTAGCCGGCCATCGCCGCCTCGGTTCCCAGCGCGATCAACATGTGCGACTTGCCGGTTCCGGAGTCGCCGATCAGGCAGAGAGGCTGGCTCTTCTTGATCCAATCGCAGCTGGCGAGCGTGTGGATGGCAGCCGCGTCGATGTTGGGGTTCGCGTCGAAGTCGAAGGTCCGCAACGACTTGTCCCGGGGGAAACCCGCTGCCTTGATCCGCCGCTCAGAACGGCGCCGGGACCGGTCGTCGCACTCGGCCATCAGGAGTTCGGCGAGGAAGCCGCGGTAGGTCATCTGGTCCTTCATCGCCCGGTCGGCGATGTCGGAGAACTCGTTCCTGATCGACGGAAGCCGCAGCAGGCGGCAGGCGGTGTCGATGGCCGTGTTGGCGGCCTGCTCGGTCAGTCCTCGCTGGCGGGGCAGGGTCACTGTGCTTCTCCCTCGCGGTGTTCACCGCCGCTGGCGCGACGGCGTCGGAGCAGTTGGTCGTAGTGCGTCACCGAGGGCAGCGGCCTGGTGTCCGGGGGAAGATGCGCGAGCCTCCACTCGTGCAGAAACGTCACGGTCGCCTCACCCGCGCCGCCGGCTCGCGAAGCGGTCCCGGCCGGCTCGTCCTCGGCCTGGGCGATCTTGCGGGCCTCAAGCGCGACCGCGTCCGCGGTCAGGGCCCCAGCCCGCAGAGCAGTCGCCAGACCGGCGACCAGGTGCTCGTGAGAGACGTGAC
Organism: Streptomyces sp. NPDC022552; assembly: GCF_055561875.1. Lineage (NCBI taxonomy): Bacteria > Bacillati > Actinomycetota > Actinomycetes > Kitasatosporales > Streptomycetaceae > Streptomyces > Streptomyces sp. NPDC022552. The sequence continues at coordinate 309,710 of NZ_JBVHGJ010000006.1, forward strand.
GGGCCAGCAGCAACACCTCGATCAGGGCCCTGGTGCCGACGGTGTCTCCGTGAGCCTTGACCGCCGCGGCCCACCAGGCGTCATGGACCGGGGTGAACTTGCCCGCCGAGCGGGCCTGCTCGAGCGCGGTGGCGCCGGGAAAGGCACCCGGCTTGCGGATCAGGGCCTCGAGGTAGTGGTCCAGATCCAGGCGGCAGCCGCCTTTCGCGATCAGCCGCTCGTGCCGTGCCACCTCCACGTTCCTGTCGTAAACCACCAGGTGAGAGGCATGCAGCACCACCCGGACCCGCTTGCCGATCAGCCGGACCGGCACCGAGTAGCGGTTCATGCGGACCGCGATCTGGCTGTAGCGGTCGACCCTCGGAGTGAACAGCCGGCCCGTCTCGAACGACTCCTCCGGCAACGGCATCAGCAGCGGGCGCTCGACCTGGAAGTACTCGTCGATGGTCCGCGGCCGCGAACCGATCCTGCGCCGCCCGTCGTGCAGATCCCACTGATCGACCAGCTCGTTCAGCTCGGCCAACGAGTCGACCTCGGGCACCGGCGTGAAGTGGTTGCGGCGGAAGTAGCCGATCTGCCCCTCCACTCCGCCCTTCTCATGGGCGCCCTCGATGCCGGGCCCTCGACGAGGGAGCCGCCTACCTCGTTGCCTGGTGCCTGGTCCTCGAGTACGGCGTTGCCGCCTCCACCGTGGCCATCAGCTGAGGCCAGTACCTGAACGAGGTCAGCGACACCGTCGTCGGGGTCACCCTGCCCGACGCCATCAGCGGCCCACCGGGCGCCGGCGGCTACGTGCACGTGCCCGCGCTCGTGGTAGGGCTGCTCTCCACGCTGCTCCTCGTGCGCACAGCGGCGGTCGCGGGAGGCTCTCCGAGTGTGCGGCTACGCGGTACCCGCGGCTGCCAGCACCGCGACAGGGAGCAGCAGGATCCACTGGGGAAGGCGGAGGAGAGGTCTGGGCCAGCCGACGGACAGCGTGACGACCAAGAAGACTGCCGCGTACGCGGTGAAGTGCGCGGCTATGAACCATACCGCCAGGGTGGTGCCCGACGTGCCGTCCGTCAGGGACAGGTAGATGAGAGCGAGTCCGGAGAGCACCAGGTCACCGCTCACCATGTGCCACACGGCGTGAAGGACGCGCTTCGGTTCGTCCGCGAGCCCGCAGGACAGCAGCGGGCGCACCACGTCGCGGTGCCCGCCGACGAGATGCACCGCTGCCACGCCGAGCGCGGAGATCCCTGCCGCGAGAAGCCAGCCGTTCATCGAACCTCGATTCCTTTGGTCACGACAGCGGCCAGCACTGTGGCCAGCTGCGGGTCAGGGTGCTCCCCGATCAGCCCTACGTGGAAGAACACGGCTCCTGCCAGGGTGTCCAGGACCAGGTCCACGTCCGTTTCGGCCGCGATCTCCCCGCGCGACAGGGCGCGCTCGAAGATGACCAGCAGCCGTTCCTTCGACGGGGCCAGAAAGTCCCCGCGGATGCGCGCCTTCAGTTCCGGATCGGCGGCGAAGTCGGCGAGCAGCCCTGGGAGCGCCGCCGCGGCGGCAGGTGCGTGGAACTCGTCGACCAAGCCCTGCAGCAGCACGGTCAGATCCCCGGCCAGCGTTCCCGTGTCCGGAGGCGGAGCGTCATCGGTGGTCGTGAAGACGGCCTCGAAGACCAACTCCGGCTTGCCGGGCCACCGCCGGTAGATCGTGTCCTTGCCGACACCGGCCCGCGCGGCCACTGCCCCGATCGATGTCCCGGCGTAGCCGACCTCGGCGACCAACTCTGCCGTCGCGCCGACGATCGCCTCGTGCGATCGGGGATCCCTAGGGCGCCCCCTGGAGGGCGGAGAGGAGTTCACGGCATTTACCTTACGGGTCGACCCGTAAAGTAAACAAGTGATCGGCCTGCCCTTCAGGTCCGCGCGTTCAGCGGCTGGTGGTGCTCGGGTCGGTGAGCGCTTGCTTGATGTGCTCGGCCCCGCCCTGCTCGGGGGCGCCGGGCTGGGAGCTGCACTCGGGGGTTGCGATCATGCTGAACGCCGCGCCGTCCTTGTTCGCGAGGTTGCCACCGCCTGTGGAGTTGCGAAGGTAGGAGGCCGCGTCCCAGCGCGTGGCGAACATGAACGGCTTACCGGTCACCGGGGCTCCCCAGAAGATGGCCGTCGTTCGCGCTGCGCGGTCGGGAGCGTTTAGGACTGGTCCGCCCGATTGGGTACGCCCTGTTGCTGCACGCCATGCGGCGGGATGACGCGCGTGCGGGGAGCGGCGCGGTGAGGTGTTCGAGGGTACCGGTGAGGGCGAGGAGCCGGTCCAGGTTCGCGGGCCGGTCGTCCAGGTCCATCACTGCAGCCTCCAAGTCCTGCCTTTCATCCGCCGTGGGCGTAGGGCCGCGAATCCGATGGGCAAGACCGGCCGGAGGACGGGTGAGGCGACGGCCCGAACGCCCGGCATGCCTGTCCGGCACCTGCGGGGCACCAGGGGGCGTGGCTTGAGCCAACGACCAGGTCGAGGCGCTCCTCCAGACGAGACCGCGCCGGCCGGGCCGGTCGTCGCCCCTGGTGGCAGCACTGGAGCGGTCGGTTGCCAAAGCGAGGGAAGCCCGCAGCGAGAGCGCCGGCGAACACGTCACAGTCCACGAGATGCCGAAGCCCAAAGGGCCGCGGCCAAGGAAGGGCGCCTGCGAAGAAGGCGGCCGCCGAGAAGTCTGCGGCGAACAAGACCATGCGGCGGAAGCCCGCCTCAGGCGCGGAACAGTGCCGTCGCCTGCGGGTGGGGAGTGCCTGCAGGCGACGGCTGGAAAGAGACCGCTCGCTCAGCTCCCCCATGCCCCCGAACTCCTCCGGCACACCCACCGTTTCACCCCGTCCGGCATGACGAAGGAGAGCGCGCCGGGCTCCGGCTCGACGCTGAACGGGCTCGGCCGGCTCACGGCTGAGCTCATCCCCACAGCGCCATTCGGCGGATGTCATCGTTGTCGGCGCGGGCCCCGCGGGCTGTACCGCCGCTCACTACTTGGCGCTGGCAGGCCACGGCGTCCTGCTCCTGGAGAAGGCCGGTCTTCCGGAAGGACAAGGTCTGTGGAGACGGCTTGACTCCGCGCGCCGTGAAGGAACTTGCTGACCTGGCCTCGGCCTCGGCATCGGCGGTGTATGGCTGGATCAGCACGCGGGTCCCTCGAAGCAGGCGACTGCCCGTAGACGGATCCCCTCCCGTGCGCCCCTCTCGGCGTCGGTCAGCCCACCGCCCTGCGCGTATCACCACCCAGGACCTCTACCGGAGCCAGCAGACCGCTGTCAGGCGAACCGTCCCGACATCACCCGATCAAGTTTCAGCGTGATCTAGTGAGGAACCCCGGGCCTTCAGGCCCGGGAGGAATCGCTTCCCGAGCCCGGAGGCGCGAAGCGCCGGAGTTCTCTGCGCCTCCGTCGTGACGGTCAGCCTGGACGCTTCTGGTTCTCGATGTACTCCGTGATGATGCTCGGCGGTGCGCCGCCGACAGAAGCTGCGAAGTAGGACGGGGACCAGAAGTGTCGCCCCATAGGTACTTGCGGATGTGTGTCGTACTCCTTGCGCAGCAGTCGGGCCGACACGCCCTTGCGAGAGCCGACCAGTCGGGAGATGGCGACCTTGGGCGGATAGTGCACCAGGAGGTGCACATGATCACGTTCGCCGTTGAACTCGACCAGCTCGGTTCGAAGTCGGCGCAGACGAGCCGCATGATCTCTTCGCAGCGCGTGAGGATCTCGTCGGGGAACGGTCCGCGCCGGTACTTGGGGGTGAAGACCAAGTGAGCGTGGAGGGTGTAGACGACCGTGCGGCCCCTGCGGAAATTAGGGTTCGGCTCCCAGCGTGGTAGGTACGGTGATCCACATGAAGATCGTGACGCAGATCAAGCTGATGCCGGAGGCCGACCAGGCCGCCGCGCTGTCCGCGACCCTGCGCACGGTCAACGACGCCGCGAACTGGGTGTCTATGGTCGCGTTCGAGCGGGGCATTCCCCGTGAGTACGAGCTGCGCTAACACGCCTACGCCGAGTTGAAGGCCCGTGGACTCGGGGCCCAGGCTGCACAGCACGTCATCAAGAAGACCTGTGACGCCTACACCACGTTGAAGGCGAACATCCGGGCCGGGAACCTGGGCAAGCCGGGATCGAAGCGCCGGATCAAGGCCGAGTCGAAGCCGATCACGTTCCGGCCCGAGTCGGCCCAGCCGTATGACGACCGGTGCCTGTCCTGGCAGTACGACGCCCAGACCGTCAGCATCTGGACCACCGCCGGACGGTTGAAGGGCGTCCGTTTCGCCTGCTCGCCCGGCGCACTCGAGACGCTCCGGGATTGCCGGAAGGGTGAGGCCGACCTGATCGAGCGCGACGGCGTGTTCTACCTGGTCGCGGTGTGCGAGGTGCCCGAGGCCCCGCTGAACGAGGACCCGGCCGGGTTCGTCGGCGTGGACCTGGGGATCGTCAACATCGCCACCACGTCCACCGGCTACCGCGCTGCCGGACGCGGGCTGAATCGGCACCGCAAGCGTCAGCTCGACCTGCGCAAGAAGCTCCAGGCCAAGGGGACCAAGTCCGCCAAACGCCTGCTCAAGAAGCGCTCCCGCAAGGAAGCCCGGCACACCGCCAACATCAACCACATCGTCTCGAAGACGATCGGCACCACCGCTGAACGCACCGGCTCCGGTATCGCCCTGGAAGACCTCACGGGCATCCGCAGCCGGGTACGGCTCCGAAAGGACAGCGGACCTGGCTGCACTCGTGGAGCTTCCACCAACTCGGCGCGTTCCTGGAGTACAAGACGCGTCGGTCCGGGGTGCCGCTGGTGTACGTCGATCCGGCGTACACCAGCCGGCAATGCTCCGAGTGCGGCCACATCGACCGGAAGAACCGAGTCGATCAAGCAACGTTCGCGTGCAGGGCCTGCGGGTTCCTGGCCAACGCGGACGACAACGCGTCCCACAACATCGCCGCACGCGGCGTAACCGTGTGGACTGCGGGGCGTGAGTCACGCGTCCCTGCCACCCCCTAGGGGTGTCTGGACGGAGGAGCCGACCCCGCAGCCAGTTGGGAGCTACCTCCAAGCCCGGTCCTTAGGGCCGGGTCAAGTTGACTAGCGGACCGTTCTGTGGCTGACCTGCTACCACTGGCTGCACCATCGCCCAGCGGTCGGGCAACCCGGTGGCCGTCCAGAATCGGGTCCACACCCGCCAGGACTTCGCGTATGTGTCGACGGTGTTGTCCGGGCGTTACGCATCCGGACTGCTGGAGCAGACCGAGCGTCGGACGTCGTCTCGGGTGCGGTCACGCTGTGCACCACCCGGGAGTTACCAGGCGGGCTTCAGCGGGCACATCTGACCGCGGATCGGCGCTTGTGGTCCGAGGAAGGCATGCGTGAGTGATGCCGCATGCGGGCGAGGCGCACGGTGGGCGACCCGGTCGGCGCCAGTCTATGGGCGAAAGGCGCGTCGGTGATGGGAGGGCCACGTCCGGGGGCGAAGTCCGGCCGCTCCGTACAGCGGTTGGGCGAAAGAGGTGCGAGGCCGTGAGAGCGCTAGCATCAGTGCGCCGCTGATGGCCCACCGAGAAGGCGATGTCCACACGATGGCTGATGACGCATACCTGTTCCTGCTCCCTCCCAGGCACCCTCGGATCGGGGCGGCCCTGGCCACCCTCGGTGCGCTCGAATGTTCCGAAACACCAGCCGTGCACGGCTGGTTGCAGGCGCACGGCGTCTCCGCGTCCTCCGAGGAGGTCAGGATCCTTCCTGCGGAGGCGGAGGTCTTCATCCCGCAGGACGCCGAGCGGCTGCCGGTGCCCCTGAGCGAGGAGGAGACGCTGCGCGTCCAGCAGGAGTGCGCCCCCCAGTCCGTCACGGACATGGAGCACGAACTGCTCGGGTTCCGCGACGCGACCCAGGAGTGGGAGGCTCTCGTCCACCGCGCCCTGACCGCGGGCATCCCCGCGCAGCGCATCGCCCAGCTCACCGGACTGGACCCGCAGGACATCGCGCGTCTGACCGCCTGACTGCGGACCGCGGAGACCGACCGCCTGGCACGGCCCGAACACCGGTCATGAAGGCGGCGGTTCGGGGCAAGCAGACCGTGAGCGGTGGGGACCGCTCGAATCGCATGTCCGCGCCTGTGCCCCCGGGCCGTGGACAGCAGGAAGAAACCAGGGCCCGCGCCTCACCAGGCGCGGGCCCTGGTTCCGTAAGGGCTCCGTGCGCCGCCGCCCAGCCGCCCGCACCTCAGTGGCGCGGCCCCCGGCCCAGCCGCAGGACGGCGAGGCCGTCCGTGTGCCGGCCGGCGTTGAGGGCGCGGGTCTCCTCGATGAGGAGGTCCACGTGCGTGCCCCGGATCCGCAGGCGGCAGCCGGTCCATCAGGGCGAGCAGGTGTTCGACACCGATGCGGTTCCCGGTCGTCCCCGCGTGGCCCTCCGTCAGGCCGTGCGTGTAGAGGATCAGTGCGCCCGCATTCGGCAGCGGAATCACCGTGGAAGGTCAGTGGTCGAGGTCGGGGGCGATGCCCAGAGCCATGCCGTGCGCGGCGGCGACCTCCAGGGTGCCCTGTTCGGTTCAGAGGGGAGCGTCATGCTCGGCCAGTTTCAGGGTTGCCGTCCCTGCGGCTCGGTCGACGTGATCAGGGAGCAGTCGGCGAAGTGCGGCTGCTGCTCGCGCGGCTCCGCGGCGAGGATGTGGTCGAGCAGCCGCAGCAGCCCCGCGCCCCGGTGGCCGCCGAGGACGAGCGAGCGCCACGCTATGCGCAGGCGGACCCCGAGGGCCCTGGGGACCGCGGTCCTGCTGTGCAGTTGAGGCCCGTTGCCGAGCCCGCTCGGCAGGGCGCGATCCCGGCGCGACGTCCGCGTCGGGGCCGGGTCGCCGTGGGGCTCCGGCGGCGGCCGTCGACTAAGTCCGCACACGTGCGGACCAGGAGCCGGGACGCTGAGGGGGCGCGAGGGCGGTACGCCGTGCAGGACGGCTCTGTTGTGCCCCAGCGGGTAGTCACCCCGGAGCAGGGACACCCACAGGGCGTGAATCCCGGGGGAGTGGCTCTCGGCGGCCATCCCGGTCACCAGGCCGCTGGGTGCTCTGACCAGGAGGGCGAACCTGGCCGAAGCTCTTGTCGTCGCCCCCGTTCCCGCAGCCGTCCGCGGGCTGGGTTCTGGTCCACACGCCGGTGTAGCCGCAGGATCTCCCGCAGCCGGTCGAACTGGCCCTTGCACATCTCCTGGAGCAGCACCACGTCGGGCTCCCACTTGCCGGCATGCCCCTTGATCCCGTCGGCCCAGGCGGCCGTCGACAGTTCGCTCCGGCAATGGGCCGCGTAGTCACCACACACGTTGCAGTGACCGTCCGCACCGCCGGCGTGCCGGCCGGCGCCTTTGCCGCGCCGACGGGAGACACGATCGGTGTCGCCAGCGCGGCGACAGCACCGGACACGGCCCGCCACCCAGCGATCGATGAACCCTCATCCCGCTCCCACCCCCGCGTTCGCCCCGCTGTGATGAAGATCGAACGAGAGGCCAGGCTGGATCACGTTCCCGATACACCCTCGGCCTTTGCCGAAGCGGCAACAGCAGTGGCGTCGTGAACCCACCTTCAGGGACGGTGGCCCGGTGACCGAACACATCGCAGCAGAGGGATCGCCCGCAGACACGTACCGGGGAGACCCGACCGTACGGGCCGAGTGGGACAACCGCTACGCGGACCGCCACCGACTCTGGAGCGGGCGCCCCAACGGAGCGCTGGTGGCCGAGACCGCAGCCCTCACACCCGGCCGGGTACTTGACGTCGGCTGCGGCGAAGGCGCCGACGCCGTCTGGCTCGCGCACGGCGGCTGGGACGTCACCGCGCTCGAGGTCTCGGGCGTGGCGCTGGACCGGGCGGTGGGCCACGCCCGAGACGCCGGCGCCATTGTCCGCTGGATCCACGCGGAGCTGACGGAGGCGAAGCTGCGGCCGGGCTCCTTCGACCTGGTCTCCGCCCAGTACCCGGCGCTGCTCCGCACCCCCGACGCCGCAGCCGAACGCGCCCTCCTGTCCGCTGTCGCACCCGGGGGCGTCCTCCTGCTGGTCCACCACGCCGGCATGGACACCCAGCGGCCCGACGAGGGCGGCTTCGACCCGGCCGACTACGTCTGGCCCTCCATGGTCGCCGCCCTCCTCGACGACGACTGGCGGATCGAGGTCGACGAACAACGTCCCCGCGTCACCCCCGAGGGCGGCGCCGGCGCCCACCACACCGACGACATCGTCCTCCGCGCCCGCCGCCTCCGCTGAAACGACGCGACCGGAGGGCCACGACGCCCCGTGCCTCGGGGGCCTCAGACGCCGGGATCGGGTCCGGCCGGCTCTTCCACGCCGGCCCGGACAGCCTCTCCAGTTGCGCCGCGAACGCGACACCGAGGAAGAGGGCCAGCGTCGTCGGGTACGACCACAGCAGCAACGCCATGATCGCGCTGAGCGGCCCGTACACGCTGGTGAAGGAACCGCTCGCCCTGACGTACAGACTCAGTCCGCAGGCCGCCCCGTTCCACGGCACCAGACACAGGATCGCGCCGAAGGCCGGCCACGTGTAGCCGGGCTGGTCCCGTCGCGGGGAGAGCCGGAAGATCGCGCTGGTGGCCGGCACGGCCAGCAGCACACCCACCGGCCAACGCAGCACCTCCCAGGCGCGGGTGGCGTCCGGCCCGACGCCGCAGACCTCCGCGAACGCCCGCGTCAGATCGGAGCCGAGGACCGTGAGGAGGAAACTCAGCCCCAGCGGCAACCCGGCCAGAACGGCCATCACCGTCTCCCGCGCATCCTTGCTCAGGAAGGGCCGGTCCCGCTCGACGCCGTAGACACGGTTGGCGCCACGTTCGACCTGGCACAGGCTCGTGGTGACGTTGACCAGCGAGAAGAGCAGGTCAGTCAGAGCGCCGCCTGGCCCCCCACGCCCGCGTGCCGGCGGCTCAGCCGCAGTGCCTCGTCGACCATCTCTTGATTGGGGCCGCTGGTGACCCGACGGATCGTCAGCTAGGCGACCCGACCTATGCCCTCCGTGTGCAGCACCCCGGACTGGCCGATCGCCACGATCGCCAGCGGCACGAGGGAGAGCACCGTCTGCAGCGCCAGCGCGCGCGAGTGGCTGAAGCCGTCGGCGTAGCGGAACCGTACGAACGAGTCCCGCGCCAGGCTCCCCGTTGCCTTTCTCTCTGTATGCCGTACGCCTACGTGACTTCCGCTCGTCTTACGACACACCCCCGGCTGACGTAGCGTCCTGCTGCGGCCACGCGGGGGAGCTGAGTCCTACGTCGCCGCGCGGCAGCATTCACCGAGGCACGCGCTCGATCGCATCCCGCCATCCCCGTGATCCGTTAGGCACGGTGACGACGCTCTTGCACGCATCGCACTTCGCCGTGTGCCGGAAGCGTGCGAGCGACCCTCCGACCGCAGAGGAATCACCGTGCGCAGACGATCCGTCCTCTTCGCTGCAGGAGCCCTGCCCACTACGCTGGCTATGCCGTTCAGGCGGGCCTTCGCGGCATCGCCGATGCCGCCCGTGCTGGACCACCGGGTCGAGAGGGTCTACGACGGGCAGTCGTACACCGACCTGTCCACGGAGATCACGAAGGTGCGGGGGCTTGCCGCGGGCACGATCTTGGTGACCTTCAGCACGACGAGCCGCAACCCGGCGATGACGCTGGTCAGCGCCTCGGACCGGACGAGGCCGGCGACGGACGTCACAGCCTGCATCAGTTCCGGCAGGCTGCAGTTCTCCGTGCGGGAGAACGGAGTCGTCAAGCAGAACCACCTCACGCGCACCATGTACGACGACGGCATGTTGCATTCGGTCGCGATCACCGTCACCAGCAGCGGGACCACCTTTTACGCCGACGGGCGCCGTGTCCTGACCACGGGTCAGGCGAACTTCTTCGGCAGCGCAGCCAACCTCACCGCGCTCAACATCGCGCGAAGTGTCGACAGCGAGCATCCCGGCGGCGAAGGCTTCTACTCGGGCACGATCAAGCGCGTCGCCATCTACGACCGCGTCCTGTCCGCGAGGGAGGTGGCCGCAGTGAGTGTGCGCATCGACCTCGTCGACTTCGGGACGATCTCCTCGATCCTCAACTCGAATACTCCGGCCGTCTGGCTGACCACGGGAGACAGCATCACCCATGGCGCGCTCTGGACCAACGGCTGGCGCAGCTATGCCGAGCACTTCCAGGAGCGGCTGCGCTGGGAACTCGGCAAGCCCAAGCACAGCGACTTCGTCATCGACACCGGTGTAAGCGCAAGCACCACCAACGACCTGGTGGCGAAGTTCGCCGCACGGGTCTCTGCGTTCCAGCCCAAGGTCGTGTCGATCATGCTGGGTACGAACGACGCCGCCACGGCCTCCACCGGACGCGACGTGTACCGGGCCAACCTGCGCAAGCTCGTGGCGAACGTCCGCGCACTGCCCGGCGGGGCCGTACCCCTGCTCCAGACGCCCAATCCGGTCGACCTGAACCGGTGGCCGAACCACACCGCCCTTGCCGACTACGTCAAGATCATGCGCGAGGTCGCGGAGGAGTCGGGCGTCGTGCTCATCGACCACCACGCATATTGGCTCGCGACCAACGGCGGCACGGTTCCTCTACACCTCCTCGGCGACGGGCTGCACCCGGACCAGCGAGGCCACCTCTTCCTTGCCAAGAAGATGATCAGAGACCTGCGTGTCTTCGACCCCACCAGCCGCGTCTGCGCTCTGACCATTCCGTAGGTCGCCACCTCGCGCGGGGTGACCCGGCGGACCCGAGCGCACCCCGGCGTCACCGTGGCCACCATGCTCGACGGTGAGGCGGTGGTGCAGGCAACGGTCGCTGTGCGCGTGGCTGCAGGTCAGTGAGGCCAGTGTGCCGGTCTTCGGGGGAGGCCCCGCCGGGTTGGGAACTGTGCGGGGCCTCACGGTGGAGCCTCCGGATTCAGGTCGCCATCGGCGTAGCGGCCTTGGACGAGGCTACGGTGGGCTCGTTCGTAACGGTGGGATCTCAATGGCTGGGTGCTGCGACGCGGTTCTTGCCGTCCCGGTGTGGGCACGGCGGGTTGGACGCGGTGGTTCACCACGGTCGGAAGGTTGCTGGTTCGTTGCTCTCCGCCAGGGACGAGCCGTACGTGACGCTGATGGTCGACGAGGCGGCTGGCGACGGTGAGGTGCACGCCCTGTACGGGCCATGAGGGTTCGTGGGGTCGGCCACAACTAGCCGTCGCCGGCACCACCTCGAGAGGCGATCTCACAGGTCCGAGCCCCGTGGACCGGGGCAGGCCGGGTTCCAAGATGCACGTCCTGTCGGACGCGAACGGACTGCCCCTCCTCGTCGGCTTCTCGGCCTCAAGCACGACCGCGACTCCGCGTCCGTCAACGCGCAGGCCCCCAGTTCCGTGCGCTGGGCGATGAGCGTCGGTCGGTGACCGGGACAGGGTCCCGGCTGCAACGCTGCAGCCGGAGCCATGTCGTTGTATCGACTGGGCCGTCCCGAGCTGCTACTTGCCGCCGCCCTGACCGGCGGCAATCGTACGACGTCACCCAGCTGAATTCGCTCCTCCAAGCCGTGCCGCCGGTGCGGGGCCAGCGGGGCTGGCCCCGGCGCCGCCCGGCCACAGTGCTGAGCGACCGAGGCTACGAACACGCCGAGTACCGCCGCATGGGCCTGGATCTCGGCGTGAAAGCCGCTGATCTCCCGCCGCGGCATCAAGCACGGCTCCGGACTGGGCACCCAACGCACCCAGGCCCGCAGCCGCACCAGCGGCTTCGGCTCACCCAGCGCGTCGATCTTGGTCCGCGCCGTCGCCGTCGCCTACCTCCGCGAACCAGACAGCGAGCTTCGGTTGCCCGGCGCGAACGCAGATGCCAGGGATGCGGCGGGCATGTAGTCGACACGGGCTGGAGTCGATCAGGGCCTCTTGGCGGCCAACAGCTGAGAGCCGAGGGTGTCGTACGCCCATTGCTCCCACTTGGCTGGCGGCCATGCGCGGTCGCGGGTGAGGACCAGGAAGAGCTCCGGGCTGAGGACGGCGTAGAGGATGTCTGCCGCTTCTTCGGCGGGGACGGCGGGGCGGGCGCCTGGCTTCTGGGTCAGGGACTTCGCCGCTGTCGAGAGAACCGTGTACCGCGGGTCTACCTGGTCCGGCCACAAGTCCCGGATCTCCGGGTTGGTCGCTGTCGCAGCGCGGACCATCTCGTTGATGGCCGCGACGCGTTCGAGCGTCCTGCGGGTGGCGCTGACCAGTGCGGCCAGTGCGGACTCGGCGGTGGGTGCGGACGTGACCTCCGCAAACCACGGCCGTTGCATCGTCGGCACGGGTTGGTCGTCGCCCGCGATCGCGACGTCGACAAGTTCTTTGAGCAGAGCGGGCTTGTTCCGGAAGACGAAATAGATCGTCTGCACCGCCACGCCTGCCCGGTCGGCGACCTCCTGCAGTTTCGTCGCCCCGTAGCCCTGGTCGACGAAAAGTGCGCCGGCGGCCTCGATGATCCGCCGCCGCGTCTCCTGGGCCTTGATGCCTTGTTTCCCCTTGCCCTCACGCATGGCTGGAGTCTATATCTAGAGTCAGACTCTAGAGGTTAACTCTAACAATGGGGAGCGTGAGCCGTGCACACCCACACCAACCATCAACAAGCAGCGGCCTGGAACGACTGGGAGGGCATCCACTGGGCCGAACACCCCGAGCGCTACGACGCGATGATGGGCGTGTTCAATGCCCCCCTGTTCGCCGCCGCGGACATCGCGGCCCCGGACCGGGTCCTCGACGTCGGCTGCGGAACCGGCCAGACGACGCGCCTTGCGTCGCTGCGGGCGCACGACGGACATGTCGTGGGAATCGACCTGTCCGCGCCGATGCTGGATCGCGCCCGCCGCGACGCCGCGGCGGAAGGCCTCGACAACGTCACCTTCGAGCAGGGCGATGCGCAGGTGCACCCGTTTCCCGACGATGGATTCGATGTCCTCCTCAGTCGTGGCGGTGTCATGTTCTTCGCTGACCTCGTCGCAGCTTTCACCAACCTCAGGCGTGCGCTCCAGCCGGCCGGCCGACTCGCGTTCCTCGGCCCGCGGCCCGGCGACCTGGACAGCGCCTTCGCCCGCGCTACTGCCGCACTCTCGCCCTTCCTCCGCGAGGCATCCCCGGCCTCCAGGGGGATGGGGTCGCTCCATGCCCCCGCGCGCATCCGCCGAGTGCTCACGTCCGCAGGGTTCACCGACATCGACGTGGACCCGGTCGAGGCGCCCATGACCTTCGGCGCCGACGCGGGCGACGCCGCCGACTTCATCTTCTCCATGGGCTCGACGCGCTTCAACCTGCGCTACGTCGACCCAGGAACCATCGCGCGAATCCATGCCGAAGTGCGCGACGCGCTCATGGAGTTCGAGACCGCGGACGGTGTCCGCATCATCGGGTCGGTCTGGATCGTCACAGCGACCGGTGGCGGGGCCGTTGCCAGGTGATCAACGACATCAGCCACCGGCTTGGCACCGGATTGCACAGGCGTGCGCTGCCGGAACGTGACGGACCGTCCAAGTAGGACAGCCCGCAGACCGCAGGCGCTGTTGTCGGCCCACGGCGCCTCCTCCGGGGCCGCATGGCCGAGGTCGCGGGTAACGAGCAGGATCGCCTGCGCCGGGCACTGCGCGGCGTACGGCCAACGGCGGTTCGACAAGGAGAGGTACGAGAGGCGCAGCCCCATCGAGCGGGGGAGCCGCGGCCCGGAACAGTTCGGGCCGCGGCTCCCCGGGATCGCGTCACGCCTCGAGGGCATGGTGTGAACCGTTCGCCGTGCATCCGCTGCGCGGGTTCATTCGGAATTCACTTGGCCTGTGGCCAGAGGGTGCGGACCGCGGCGCGTACGGCATCCAGGTCGACCGCCTCGGGAGCGACCCGCCACTGGGCGTGAAGACCGATGGCGGTCGCCACCATCAGGATCGCGACGGCCTCGGGGGTTGCTCCTGGCGGTAGGGCTTCTGTCCGGAGCCGGTTCTGAACGGCCTGCCGGAGTGCGGTGTGGAGCCGCGCGTAGTGGGTGCGGAGCGGGGAATCGATCTCGACGGCCTCGGCGAGCAGGGTGATGAACAGGCGGGTGTCGGGCCGGCGGATGAAGTCCATGACCTGATCGAGTGGCTCGGCGGCCGGCGGCGCGAAGCCGGTGAGCACTGCCTGGAGCTGGGCGTCGACCACTGCTTCCAGCAGGCCGAGCTTGTTGCCGAAATGCCAAGGGATGGAGCCACGGCTGATGTTGGCCTTGTCGGCGATGTCGATGAAGCTCGTCTGCCGGTACCCCTTCTCGGCGAAGAGATCGGCGGCGGCCGCGATGAGGAGTCGGCGGCTCTCCTGAGTCCGCTCGGTTCGTCTCGTTGCCATGCGGCCCATCTAACCATCGATGTCATCAGACAGCGCAGATGTTGACCGAGATAGCCTATGTCAATCAACATAGAGGTGAGGGGGGCTCATGTGCGAGGCGATTCATGCCAGGGCGCGGCGGTCCAGGGGCGCGGACGTGCGGCCCGGCCTCGCCGGCACCGGACGAGGGGGCGAGGGGGGCGAGGGCGCGCGCCTCGCGCTGTTCTACGCACGCCCACCGGCCGACAGGGCCGTGCACACCGCAATGCACCGGTGCTGGGTGCGCGGGGCGAGCCGTGACCAGAAGCTGCCAGGCCGTCCTGACCGAGCCCAACAGGCGGGCCGGATCGCACCGGATGACTGCCATCACGCCCTCCCGACTACTCCTCGTCCACCCGGCGCTGACCCAGCCTGGGGAGCGGGCGTGCGCGACCACGAAAGGACCGCAGGATGAACTCCGGAACGAAGCTGCTTCGATGGGCAGGCACGATCATGATTGCCCTGGGGGCGGGGCACCTGGCGATACTGACGTTCACCGCCTGGGAGGACGTGGCGGGCTGGGTGGAGCAGGGTGTGTGGGCGGCCGTCCCGCTCTCGCCCGGGAGCGTTGACACGGTCCCCGGCCTGGAGAACAAGCTCGCCTTCTGGGGCGGTCCTGGAAGCTTTGCCGCCCCCATGGCCCTGCTCGGCTACCTGATCCGGCATCTCGCCGGACGTGGCGTGACCGTACCGGCCGGCATCGGCTGGGGTGTCGCGATCTGGTGCGCGCTGGGAGGAGTGCTGCTCGTGCCGTCGCCCTTCCTCGCCGGAGTCGTCCCGGGACTGCTTATCGTCCTCGCGGCGCGCAAGAAGGAGGCGCGGAAGGACGGGACCACCGTGAACGCCGGTACCGCAAGAGAAGGGAGCCGCTGAATCCCATGCGGGCCTCCACCAGGCCAGCCTGACGCTCAACGGATGAAGGTGCTCGCGGGTGACAGCACGCATGAGGCCCGGATCCTGTGGATCCGGGCCTCACGTCACTTCAGTAGCGGGGACAGGATTTGAACCTGCGACCTCTGGGTTATGAGCCCAGCGAGCTACCGAGCTGCTCCACCCCGCGTCGGTAGACACAAGACTACGCCACGCACGGCACCCCCAAGACGAGGCCGCCTTCTTCATCAGGAATCGCGGGCGCGCTCGGGCGGAGTGACGGGGTAGTGCTCCACCGAAGCGGGCCCCGGGCGGAAGCGTTCGGACTGCATCCGGATACGCGGCACTACTCGGCCGCGGGTAGCCGGAGAGCGATGTCGCCTACCGCTGGATGCATGACGCCCTGCTGGAGGACAGCCTGGACCTCGCCGAGCGCCCCGCCCGGCGGTCCCGTTGGCCCCGTACGTCCGGCTGCTCCGGGCCCTCGCCACGAGGGTTCTGGCGGGCCCGCCCACGGCGGGTCTACTGAACGGTCCGGCCTCACCGCCCTCCCGAGAGCCGGATAGCGGCCCCTGATCGTCGCGGGTCCCCCGACAAGGCCGCGAAGGAGGCTGTCCGAGTTGCACTATTCGGGCGCGATTTGGAGGTGGCGTGCTGACTCCCGTGCTGACTTGGTGCTGACTACGCTGCGTAGAACCCCGGCATGTGGCCGCACAGCGGGTTTCGTAGAAGACCCTGGGCCGAGCTCAGCCGCCGACGCCATGGGCAGCACGGTACCGATTGCCCGAGCGGGGGCACCGCTCCTACTCGGGGCCGAATGCCCAGAGCCTCCCCGGGGGCCTCTACGCGCCGAGACGGCGCATGCACGGCTGATCCCACTCACACGTCCGTCGTTCGTTCGGACGGCGGACGTATGAGCTCGTCGAGCGTGTTTCCTGGCTGATCCCACGGCCGAAGACATGAACTGAACTCGCCGTGGAGAAGGCTCGGTTGCTTCGGGCAAGCACTGACTGGTTCAAGGAGATCAACGATGGCCTCGGTCACGCGCGGGCGACTTCGTCCTCGCCGCGTTCGCAGCCCGGCTCATGGCGTGGGCGGGCCCGCGCGCTGGGGTCGGCCGCCTCGGGGTGATGAGTTCGCCGTGGTCCTGGAGCTGCCCGCAGCCCGCCGCGCGCTCAATGCGACTGGTCCGCAAGTGCGCGGAGCATCTGGGGGGCAGCGCATCGGAAGGAGAACCGACGATGCGCCCTGTCCCATTTCGGACGTGCGAATGGCCTGCACCTCGTCCGGGTACAGGCCATTCGCCTATGGCCCGCGGCGTGGGGGGAGGCCGCTGGCGGGCTGCTCGAGCGGTCCCATCGCTCTTGGCCCCTGTGCCCCCGGGTCTCCCTTCCATGCACACATCCCGCAAATGACCCGTGACCCGCCTCTGGGAGAGGCATACGTGGTAGACGCATCCGTGGAGTCGACGGAGTACGCGAACTGTTTGCGACCACTCACACTGCCGGACCGCCGGCCAGAGCGGCCCGGCGTCCGGTTCGGAGTCGTGGCGAGGAAGGGCGACCAGGAGCGGCGTGCTCGGGTTTCTGAGGATGACCTGCGACTGCCTCCTGGGCTTGATGACGAGGAGCATCCTCGGTCGCAGGTACGCCCGTACCCGGCGTCGGCTACCGGGAGGGACTCGGCGGGACTCCACGGCGTTCGGTGGTGGGTCCGCCGCGCATCGCAGATCCGGTCTACACGGGGTATCTGCATTACGCAGTACGACGAGCTGTTGGCCGCGGATGCTGGTGAACAGCCCGGACTGCTCGGCCTTGTTTCCGACATCGACGAACGTCGTGGCCAGACGCTCGGCGAAGTACTTCAGGTGGTCGGAGAGGCCTTCGCCGAGGAGGTGACGCTCCGGAAGGAGGTGGGATGGCGCGGGCAGTCCTACGCTCCGGACCGTGACTCGGCTTGTGCCCTGGAGTGAGGCGGGTGGCCGGGCTGGGCGGGACCTCATGTCTGTGCGCCGCGCCCGAGCCCGGGCGGTCGACGCGTCAGCATGGGGAGGAGCCGGTCCGGGGTGAGGGGCAGGTCGCGCAGCCGCAGGCCGACCGCGTGATGGACGGCGTTGACGACGGCTGCGGCCGTGCCGACGATACCGATCTCCCCGATGCCCTTGCTTCCCATCGGATTCAAGTGGGGGTCGTGCTCCTCCAGCCAGTGCGCCTCGATCCCGCGCACGTCGGCGCACGAGGGAACGTGGTACGAGGCAAGGTCACGCTCGGAGTAGTCGCCGAAGACGGAGTCCATGGTGCTGTGCTCGGTCAGCGCCATGCCGAGTCCCATCGTCATGCCGCCGATGAACTGGGAGCGGGCGGTACGGGGGTTGAGAACACGGCCGACGGCGTAGACGCCGAGCAGCCGGCTCACTCGGACCTCTCCGGTGCCGCCGTCGACGTGGACCTCGGCGAAGTGCGCGCCGAACGCGTGGCGGGCGTAGGGGGACGTTCGCCCCGCCTCTTCCTCAGTGTCCGCCTCGGCGGTCACGCCTTCGGGCGGGAGCGTGCCGGAGCGGGCGGCCAGTGTGTTGCGCAGGGCCGTGCAGGCCTTGTGTACGGCCCAGCCCCAGGAGGCCGTTCCGGAGGAGCCGCCGGCGACGGGCGCGTCGGGCAGGCGGCTGCTGCCGAGCTCGACGCGCACGGACTCGAGCGGAGCCCCGAGGGCCTCGGCGGCGATCTGGGCCAGGACGGTGCGCGCACCGGTGCCGATGTCGGTGGCGTCGACCCGTACGACGTGGGTGCCGTCCGGCGCGGCGTGCGCCGAGGCCTTGGACGGGCTCAGGAGGAAGGGGTACGTGGCCGAGGCGACGCCCGTGCCGGACAGCACGTCTCCTTCGCGGCGGACGCCGGGCCGGGGGTCGCGGCCCTCCCAGCCGAAGCGTCTGGCGCCCTCCTTCAGACAGGCGGCCAGACCCCTGCTGCTGAAGGGCTTTCCGCTGTCAGGCTCCACGTCGGGCTCGTTGCGCAGCCGGAGCTCCACCGGGTCGACGCCCGCCGCCTCGGCGAGTTCGTCCATGGCCGTCTCGAGGGCGTACATGCCGGACGCCTCGCCGGGCGCACGCATCCACGAGGGGGTCGGTACGTCCAGCGCCACCACCCGGTGGCTGGTTCGGCTGTGGGGGGAGGTGTACATGGTGCGGGCCGGAACGGCGGCCTGTTCCACGAACTCCTTCACCGTCGACGTCTGGGTGACGACCTCGTGGGCGAGGGCGCCGATCACGCCGTCGTCGGACGCGCCGATCCGGACGCGCTGGACGGTGGGCGCGCGGTGACCCACGACCGCCGCGAGCTGATTGCGGGGGAGGGCGAGCCGGACCGGGCTGCCGGTGTGCCGGGCGGCCATTGCCGCGAGGACGGCCGGCGGCCGCGGGGTGCCCTTGGAACCGAAGCCGCCCCCCACGTACGAGGAGTCGACCGTGATCCGCTCCGGTGACAGCCGGAACAGTGCCGCGAGGACGTCTCGTACCGTGGTCGCCCCCTGACTGGAGTCGTACACGGTCAGCTCGCCGTCGTCCCACCAGGCCGTGGCGGCGTGCGGCTCCATCGGGTGGTTGTGCAGGGCGCTCATGGTGTAGGTCGCGTCGAGCCGTACCGCGGACGCGGCGAAGGCCGCGTCGAAGTCGCCACGCTCCCGTACTGCCGGATGGCCGCCGTTGGCCTTCTCGGGCGTGTAAAGGCGCGGGTGGTCGGCGACCAGCTGCACGTCGTGGTCGTCGGGTGCGTAGTCGATCCGTAGCGCGTCGGCAGCGGCCCGCGCGTTCTCCGGGGTGTCTGCGACCACGAGGGCAACGAACCAGCCCCGGTGAGGGACGCGGTCGTCCTGGAGCAGGGCGAGCGTCGGGTCGTCGGCCTCGCCGAGGCGGGGCGCGTTCTCGTGGGTCAGTACGGTGTGCACACCGGGGTGCCGCAGGATCTCCTCCGTGTGCACGGCGGTGACGCGGCCGCGCGCGACGGTGGCGGGCACGGGGCAGGCGTGGAGACAGCCGGGTGGGGTCCGGTCGACGGCGTAGCGGGCCTCACCCGTCACCTTCTTCCGGGCGTCATGCCGGACGGCCGCCGCAGGGCGCAGGGGTTGGCTGCTCATGGCGCGGTGTCTCCTCCGGTCGTCAGTGTGTGGTGTCTTCCGCTGTCCGCCGTGCCGGTCGTGCGGCGATCCTCCGGCGTCACCGGCGGGCTCGAGCGCGGGACGCGAGGTCGTGCAGCACGCTCACGACGAGGCTGCGGGCGAGGGGCACCTTGAAACCGTTGTCGCGCAGCGGTTCGGCGGCGGCGAGTTCGGCGTCGGCCGCCCGCTCGTACGTCTCGGTGGTCGCCGGTGCGCCACGCAGCACCTCCTCCGCCTCGCGGGCCCGCCAGGGTTTGTGGGCGAGACCGCCGAAGGCGAGGGCGGCGCGCCCCACGTGGCCGTCCTCGACGGTCAGGACTGCGGCGACCGAGGCGAGAGCGAAGGCGTACGAGGCCCGGTCGCGGGCCTTGCGGTAGGCGCTGTACGAACCGCGCGGGGGCGGCGGCAGCGTCACGCCCGTGATGAGCTCGCCGTGCTCGATGACGGTGTCCCGCTCCGGGCGGTCGCCGGGCAGGCGGTGGAACTCGGTGACCGGTACGGTCCGCTCGCCGGCGGCTCCGAGTAGGTGGACGTCCGCGTCGAGAGCGGCGAGCGCGACCGCCATGTCCGACGGGTGCGTGGCCACGCAATGGGCGGAGTGGCCAAGGACCGCGAGGTCGCGGTGGACGCCCTCTCGGGCCGGACAGCCCGAACCGGGCACGCGCTTGTTGCACGGCTTCGAGGTGTCCTGGAAGTAGAGGCAGCGGGTGCGCTGGAGCAGGTTGCCCCCGGTGGTGGCCGCGTTGCGCAGCTGAGCCGAAGCGCCGGCCAGGAGGGCCTGCGAGAGCACCGGGTAGCGCGTGCGCACGGCCGGATGGGCCGCGACGTCACTGTTGCGCGTGGTCGCACCAATGCGCAGGCCGCCCTCGGAGGTCTCCTCCACGCCGTCGAGTGGCAGACCGGCG
The DNA here is from genome assembly GCF_055561875.1 of Streptomyces sp. NPDC022552. Lineage (NCBI taxonomy): Bacteria > Bacillati > Actinomycetota > Actinomycetes > Kitasatosporales > Streptomycetaceae > Streptomyces > Streptomyces sp. NPDC022552. Next base: position 330,018 of record NZ_JBVHGJ010000006.1, read on the forward strand.
ATGTCGACGAGCAGCGGCGGGCCGGCGACGCCCAGCTTCATCAGGTCGACGAGGTTGGTACCACCGGCGAGGAACTGGGCGCCGGGGTGGGCGGCGAAGTGATCGAGTGCCTCTTCGGCGCGCTCCGGCCGCACGTATGCGAAGGGTTTCACCGTGAGACCTCCTCGATCGCGTCGACGATGCGCGGGTAGGCGCCGCAGCGGCAGATGTTCCCGCTCATGCGCTCGCGGATCTCGTCCGGGGTGAGGGGGACCGCCTCGCTTGGTGGCTGCTCCGCCGGTGTGACGTGCGACGGGTGCCCGCGCGCCGCCTCGTCCAGCATGGCGACGGCAGAGCAGATCTGGCCCGGGGTGCAGTAGCCGCACTGCAGGGCGTCATGGGCGACGAACGCGTCCTGGACCGGATGGAGCCGGTCGCCGTCGGCGAGGCCCTCGATGGTGGTGACGGACGTGCCGTTGCATGCGACCGCGAGCAGCAGACAGCTGTTCACACGCCGCTCGTCGAGGAGGGTGGTGCAGGCCCCGCACTGCCCGTGGTCGCACCCCTTCTTCGAGCCGGTGAGGTCGAGACGGTCGCGCAGCGCGTCCAGCAGCGTCGTGCGGTTGTCGACGTGGAGCGTGTGGCTCGTGCCGTTGACCCGAATGGTGATCGTGGAAGTGGTGCCGGGACCGAGGCCGGGGCCCATCCCCGGGCCGTGCTCTGCTTCGGGCCTACGCATGACGGGATGCCTCGCGACGGGCACACCGAGCGGTCTGGGACCGCTTACAACGCCTGGCTTGTTCGCGGGTGATCACGGTCCGTTCCACGGCCTGCCTCCTCGCTTTCCCTTCACCGTCACGCTCGTCGACGGTATGCCAGGGCCGCCTTCCCCGCCTCCCGCGACCCAGGCGCCGACCCGGGTTTCACTCGACGTCCGTGGTCGCCGGGCTTGCCGGCCACTCCCGTCGTCGGGCGCTCTCCTTCGCAGCGGGGATGGGACACGCGACCACGGCGTCGCCTGCGAAACCCACCACTTTGAAGAAGCCGCTCATGCCTCCGGCACCGACGCGCTGCCCGCGCGGGCGACGCAGCCCACCGACAAGGCGGCGTGCCCAGGGCGCCCGGACAAGGCCACTCCAGTTCACGGCTCAGCCGGGGCGCGTCACCGACGGTGGCCGGGGTGGGGTGCCGGCCGGAGGCCGCGGAGGGTGGCGAGGTGGGCGCGGAGCATGGCGCCAGGCGACCGGCTGGCTCAGCCGACACCCCATCACGCTGAGCGGGACTACTGCATGGGCTGAAGGATGGTCTGGCCCGCTGCCCCGACCTGGAGACGGCCGCCGGGTGAGCGTGTGGTCGTTGGTGAGGCGGAGTTCCAGCGGTGGGCTGCCGTAGCGAATGGCGTTGGCGACGAGTTCGCTGGAGCTCAGCTCGGTGTGGAAGGCCGTCTCCTGCGGGACGCCCCAGCGGGCGGTCTGCTCGCGGGCCTGACGCCGGGCGGTGGCGACCGACGTGGGGGTGTGGCCGAGCCGCCACGTGGCCACGCGGTCGGCCGGATCGGCGTGGGTGTGGGCCAGCAGGAGGACGCTACGCCCGTGTGCGCCCTGCGCCGTCTACGACCCGATCGAGGGCCCCTGCGCAGTCGCGGGAGCCGGCGACCCCGCAGGGGGGCGCGTTCCTCCGCCAGCAACGCCGCGCGCGAGGAGCTCGTCAGGGCCGAGATCGAATCCGGCCAAGGAGTGGATGGCCGTGCGTAGTTGGCCCATGACAGCGGTGGCGTGGCTGTTCTTTCCCGCGACGGCGTCCACTACGAGGGCGGTGCGACCTCCGGGCAGCGCGATGGTGTCCGTACCACTGGGTGACCTGGCCGTACGGCCTGACCTGTTCCACCGTCAGGCTGCTGGTCACGGTGATGTCCGTCTCCAGCTTGGTCACGTACGGAACGCCGCACTGGAGCACCACGCTGTGGCGGTTCTTGCCCAGTAGGCAGGAGGCTCCCATCACCTCCCCGTCGCGGACCGTTGCGCCGAAGGTCTGGATGGTCTCCGGTACGGCGTTCGTGGGTTCGGGGGTGCCCTCGTTCATGAAGTAGCTGCCGTTGATCGCCACGTGGGGGCGCTCGGGCATGGTGTCCACCATCTCCCGGACGGTCTCGCTGGTTCCGGCCTGCCTGCCGAACGTCTCTCGATCCGCAGGGCGCCCACGGCGGGGGCGATCCGGACGATGTTCAGCTCACGCGGGTACGTGCGCTGTGAGATCGGGGACGTCTCCTTGTAGCGGAAGTACTCCACGCCGGGTGCGAGCAGCCTGCTGTCGGCGGTGGGCGGTCCAGCGCGGCAGTTCGGGAGCGGATGGCTGCTCCTCGGCCGCGCTCGTCTGGCCCGAACCGGTGAACAGGAGCACCGAGCCGAGTGCGGTGACGACGCAGGGGAGGGGCCGGCTGAGGGAATCAGCACCCGCACGTGCTGCGTGACGGCCATGGATGAACAGCAGCAGCTCGATCCAGGGCGGCCGCAACGCGGCTGGACACATCGAGATCGCTCACAAGCTTGAGATGCGGGACACCGTCCTCGAACGTGGGGACGATGATCGACCAAGACCCCACCGTTCTAGGGTCGGAAGAGTGGGGCTGCCCCGGTGATCTGCAGGAGCCGGGTCACTGCGGGGCTGGCGGCTGCGATGGTGAGGGTCCGGCTTGCGTCGAGGGCGTGCTGGCGTGCGCGGAGCAGCGTGTTGAGGGCCATGGAATCGCAGAAGGAGACTTCCGACAGGTCGAGCATTACCCCGGTCCGGGCCTCGTCGTAATCGGTCAGAGCGTGCAGGAGAGTCGTTCTCAGGTCCGCGACGGTGTCGAGGTCGATCTCTCCACGGACCGTAACCAGCACACCGGACTCGGCCGACGTCACGGACACTTCCATGCGATATTCACCGTCCGTGTGAGGGGCCGCTGGGCGGGCGGGGTCGTGGAGCAGCGTCATCTCCAACACCTCCGGAAGCGCGAAGTGGGACCTGTATCGAGTGTCTTCGCGCCTCAGTCATACGTCAACAGTTACATGAACTCTTCTTCGCATTTTGAGAGTCCGGGGGCATGATGAGGGGATGACACCCAAGGGACACTCGGAGTGGACGTTCCTCACCAATCACGCCCGTGTGCTGCTGGCGCTCTCCCGCGATCCCGGCGTGCGGCTACGGGATGTCGCAGCGAGCTGCGGGGTGACCGAGCGCACCGTACAGGCGATCGTGGCCGACCTTGAGGCAGCCGGGTACATCACGCGGGCCCGCACCGGGAGGCGCAACCGCTACACCCTCGTCCCCGGCGCCCCGTTCCGGCATCCGGCCGAAGCGGGCCGGGAGATCGCCGGCCTGCTTGAACTGTTCGCCGACCCCCGCCCCAGCATGGCGAGCACTCCGTAGCCCAGGCTTCGTGCAAAGCGGATGGGGCATGGCACGCCTTTCGGGAGCGAGCCGCACCCAGACGTACTGCGGCGGGATGGAGTGGCCGTAGCCGGCATCGAGTCCGTCTTGTCGGAGCTGCCGACCCGGTCGCTCCGTTTGCCAGCTTCGGAGGTACCTGCCGCAGATGCGAACTGCTCTGGCTCCGTCGAGCATGGCAGTGACCCCGACACCGTCGAGAAAGGGATGCGCCATGCCCAGAGGTTCAAGTCCGAAGCGTGAGCGTCAGTACAAGCGGATCAAGGAATCCGGTGAGAAACGCGGCATGTCCGAGGACCGTGCGAAGGAGATGGCTTCCCGCACCGTCAACAAGGAGCGTGCGCGCGCGGGGGAGAGTAAGTCAGCCAGCCGCAGTTCCACCCAGGGCAAGTCCGCTTCAGAGCGCGGCGGTCAGAAGTCGGGCGGCGGCTCCTCGTCCGTGCGGACCAAGGACGAGCTGTACCAAGAGGCCAAGAAGCGCGGCATCGACGGCCGGTCGACGATGACCAAGCAGCAGCTCAAGAACGCCCTCGGGCACTGACCGTACTGGCCGAGGCCTTCGGCTCCCATGTACAAACGCTGAGGCTCCCCGCATGACGGGAGCCTCAGGGGCGGACGGACCGGCGGCCCAACCGGCGGACGGTCAGTCGGTGGAGAGGGCCTGAAGAAGGTCTCCGACTTGGGGGTCGCACAGCGCGCCGACGACATCGGCTCGGGCCACGACGCCGACCAGGCGGTGGCCGTCGATGACCGGCAGGCGCCGGACCCTGTGCTCGCTCATCGTGCACATGATCTCCTGCGCGTGGGCTCGAGGGTGCGCACGATGTGGCCGACGGGATCGACTCCCGTCATCGGAGCCATCAGGCTGCTGGTCAGGTATCCGTCGGCGAGGGCCTGGCTGATCAGACGATGGGCTTGCTCGCGGGTCCCGCCTGCTTGAGTGAGGAGCTGCAGAATCCTTCGGCCGGTAGTTGGCGCCTCCGCGGCCCGCAGGACGAGGGCCAGCGGCCCGCTGATGAAAGCGCTGGCGATGCGGCCCCTTGACTGGGTCAGGTTGAGGGTGTCGCCGCTCCGGAAGGCCAGAGTACTGACGTGGATCCTGAGGAACGGAAGCACGTCGGCGCGGCCTTCGAGGTCCCGTCTCACGTGGGCAACCCACGACGTGTCGGCGTGAGCGGCAGCCTGATGGGCGGTGCCGATCGTGGCAGCGGAGGGTCCGACTCTGGCCAGGGCGACCCCGGCGAGCAGGCCGAACGATGTCGATCGGCCGGTGGCGCGCAGGAGGTAGCTGGCGACCGAGACGGCTGCCTTGCGAATCCGCTTCGGCTCGATGTCGTCGCCTGCCAGGATCCGCTCCACGTAGCCGACCAGCCGCGGAGACGCGGCACGCAGCGTGGTGAGCACGGCGCCGGGCGCCACGTTCCGCACCCCGTACTACCACCACCGCGACCAGCCCGAGCGCTACCAGCAGTTCAACCGCGACCACGCTCGACTGTGAACTCCGGGCGAACGTGCCTTCGCCCAGCTCCTGGCGAATCCTCCGCCGAGCCCAAAGCTCCACCCGCCGCATCAGCACGATCGCCCAGGCGGGTGCGACCGGATCTGGACATTCCCGATGGGCGCCGTGCGGCCTCCACCCGGTCGGCCTGGGCACCGTTCGTACGCAGGGAACGGATTCGGCCCCAGCGCCCCGACGTGCGCCCCCTGTGCGCCCGATGTCGCGTTCCCGCGCGGGAGACAGGGGCAGAGGGGTGAGGGGCTGATCGCGTCACGCCCCAGGGGCGTGACGCAGACCGAAGGGGTGGGAATGATCAGAGTCACGGTCGTGTACGAGGCACAGCTGCTGCGTGCCGCGCTGGTGGAACTGCTGCGGTCGGACGCCGAGGTCTCGGTCGTCTCCGCGGCCTCGCAATGGCCGCAGGGGCCGGCGGCCGGCGCGCCGGCACCGGACGTGTACGTCGCCGATGCCGAGTGTCTGCCGCCTCCAGAGGCGGAGCCCGACACGCCGAGCACATCGGTGGCGGCGTCACCGGAGGCGGGCGGATCGGCCCTTCTGGCGCTGATCCCCGCCCACCGGCCCGGAGTGCTGCGCCGGGCGCACGCGGCAGGGGCGACCGGCTTCGTCGACAAGAACGGATCGAAGATCCGATTACTCCAGGCCCTCCACCGGGTGGCCGCCGGAGAGCGCTTCCTCGACGACACGCTCGCCCTCGGCTTCCTCCAGGCGGCGGAGATGCCCCTCACCCGACGTGAGTTGAGCGTGCTCTCGCTCGCAGCCAAGGGAGCCCCCGTCGGCGAGATCGCCGCGACGCTGCACCTCTCCAAGGGGACCGTACGGAACTACATGGCGAGCGTCATCCGCAAGGTCGGCGCACGCAACCGGGTGGACGCCATCCGGATAGCCCAGGGAGCCGGGTGGACCTGACGGCCGCCGATCGGGCCTGACGGCCGCCGATCGGGCCTGAGGGCCGCCGATCGGGCCTGACGGTCGGCGGTCGGACCGGACCGCCGCTGGTCGGGCCTGACTGTCCGCGTGACGTCTCCGCGGGTGCGGCCCCTCCTTCAGCGCTGGATGTCGTTCCAGTGCCCCACCAGATCGCGATAGAGCGCCGACCGTACGAGCAGCTCCTCGTGCGTGCCGCACCGGGCGCGGGTGCCGTCGAGGACGAGGATCCGGTCCGCACGCAACGCGGACGACAGCCGGTGGGCGACGACGACCAGGGTTCCGGGCCGGGCGCGCAGGGCGTGTTCGGCCCGGGCCTCGGCCACGGGGTCGATGTGGCAGGTGGCCTCGTCGAGAAGCATCAGCGGAGCGGGGGAGAGGTGTGCGCGCGCGAGGGCGATCAGCTGGCGCTCGCCGAGCGAGAGCACGTCAGGCCGCACCGGACGGTCGAGCCCGCCGACGCGTTCGACGAGCGGTTCGAGCGAGAGGGCCCGTACGGAGTCGTCGACGTCGGACTGACGGGCGTCGGGCCGTAGATAGCGGAGGTTGTCCCGCAGGGTGCCGCTGAAGACGTACGCCTCCTGGGGGATCAGGGTGCGCAGGGAGGTGAGTTCGGGCGACGGGTGGCGGCCGGCGGGGCGGCCGGAGAGGAGCGCTTCGCCCCGGTCCGGCGTCAGCAGGCCCGCCGCGACCTGGAGGAGGGTCGACTTGCCGATGCCGCTCGGGCCGACGACGGCGATGTGCTCCCCGTCCTCGACGGTCAGGTCCAGGTCGTCGAGGACGGCACGGGCACCCGGTCCGTATGCCACCCGGACCCGGCGCAGCTCCAGCGCGGCCGTCGTCCCTGCCGCCGCGGGGCGCACGTACTCGCGGGGTGCGGTGGCGGAGGGCGGGTCAGGGGTGGGCTGCCGGCCGGAGTGGGCCGCGGGGCCGGGGACCGGCTGCCCGGTGAGCCGGTCGAGAATGACGAAGAGCCGCGCCCCTGCGGCGCCCAGAACGGTCATGAGCGTGTGGAGGGCCGGCAGCAGTGCCTGGAGGATGTAGGTGAGCGCGCCGACCAGAGCGCCCGCTGTGACGCCTTGGCCGAGCAGCCACGGGGTCGCCGCCAGGAGCAGGAACACGGGCACCTGGCCTGCCGTCGCCACGGACAGCGTGCGGACCGCCGCCCAGCGGGCCAGGGCGCGCTGCGCGGCGGCGGCCTCCTCGATCGCCCGGCCGTTGCGGTCGGCGGTCGGTTCGTGGGAACCGCAGGCGACTACGTCGCGCAGGGCGGTCCGCGTGACCTCCGCGCGCCGACCGACGGCCTCGTCCGCGTCGAGGTAGCGGTGCTGGGCCCGTGCCATGGGCCGCAGGGAGGCGGTGAACAGGGCGATGCCCAGGACAAGGGGCGGGCACACGACGAGGAGGAACTGCGGCGCGAGGGACATCAGGCCGATCAGGGCCCCGACGGCGACGAAGACGAAGGAGCGGGCCGCGAGCACCAGCCCGGCGAAGCTGTCCCGCGCGATCTCCGTCTGGCTCGTCAGCCGGGAGACGGTGGTCGTGTCCACGGTTCCGCGCCCGGCCGTGGCCGCGCGCAGCGCCCGCACGACCGACCGGCGTACCAGGTGATCGCGCAACGGTTCGGTGAGGTAAGGGAGTTGGGTGAAGACGCCCCGGACGACCGGCGCGCCGAGGACGATGACCACGGCGGCCCCCGCGAGCCAGAGCAGTCCCGCCGGGGTGTTCCTCCGCAGGAATCCGTCGTCCAGCGCCCGGGCCATGCAGTAGCCGCCGAGGAACGTCTGCGCCGACTCGGCCGCGGACCAGGCCGCCAGCCTGGCCAACACCCCCTTGCGGCGCCCGAGGAACGTCCGTCCCGACGCCAGAACGCGCCGTGACGTCCGCTCGGCGGCGGGGGCAGGGTCACCTAGGGGCGACCGTTGCTCCGGGCCCGTCGTCCGGCCCCTGTCCGCCGCCGACGTCACGCGTCGCTCCCGAGCTCGTCGCGGACGGGCCGCCCGGCCCGGCGGTCGTCCCGCGCGGCCACGACTCCCGGGTCAACTGCCGCGCCCGCGGCCCTCGCCGAGACGACGGCTTCGGCCGGGGCGACGGCCTCCACCGGGGCGAGGGCCTCCACCGGGGCGACGGTCGCCGCCGACGCCGTGGCCGGCTCGGCCAGGAACACCGCACGGTAGTCCGGGTCCTCCCACAGCAGGCGGTGCGGTCCGAACCCCCGTACCCGTCCCGCCTCCAGCCAGACCACCTTGTCCGCGCGGGCCGCCGTGGAGACCCGGTGGGCCACGACGAGCTTGGTGCACGGCCGCAGCGACGAGGAGAGGGCGAGCTCCACCTGCCGTTCCGTCGCCGTGTCCAGGCTCGACGTCGCGTCGTCCAGGATCATCAGCCGCCCGGCCCCGAGGAACGCCCGTGCCAGGCCGAGGCGTTGACGTTCCCCGCCGGAGAGAGGCGCGTCGTCCAGAGGTGTGTCGTATCCCTGTGGCAGGAGGCGGATGAACGCGTCGGCGCTCGCGGCCCTCGCGGCGTCCCGCACCGCCAGGGCTTCGGCGGTACGAGGAGCCGCGGCGCTCACGGCACGACGACCCGTCTCCACGGCACTCACGGCACCGCTACCCCCACCCGCACCCCCACCGCCACCCTCAGCCGGCTCCCCGACGGCCCCGATCCGCCCCGAGGCGATCGCGCTGCGAACCGTGGGCGTGGCGTCGCTGTCGAAAGCGGGGCGGGCGAAGGCGTAGGAGGTCGCCGAACGCAGCTCCGCGCGGGTCAGTTCGGCCAGGTCGACGCCGTCCAGGAGGACGCGCCCTTCGTCAGGGTCGGTCAGCCGGCCTGCGACGGCGGCCAGAGTGGACTTGCCGGCGCCGGAGCGGCCCACGACTGCGACCGTCGAACCGCCGTCGATCGCGAGCGTCACGTCCGTGAGCAGCGGGACGCCGTCGCGCACCACCCGTACCCTCCTCAGCTCCAGGTCACCGGGCCCGTCGGGCGGCAGGACCGCGGAGCCGTGGGTCATGGGAGGGAGATCGGCCAGTGCGGCGGTGCGGCGGCCCGCCGTGCGGGCCCGGACCAGTGTGCCGAGCGGCGCCGCGATGGATCCGATCCCGGCGGCGAGGGCGGCGTACCGCGAGGTGGCGAGCAGGTCGCCGACGCTGAGCTCCCCGGCGGCCAGTCTCGTCCCCGCCACCGCGACGACGGCCGTGGTGAACAACGGCAGCAGCACGCCGCTGCGGGCCACGGCGCGGCCGTGGACGAGCCACAACCGGGTGCCGTACCGCGTCATGTCCTCCAGCGAGGCGAGGATGCGTTCCTCCTCGCGGCGTGCCGTCTGCGCGGCGGCGATGGTCCGCGCACCGCGCAGCGCCTCGGTCAGCCGGGCGGCGACGGCGCCCTGTGCGTGCTGGTACCGGCCGACGGAGTCGGACGACTGCTGCGCGAAGGTCCGCAGCACCATGAGGAGCAGCGGCAGGACCGCCGCGAAGACGGCCGCGGTCCAGGGGTCGATCAGGGCCAGCGCGACGAGCGCGCCGGCCGGGACGAGGACGGAGGACACCGAGGTCGCGAGGGCCGCCGGTGCGGCGCCGCTGTCCGTGGCGTTCACGCACAGCCGGGCGGCGACGTCACCGCCGGAGTGGGGCTCGGCTCGGTGAGGGGTGGTGGCCGACAGCCCGGTCGACGCGCGGAGGCGGACCCAGGCGGTGGCGCGGGCGGTGGTCAGTTGCGTCAGCAGGACGGTGGCGGTCTCCATCAGGACCTCCGCGGCGAGCAATACGGCGGCCCAGGTCAACCAGGTCCCCGCGGCGGGGTGTCGGTGCAGTAGCAGGTCCAGCGTGTGGCCGGTGACTGCGGGGACGGCGAGCGCGCAGGCGGCGCCGGCGACCGAGCAGGCGAGCAGCAGCGCGGTAGGGCCGGCGGTGTGTCGTACAGCGCCGCGCAGCAGCCGGTCGGCCCCGGTCCGAGAAGCCATCCGATGCCCCTTTCTCCTGACGGGCGCGGCGGGCACCCGCGACGCTCGCCCCGGTGCCCGGTGCCCGGTGCCCGGTGCCCGGTGCCCGGTGCCCGGTGCCCGGTGCCCGGTGCTCGATGGCCGGTGCCCCGGGAGCTCGGCTCCCGGGGCACCGTGACTACGCGCCGGCGCCTCTACGCACCGTTCGCGGAGCCGGATGGACTCAGTTACAGGTGGTCACGCTGAGGCTGCTGTCGCCGCAGAGGAGCAGGCTCGCGCGGCTGCCGGTCTCGACGTCGCCGATGGCCTCGTCCTTGGGGGTCTCCAGCGACTGCAGGTCGAACAGGTTCATGATCGTTTCCTTTCGTGTGGGGACGGTGGTGCCGTGCGACCCCGGAGCGGGGCCGGTTCTTGGGGCCGCCGGAGCGGCGGGAGGAACGGCAGGTGTGCCGGGCGGTCGCCCAGAGCTGCCGAGAGGGCCAGCAGGACGCCCGCCGTGCCGGTGGCGAGGTCCATCGAGAGCCGCATCATCTGTTCGCCGGGGAAGGCGAGATGGCCCGCGTAGGACATCGCGTGCCAGGACAGGCAGCCGACCTGACGGCGTACGTCCTCGGGCCCCGTGCCGGGCCCGCCGGCGTTCGTGCGGGCGAGGTGCAGGACCATGCCCGCGACACCGCGGAAGAGGCCCGGCTGGGCGTAGAACGTGGCCTGCGCCGCCTGCACGATCTCGTACCGGGCACGGTCGAGGGCCTCGTCGTGGCGGTGGAGGAGGAAGTCGTCGATCACCATGCCGATGCCCACGCTCCCGGCACCGAGGTACGGCATCGTGCGCCAGCCCTCGTCGACCTGAAGTGTGCCGGAGGCGCCGCGCACGCAGCGGGTGAGATCGTCGTGGAGCGCTTCGGCGGCGAGGTCGAGAAGCGCGGAGTCCCCGGTGCGTTCGTAGAGCCGTACGAAGAGCAGGGCCCGGCCGGCCGCACCGTGGAGCAGCCCGGTCCGTACCCGGCCCCCGACCCCTGGCCCTGCGGGCCGCGGGGACGTGGCGAGCGGGCGGGCCGCCAGTTCGGCGCACCTCAGCGCCGCCGCGTGCAGGCCGGACTCGCCGGTGGCGGCGGCGAGGGCTTCCAGGGCGAGACCCATTCCGGCGGTCCCGCCGTGCAGATCGGGCGCGAGCGCGGCGTGGTCCTGCGCGATGACCAACTCGGCCAGTTCGAGGGCGGAGGCGGTGTGCCCGAGTCGCTGAAGGGTCCACGCGACGCCGGTCAGCCCGTCGTAGAAGCCGAGCGGCGTGCCGGACCCGGGCTGCTTGGCGTACCGCAAGAGCCGTTCCTCCGCCGCCGGGATCCGCGCGGCCCCGCTCTCGTGCAGGGCGTGCAGGACTCCCGCCGTGCCGTAGCCGACGGACATGCCGCCCCCGGCCGTGGCGAACTGAGCGATGTCGCCGGGGAAGAAACGATCCTCCCGGTCGGGCGTCGCCGACGCCAGGATGGCGCGCACCATCGCGTCACGGCTGCCCGGCCACTCTCCGGGCTCGACCGGCAGGAACGGAGCACGGCCGCCGGACGCGGTGGCGCGCGGTGAAGTGCCGGCCGGCTCCCGCACGATCTCCCGTACCGCCGCGTCCAGGAACTCGCCGGGCACGGGGAATCGCGCCGCCGCGACCTCCGCCAGATGCGCCGCCTTCCCCCGGTCCACGGCGAGCAGGCTGGTGAGCGGGACGAACAGCGCGATCCGCAGGCAGGCGAGAGCGTAGCGGTCCACGTCGAAGCCGCGCCGGTCGGCCGGTGCGACGAACGCGGGGTTGGCGACGGTCTGCCGGCCGCCCTCCGCGGCTGGCTGGGCCGCCTCGAAGTCCAGGAGCACCACTGAGGTCTCGTCCTCGGAGACCATGACGTTGAACAGGTGCAGGTCGTTGAAGACGATGCCCCGCGCGTGCACCTCGGCCACGGCCTGCTCGACGAGGCCGTGGATCCGCAGGGCCCATTCCGTGTACTCGGCGAGCCGCTCCGCCGGCGGTTCGGCCTCCATCAGGGGATGCCTGCGGGCGAAGAAGGTGTTGAGCGGCCTGCCCTCCACGAATTCGAGGACCAGGAAGTGGTGGTCGCCGATGGTGAAGCTGTCGAGGACCTCCGGTGTACAGGCGAGTCCGGACAGCTGCTCAAGCGCGGTATGTTCGCGGTGCAGGCGGGTGACGGCGTCGGCACCGTCGGCGGCCAGCCCGGCGTGCGGACGTGCTTCCTTCAGCACGACCCGCCGCCCCGTCTCGCGGTGCCGCGCCTCGTACACGCCCCCGCCGTTGGAGAAGTGCAGGGCCTTCTCGATCTCGTACGGCATCTCCTGGACCGTCACGGCGGCTCGCGCCTCGAGGTGCGGGCGCAGGAACGGCGGGGGAGTGACCCACCCGGGTATACGGAAGACGGGTCCGCGCTGATCGGGTACGAGGGTGCCGGAGCCGTCCTCCATGGCGGGCCGCAGCTCGCCGTGCTCGTCGTAGCAGTGGAGGCGCGTGAAGCTGCCGTACCGCAGATGCACGGGGCCCCGCCCCCAGCGCAGATCGCTGAGGATGTACGGTCCGGGCTCACCGTCGAGCAGGTGCGCCAGGTCGGTCGCCAGGCGCTCGCACTGCTCGTCGTCGGCCGGGTAGACGGTGATGAACTTGCCGCTGGCCGCGCGGTCCGCGTACTTGGCGTTGCGCTGGTGCAACAGATACCGGCTCGGCACGAACTTGAACGCCACCTCGTGCCGCAGACAGTGTTCCCGGACCCTGTCGAGGACCCGTTCCGCGTTGTCGAGACAGGCCGAGACATGGATCTTCCAACCCTGCGACGGGAGCGTGCCGCCCACCGGACGCAGGGCGAGCCAGTCACCCGTGCGATGGCTGGTCCATCCCTCGGGGACGGGCAGGGTGGCGGCCGGGTATAGGGAGTCGCCGGCTCCGTCGGCGAAGACGAGACGGTGGGGCGCGTCGTAGAAATGACGGTCGGCGTCGCAGTAGACCGCGTACCCCTTGTTCACAACGCACTCCCTCGGCCGGTGACGGAATGACGTTGTCACGCGCCGCGAGGGCCGGGACAGTCGCCGCTGTCACGTCTCGCGCATGCGGTACGCACAGGTAACCGATGCTCTCCGCCCACCGGTTGCTCGGCATGCACCGCGATGCGGAGAGGGGCGCGGAGGTGGTGCACGCGCGGCGGAACGAGGAGTGGGGGGTACGCCGTCTCCCATGTCCGCGATCAGGAACGGGCACTCATGCGCTGGATTCCGTCGCGCGTCTGCGTCAGGGGGACGGCCGGGATCTGTGTGAGTGTCAGGTCCATCATGCCTGTTCAGGTGGTGCTTCGGTAGAACGTACGGCACGCCGGTTCGGCCTTGTGACGCCCGGCGCCGCGCGTCAGACTCATCGTCATCCACCTCCCGGCCAACCCGTCGGCAACCCTTCTCGGTTGCCGACGTTTTCGCTTTGCAGTCTCGCCCCGTGACATGCGCAGGCTGGGGGTGGGAGACGAAGGGGATCGATGGATCAGGACATGGTTGTGCTGGCGAGGGTCAAGCTGCTCAGTGCCAACCGGAAGGTGGTGCGCGGTGCCGAAGGGCTGTGGATCTACCGCCTTCTGACACAGGTCGAGCCGGAGGTGTGCGGGTCCAAGCTGGCGTACGTCCTGGTGGAGGAGAGCGCGTCGCCCCTGGTACGGGACCTGCCCGAGCGACGGCTGGCCCTCTTGGACGAGGCAGTGGAGGTGGCGCAGGCCCTCGGTGAGTCGAACCCCCACCGGGCGAAGGTGCTGGCGAGGGCCTTGGCCGCCAGACAGGGTGAGGGGGACGTCCGTCAGGCGAACTCGGCGTCCGATGGGCGGGAGAGCCGTGCGCCTCTTGAGGAAGAGCGGCACCAACGCGCATGACCTCGTGTCAGGCGTCGACTCCCTGGACGGTGTAGGAGAGGAAGCCTCAGCTCCACCGGCCGAATGGAGCCGCGTCTGAGTCGTCGGGCACACAGCCCGGAGCGCGAGGCCCCTGACCTCGGTCGGGATCCCACGCCCCTGATGCCAGACACGCGGGAGGGGGCCCGCCATGGGGAAGGCCCGGGCGCCAAGCCCGGGGCATTCCCCGGCCTCCGGCCCGGCCCAGACACGCTCCGTACCAACCAGGGGTGATCAACCCGTTGTTCCGCATATCCAGACGCCGACTCATCGCCCTCACCGTCCTGGCCGGAATGGCCGCCCTCGGGTGGTACGCCGCCCAGCCGGTCCATCCTGCATGCACGGTCTACCCAGGGGCGTACGTGCCCCTCAACGCTTCGGCGGCAGAGGTGGATGCCGCAACCCGGCAGGCTTACGAGAAGGCCCTGGCCAGCGGCGCGTGCGGACCATCACGCGCCCGGTTCCGAGACTGGATCGACTGAGCTGAGGATGCGGGCCTCCTGACTCTCCTCCGGTGACGCTGCTGGGCATCGAGCCAACCGAGTCCGAAGCCGAGAGAGCCGCTGGGGTGCTCAGGCTCGCTCCGTGCCCGCCAGCCGGTCTGATCCGTCCAGGCCGGCCGGCGGGCGGCGTCACGCAGGGACGTCGAGCGGCGGGTGCTCGAGCACGCGGGGCCTGTACTCGACCAGCTGGATGCGGCCGTCGAAGGTGCGGTGCCCGATCATCTCCAGGGCAACGTCCGGATAGCCGTCGTAGATGCGTTCTTCGCCCGTGGCCCCGGTGATCACCGGGAACATCACGACCCGGAAGCGGTCGACGAGTCCGGCTCGTAGCAGGGACCGGCACAGGCTGAGGCTGCCGATCGTGCTGAGGAGCCCCGAGCCACTCGATTTCATGGCGCGGACCGCCTCGACGGCGTCGTCGCGCACGAGCGTGGCATTGGCCCACGTCAGCGGCGCCTCGAGTGAGGAGGAGAACACCACCTTGGACGCTTGCGTGAGCTGGTCGACGGACGCCTCTTCCTCGGGCCTGAACTCGTCCTGGCCGCTCGGGACGTCACCTGCTGCGAAGCCGGACATCAGACGGTAGGTGTTCGCTCCCATCAGATACGTGCACTCGGGTTGCTCGCCGAGCCATGCGAGGTACTCCGGACCCTCGAGGCCCCAGAACCCGGGCCATCCCTCTCCCGATGCGTATCCGTCGACGGAGGTGATGAAGTCGATCAGAAGCTCCGACATGGCGGTGTCCTCTCCTGGGGTGTCACGAGCTTGGACCGGCCGGGAGCCGGCAACTCATCGGCCGTGAGCCGGGCGTCTCTGGCGAGGGGAAGCCCCGGCCGACGGATATGCCATCAGCCTTCGGTTTGCCTGAGCTCAAGAGCCTTATAGGTCTTGGGGAGCAGCGGTAGTGCGGTGTCGGTGGGAGTGATCCCGGGCGTTGCGCACCTCGTGCAGGTGCGCGCGTCGTCACAGCCGCATGACGATGAGGGCGGTGTCGTCGGTGAGACCCGCCGGGGGGATCAGGTATCCCAGGAGTGCGTCGGCGAGGGTGTCGGGGTCGGTGGCGTGGTGGCGGGCGACCGAGCCGGCGAGGCGCGCGAGGCCGGTGTCGATGTCCTCGTGGCGGCGTTCGACGAGCCCGTCGGTGTAGAGGAGGAGGACGCAGCCGTCGGTGAACACGGCCTGGGACTGGGGCCGGGGAACGTGGTCCGGGCTGGCGCCCAGCGGTGGATCGGCAGCCTGGTCCAGGAAGGTGACGGTGCCGTCGGGACGACACAGGGCGGGCGGGGGGTGGCCAGCGCTGCTGTAGGTGAGGGTGCGGGCGTTCCAGTCGACGAAGACGGACGCCGCGGTGGTGGATTCGGCACCTTCGACCGAGCGGGCGTACAGGCCGAGGACGTCGAGGGCCTGGGCCGGGCCGGTGGCGACACGGGAGGCCGCCGACAGGGCGCTGCGGAGCTGGCCCATGACGCCGGCGGCGCGCAGTCCGTGGCCGACGACGTCGCCGACCGCGACGGCGGTCCGGTTGCTGCCGGGCATGTCGACAAGGTCGTACCAGTCGCCGCACACGTTCAGCGCTCCTTTGGCGGGCCGGTAGCGTACGGCCGCGCGATGCTGGCCGAGCGGCCGGGGCGCCGACAGCATCGCTTCCTGCAGGTGGAGGGCGACCTCGCGCTCGCGGGCGTGGGCCTTGCGCAGGCGCTCGTTGACCTCCTGCAGTTCCCGGGCGCGGGTGTAGAGCTCGGCCTCCAGGACCCGGGCACGGCCCCCTCCGGGCGCCCGGCGCGGGCGCGGATGAGTTCGGTGACTTCTTCGACCCGGTGCAGCACCAGGGCCACCGTGCCGTCGGGGGCGAGGACGGGGACGTTGACCGGACTCCAGTACCGCTCCTGCCACACCCCGGGCCGCACGGAGTCCTCCACGTCGTAGCGCTGCAACGCCATCGTGTCGGGCTCCCCGCTGGCTGCGACGCGGCGCAGGGAGGCGTACAGGTTGCGCATACCGGTCGCGGCGGGATCGCCGGGGTTGTCGGGGAACACGTCGAACAGGAAGCGGCCGATGAGCTGGCTCCGCGTCCGCCCCGACAGGCTGATGTACGCCTGATCCCCCCATTGATGCCTGAGCCGGTGATCGGCGACTCCTCGGACGGACCGAGAACAACCTTGCCTGCCGCTGCCGCTGCCGTGGTCGACCGCGGCAGCGGCGGCGGCGATCCTCTAGCTCAGACGGCCGAGCACCCTCGACACCACACACCATGGGTACGCCGCAGCGCAGCGCGCTGACGGCGTCGCGGGCGCCGGCGGCATCGAGAACGCGGCGCGATGCCGGATATCAGGCCGTGTCGCGTTCCGGCCGAGCTGGAGCTTGGCCCCGGTGTCGGTAGCCTGCGGGCAGATTCCGTCTACCGCAGAGGCCTGCCCCCGCCTGTCCCGCAGCCCGCAGTGAGGAGCGGTCGCCGCCAGGAGTCGAACCCGGGTAACGCATCCGGCAAGCCGGTGTACGTCGTCCTTGGCCGCTAGACGAAGGCGACTTCCTCGGCAGGGTACACAGAAGCGCGTGGCCGGGGCACCGGAGTATCCGCGCCCGCACGCCATGCCCCCGTTCGGGGCGCCCCTGTGCACGCCTCCCCCTCATCTCCTGGACCGCCGGTTCGCGATCCAGGTCGGGGCCTCGGCGTGAGTGCGGGCCTGAGAACCGTATGCGACAGCCCTCCCCGATGTGGTGCCGGGGGGAAGCAAGGAGGGCGAGCAACGACGCCTTCGCCATCTGACCCGACGCTCACCACGCGTGACAGCATGGTCACCATGACGAGTAGAGGGCACACGTCGTCCACCACACAACCCTCCACCGCAAGCCAAGGCCGAAGCCGCCCCATTTCCCAGGAGAGCGGGCCGCTGACCGTCGGTGTCGAAGAAGAGTTCCTTCTGGTCGACCCCGTATCACGCGAGTTGAGTGCTGCCGCCGAAAAGGTCGTGGCCGAAGCCTCACCCGACCTCGGCGACCACGTGGGACCTGAACTCACGCGCTACCAGGTCGAGACACGCACCGATCCCCACACCCACCTCGCCGACCTCGCCGACCAGATCGGGTCCGCCCGCGAAGCCCTCGCCCGCGCAGCGGCACGGCAGGGCCTGCGTATCGTCTCCACCGGAACACCCGTCCTCGCTCCGCCCGGACCGCCACCCCTGACCGACGGGGCCCGCTACACCCGCAGCGCCGCCATGTTCCGGGGGCTGGACGACGAGCAGGTCGCCTGCGCCTGCCACATCCACGTCGGCGTCCCCGACCTGGCCACCGCACTTGAGGTCAGCAACCACCTCCGCCCGTGGGTCCCCCTCCTCATCGCCGTCGCGGCCAACTCCCCGTACTGGGCCGGGCGGGACACCGGCTACGCCAGCTGGCGCACGACCACCTGGGGACGGTGGCCGGTCTCGGGACCCCCGCCCTACTTCGAGTCCGCCAACCATTTCGAGGACCTCGTCTCCGGCTTCCTCACCACAGGCGCCGTCATGGACCGGGGCGGCCTGTACTGGGACATCAGGCCCTCACACCACGTCTCCACCCTGGAGATCCGCGCCGCCGACGCCACCGCCACCGCCGACGACACCGTCCTCCTCGCCGGCCTCGTCAGAGCCCTGGCCGCCACCGCCCTTACGGCTATCCATGGCGGAGAACCGGCGCCTCGCCCCCATCCCGAGATGCTCAGGGCCGCCTGCTGGCGCGCGGCCCGCGACGGCCTCGCCGGCGACGGCATCGACCTGTTCACCGGCCGACTGACCCCCACCGTTACCCAGATGGGCCAGCTGCTCACTCACATCCGGATGGCGCTCCATCAACACGGCGACACCGAACTCGTCCACACCCTCTGGTCACGCCTACGTACCCACGGCAGCCGATCCGACGCCCAGCGCACCGCCCACCGCCGCCGCGGCAGCCTCACCGACGTCGTCGACCACCTCATCTCGACCACCACTCCGAACGGCCACACCGACCGCAAGCCGGACTGACGGAGCCGGCAACGGGCGTGAGCGTGATGGCCACCTCGTCCTCATCGTCCTCGTGCCGCACCATCCGGAGACCGGCCCTGGGGCTCGGCCGGCACGATCGCCATGGCCCATCCGGTGCCTCTGCCGTTCGGGGTGGTGTCGCTGTGGCCGGCCGAGTCCGCAGGGGGCCGGGGGCAGGCTGTCTCGTGGGCGTGGGGACACGGCGCGGCAGAGGTGGTCGTGGGAATCCGCATCCGGCGCAGGAGATCACGGGTGGTGCGCTTGCTCAGCGTGCTGCGCCAGGCTAGTCCCGGGTGGCGGGAGCGCAGGTGGGAGAGTGCGCGTGTGCCTAGGCCCGTGCTGTGGAAGCGCTCGTCGATGACGACGGCGGTGATGACACCCTGGGCGCAATCGGTGCAGAGCCGGTAGTGGACCTGGCCGACGACCTGGCGGATGTGGACGAGGAGCAGGCATTCCTCGCCAGGCCCGGACGTGTCCGGGACGTGCGTGGACAGGAAGTCGATCGCCCGGTAGGCGAGGATACGTCGGCGCAGGCGGCCGGTGAGCCGGCTGCGGCGCGAGTGTTTGGCGCCGGTGCGGCCGGGCGGCGACGTCCGGGCTTCGGGAGTCGGGCCGAACAGAACGCTGCTGCTGGGACGCGCATGTTGTCCGTGCATGACCTCTCGTGTGCCCGGAAGACCCCCCGATACCCGCCCTGGTACGCATCGCCCCTCTCGTGCGATCCCTCGGGGTGGTATCGGCGGTTGTGACAGCGGCAAGATCGCCCGCCGCCTCACCCTGGATGTCCGCCTCGCCGGTGGCGGCAACCCCCGTTACCGTTTTGGTTGCCCCGCAATGGGGCGCCCGGCCTCCGGAGTTGGCATGACTTTCTCCCCCTGTCGAACGCATGGCCTGGGGGGTGGTGTCACCGGCTCCGGAGGCATCGACAGACCGCTGATCAGGGGCATGACCACCGGCGTTTCCACAGGTCGGGAGGCTCTTCGTCATGTGGATGTGGCGATCGGTGCCGTGGGACGGCCGGGCGGGGACGACCGGAGGACGCACGTGATCGACACGAGTGACATCGGCGCCTTCCTCGGCCTGGACGTCGGCAAGGGCGAGGCAGTGGCCGCTCGCGACGGCATCGACGCGGTGGATGCCCGACGAGCCGTCACAGCGGTGCTCGGCGCCGTGGCCGATGTCGCCGACGACGCGCTGCTGCACCGCATCCTCACTCAGCTTCCGCCGGGTCACGCCGGCCTGTTCGGCCGGACAGATCCCACGCCGACTCGAACAGTCTGAGTAGCCTGCGCCGTCGCGGGACACGCCGCCCGGGGGAGTAGACGCCCGAGGAGAACGGGGCGGTCGCCCCCGCTGCTCGCCCTGGGGAAGCGGCGGCAGGGCGGCCGACGGTCGGGTTGGCGGGCAGGGCGACGGCGGAGATGCGCTCCACGGTTCTTCTCACGCCCGGCTCCCACTCGCACGCAGAAGGGTATTCGTCATAGCCCTTGGGCGTTTCGCCCGCCCGCCGCGCCCGCCGCGCCCGCCGCGCCCGCCGCGCCCGGCGCCGTCCGAGCCGCGGCCGCCCTCCTACCCCTGCGGCGTGAGCGCGGACGCCCCGGCGCCGGGTCCGTCGACAACTGGAACGTGACCGCCACGCGGGCACCGCCCAGCGGACCGCGCGTGATGCGTACGGCGCCCCGGGCGGCGAGGGCCGCGCGCCGGGCGATGTCGAGCCCGAGGCCGGTGGAGCCCGTACTCCCGCCGCGGGCGAGGGCACCGTCCGGGTCGGCGATGCCGGGGCCGGCGTCGTGAACGGTCAGTTCCACGGTGTGGGCGGTACGGCACACGGAGACCTCCAGGGCGGTGCCCCGGGACGTGTACCGGAAGACGTTGCCCACGAGCGCGTCCACGACGGCCGTGATGTCCGCTTCGGGGAGGCAGACAGGGGTCGTCTCGTCCGTGATCTGCAGTGTGCAGGGACGGTCCTGCTGACCCGCGAGCACGGCCCAGAAGGCCGCGCGCCGACGGACGACGTCGGCGACCTCGCAGCGATCCCTGCCCTCCCGCGGCCCGTCGGGCGATTCCTCGCCCCGCAGCGCCCGGCCCATCGGGCCGACGGCGAGCGGCGTGCGAGCCTCGGCGATGATCGCGTTGAGCTCCCGCTCCAGCTCGGCCACGGCCGTCTGGATGCGTCCGGTGTCGGCGCTCGGCGCGATCCGCTCGACCGCCAGGTGCAGGGCGGTCAGGGGGGTACGGAGCCGGTGGGACAGGTCCGCGACCAGTTCCCGTTCGACGGCGAGCAGGTCCGTCATACGGTCGGCCATGGTGTTGAAGGCCGTGCCCGCCTCCTTCAGTTCCGGCGGCCCCTTCGTCTGGACGCGGGTGTCGAGGTTGCCCGCGCCGAGCCGGCGTGACCCCTCGGCCAGCCGCTTCGCCGCCGTGACGACGGCAGAGCCGAGTCGGTCGGCGACCAGGACGGAGCCGCCGAGCAGGATGACCGCCAGACCGGCCATGACGCTCCACGACAGGACGACACCACGGGTCAGGTCGTCGTCGGGCACGAAGTTCTCCACCACCGCGACCCGGTCCTGGGGCAGGATCACCGGCTGCAGGTAGATCCAGCCGCCGGGCACGTCCCGGGAGATGGACTCGCGTTCCTCCTCGGCCCGGCCCAGCAGATCCGGCGGGGCGTGCCCCGCGCCGCCGACGGTGCTGTGGTCCGGCAGATGGATGACCATGTGCTCGGCCGCGCGCAGCCCCGCCCCCGCCTCACGCAGCTCGGCCGCGTCCGTGGTGAGGGCCAATATCGGAGCCATCGCCGCCGCGCTCTGCTCGGCCGCCGTGATGCTCTGCTCGCGGGCGAGCGACATCACCAGCAGTCCCAGCGGGATCAGGAACGACAGCGCCACCATGGAGGTGACGGCCAGGGCCACCCCCGCCAGGGAGCGCCTCACCGCGGGGCCCCGGGCTCGGCGCGGCGTCTTCGGGGCCCTCGGTTCACGGGTGCAGCGCTCCAACGGGTAGCCGTGCGCGCAGCGCCACGGTCGGCGGATTCGGGTCCGGATCTGGGTCCGGGCGACGGGCCGCCGGAGGTCTCCCGGTACGACGTCCTCCGGGAGTGGTGTGTGCCGTCACCGGCCCCGTCATCCGGGGCGACGGGCCGTCAGGAGGTCCCGAACGACAGGCCGTCCCCGCCGGTCCGCAGGGACACCGCCCGGTCGGCCACCGGGATCGTACACCCCTCGGTCGAACTGCAGCTCGCATAGCCGATCAGCACCTTCGCCTCGCCCGGAGCGGTCGCCCGGATCGGCAGCGTCACCGTCACGGCGCCGTCGGGGTAGACCGGTACGGCGGCGCGCACGCCCGGCACCTTGATGCTCTTGACCGGCTTGTCCACCGTCATCTCACCGGCGGTGGCAACCGAACCGACCGGACGGACCTCGGTCGGCCGCCCCACTCCTTCGACGCCCTCGGCGGGGAGCGCGGTGCTGTAGAGGTGGAAGCCGGCCTCGTCGGGCGTGAACGTGGCGACCAGGGTCCCCGCGTCGGACTTCCAGTCGGCCACGCTCAGCCGGACGGTGACCCCGTTCTCGTTGAACTGCGTCACGGCGGCGGCGTGCGACGGCACGGACTCCTCGCCGCAGCCGGTCAGCGAGGCGGCGGCCAGCAGCGCGGCGCCGGCCCAGGCGAGGCGCGTGCGCGCGGCGCGGGGAAGGCGGGGGGAGGTCATGGGGTGTCTCATGTCGTCTTTCCGGGTCTTTCTCGTGTTTCGGGGAGGTGGGCCGCACGCCGGAGGCGCGACCGGCCCTCCTGCGTGCGGGGGAGTGCAGCCGTACGGTGCGCAGCGGGAGTCGGGCTCTCCCGGGCGACGAGTGGCGGTGGCACTCGGGTACCGGTGCTCACAGGGCCGCGGTCGTGCCCTGCAGCCTTACCTGCAACGCGTACACCAGGTCGGTCCACAGTCCGGTGATCAGCAGGACGCCGACGAGGACCAGAAGTGCGCCGCCGGCCCGCATGACGGTTCCGTGGTGGTTCCTGACCCATCGAAAGGCGCGCAGGGCGCGCTGGAAGGCGAGTGCGGTGAGGAGGAAGGGCGCGCCCAGCCCCACGCAGTAGCAGACCATGAGGAGGGCGCCGCGCCCGGCGCTGGCCTCGTTCCAGGCCAGGGCCTGCACAGCGGCCAGGGTCGGCCCGATGCACGGGGTCCAGCCCACGCCGAAGACGACGCCCAGCAGGGGCGCACCGGCCAGGCCGAACGAGGGGCGGCGGCTGCTGCGTAGCTCGCGCTGGGTGAAGCCGGGCAGCCAGCCCGCGAACGCGAGCCCCATGACGACGGTGAACAGGCCGAGGACCAGCGTGATGCCGTCCTGGTAGGCGAGCAGGTTGCGCCCGACGAAGCCGAACAGGGCGCCCCCGGACACCAGGACGCCGCTGAAACCCAGGACGAACAGCGCCGCTCCGGCGACCATCCGTCCGCGCCGCCCGCCGTCCGCCTCGGCGAGGTCGGACACCGACAGGCTGGTGACGTAGCTCAGGTAGCCCGGCACGAGCGGGAGGACGCACGGAGAGAGGAAGGACACCAGGCCTGCGGCCACGGCCACCGGCACGGCGAGGAGCAGGGTGCCCGACACCGCGCCGGCGGCCGGCCCGGCGGCGAGCGCCGCCCACGTGGGGCCGGTCATGAGTCCTCGCCGGCGACCCGGTCCACGAGGGGCTCCAGCCGCGCGCGGGTGACCGGACCGGAGACGGCGGCGGCGATCCGGCCCTGCCGGTCGATGACCAGCGTGGAAGGGATGGCCTGCGGGTTGAGCAGCGCGGGCGGGAAGGCCAGCAGCAGCTTTCCGTCGGGATCGTGGATGCTCGGGTACCGCAGCCCGTAGGTCCGCTCGAACTCCCGGGCCGGCCCGGTGGAACGGTCGCGGACGTTGACGCCCAGGAGCTCCACGCCGCGCGCCGCCTGCGCACCGCGCAGCGCCTCCAGGTCGGCGGCCTCGGCGCGACAAGGAGCGCACCAGGAGCCCCACACGTTCAGGACGACGACCTTGCCGCGGTACGAGCGCAGCGCCAGGTCCCGGCCCGTGAGGTCCCGGCCGGAGGTGTCGGGCGCGGAGGGGCGTTCGGCGACCGGCAGCACCGCCGCGGTCTCGACGGTGCCCGCTCCCGGCACGCCGCCGTCCGCGCCCGCCACGGCGCCCCCGCCGCAGGCGGTGGCCGTGAGGGCGAGGAGGAACAGGGCGACCGCCGCCGACGCGCCGCGTCTGTGGCCGCGGGCCGTCATCAGGCCCACTTCCGCAGGAACGCGCCGAGGCCGGTCTCGGTCAGCTCGGGGTTGCCGGTCGAGTGCGTCTCGGTCACCACCTTGCCGTTGCCGTCGAGAACGACCAGGACGGGCATCTTGTACGCGCCCTCGCCGGAGCAGTATTCGCGCAGGAGGTCGAAGGCCGAGGAGTCCTGGCTGCCGATGTCGACCTTGACCACGTGGTACGAGGCGTCCAGGACCGCCCCCACGCCGCTCGTGGCGAACACCCGGTCGGCGGCCTTGCAGTTGCCGCACCAGTTGGCGCCGAAGTCGATCAGCACCTTCTTGCCGTCGGCCTTGGCGGCGGCGACCGCGGCCTTGACGGCCCCACGGGCGTCCGCACCGGTCGGGTAGCCGCTGGTGAAACCCGAGGAGCCGGAGACGGGCGCGCTCTTCTTCACCGCGGGCTTGGTCGGGGCGGGAGCCGCAGTCGTCCTGGCGGGGCGAGGGGCGGCCTTGGTCGTCGCCGCGGAACGCTTGGCCACGGGCGAGGAGGCGGAAGGGCTCGGCGGGACCGACGTCGCGGCGCCGGTGGGGGAGGCGGCCGCCTCCATGGGCACCGGTGTGCCGGTGCCTTGGTCGGCGGGCGCGTCCGGAGCCGCCGCCACCGACACGTTCTGCGCCGCGTCGTTCTTCGAGCCGCCCATTCCCCAGGCCGTGGCGACGGCGGCGGAGGCGACCGTGAGGGAGACGGCCGAGAAGCGGACGAGGCCCTGAATGCCGGCGGTGCGCTGTCTGCGCCGATGTGCGGCCATGACGGATCAACCCCTTGAGTCGGTGAGCTCTCCGGGGCCTGGAGGCGGCCGATGCCGGAGCGGGCGCAGGACGCGGCCCGGCGTCGTGTCCGCCGGGGCCGGAGCGATCGTCCTGACCGACCGTGAGCCTAGGTGCCGAAAACGCGTCCTGGACCGTCCTGATGCCACCCATCAGGCACGCTTAAGGAACTGCTCAGGTTCGCGACCGCACGCCCTCCACCAGGGGTTCTCCGGGTTCTCCGGCCGACCGCGGCGTCGGCCCGAGGACTTACAGCCGGGTCTCGCGCACGCTGGCCTGCGCCCTCGGTACGACGGTCGCCGTGATCTGCGAACGGTGGTCGTCGCTGGTGAAGACGACCACCAGCGTGCCGGGATCGCTCTGATTGGTGCTCGTGCGGAACCCCGGATCGGGAACGGCCGAGACGAAGCACACGCTGTCGCGGCCGTACTGGACGGTGACCTTCCCCCCCTCGGAGGGAACCGTGTGCAACCCGGGACCGCCGCTGCACTTCGAAGCCGACGGCCGGGGCGTGGGCGGGACGGGCGCCCGCGTGTCCGAGGGCGACGGCGAGGGCGTACGGGTGGTCGGCGGCGGTGACGAGGGGGACGTGGGCGTGGTGGGGGGCGCCTTCGGCGTGGTCGCGACGGACGAGGCCGGCACCCCGACGAGGACGGACGGAGAGGGGTACACCGCCTGGACCGACCGCGCGGCGGGCGGGGTCGGTCGGGTCAGGCCGATGACGAAGTACACCGTGAGCATCACCGCGGTGACGCTGGCTGCGGTGCACGACAGCCATATGAGGAGATAGCGCAGGAGGCGTGGCACCGCATCAGTGTGGCCGACGCCCACCGCACCACGGACCCCGCCCTCGCTCACGGAGAGGCGCACGCGTCCCGGACGGGCCGGCCGCGACCGGTCGGGCTCGGGGCCCCGCCTCCGCCCCGAGGCGTACGGAAAGGTGGCGGACGCGGTCGGGGCGACATGGGCCCCCGCATTCCGCCTCGAGGTTCGCCCCGCATATCGCCCCTCGGTCGGGCCCCCAGGCGGGGACCGAACCTGAGCTGATGCTTAGGTCCTCCTGAGCGCATCCCTCAGACGGCGTTTTCGCAGCTCAAGTACGCCTACGCTCCCGTCACGGCAACCGGCGGCGCCTCTCCGCCGCACGAACCCGGCCGTACTGACAGGGTCGGCCGATCCGCGCCGCCGCGCCCGGCCCGTGCCGGTCACCCCGCAGGTCCACCCCGTAACCGAACCCCTTGGAGGAGTACCGAGATGAGCTCCCGAGCCGCCCACGGACGTCGCGGACACCGCGCCCCGCGTAACCCGCGCGTCACAGCCACCGTGGCGGGCCTCAGTATCCTGGCCGTCGCCGCCGGCGGCCTGGCAGGCGCCGAACTCGTCGGCTCCGCGCACGACAAGGCCGAGTCCGTCGCCATGGGCGGCGACTCGCCCGACCCGACGCCGACCACCGCACCGCCGACCGGACCGACGTCCGCGTCGGCCGCCCTGCCCACCCTGACGACCCCCTCCGCCACGCCGACGACCCCATCGGCCACTCCACCGCCATCGGCCACCGCCAAGGCGGCCAGACCTTCCGCGTCCCAGAGCGCGCGGAAGCCCAGGCCCGCGCCCCCGGCCACCGTAAAGCCGCCGGCCACCGAGCGCGACAGCGGTACGCGCCCGGCGGGCGGCGGCGAGGCCGAGGAGGTGGTACGCCTCGTGAACGTCGAACGTGCCACGGCCGGCTGCAAGGCCCTGACGGTCGACGCGGACCTCACCGAGGCGGCGCAGAAGTACAGCGACGACATGGCCGCCACCGGCAACTTCTCCCACACGGGAACCGACGGCTCCCAGCCGCAGGACCGCATCGAGGCGGCCGGATACACCTGGTCACGGTCCGGCGAGAACATAGCCAAGGGACAGGCCGACGCGGCCGCCGTCATGGACGCCTGGATGCACAGCCCCGGCCACCGGGCCAACATCCTCAACTGCGGCTTCACCGAGATCGGCGTCGGCGTCAGCACCGACGGAGGCCCCTGGTGGACCCAGAACTTCGGCACTCCCTCCTGAGCCCCTCCTCAGTGCGGCGCCACCAGCTTGATGCCCACCCCGCGCACGGTGCGTAGATACCGCGGTGCCGAGGCCCGCTCGCCGAGCTTGCGACGCAGCGCCGACACGTGCACGTCGATGGTCTGGTCCTCGATGTAGGCTTCCTGCCAGACCTCCGCGAGCAGCCGATGCCGGGAGACCACCGTGCCGGCGTGCCGGGCAAGAAAGGCCAGCAGGTCGAACTCCCGGCGCGTGAGGACCAGTTCACGCCCCGCCAGATAAGCCGAACGCGCCGGCGGATCCACGGTCAGCTCACCGACCGTCACCAGACTCGTCGGATCGACGGGTGGGGCCTGCCCGGCGACCGCGGCGGGGACCGCGGTGCGCCGCAGCACCGCCGAGAGCCGGGCCAGGAGCTGCGCCCCGGAGAACGGCTTGACGAGGTAGTCGTCGGCGCCCGCGTTCAGGAGCTTGACGATCTCGCTCTCGTCGTCGCGGGCGGTCGCGACCACCACGGGCACGTTCGATATCCCGCGGATCATGCGCAGCGCGTCGCCGCCGTCCAGATCGGGCAGGCCGAGGTCCAGCACCACCGCGTCCACCGAACCCTGCGCGACCTCGCGCAGCGCGCCGAACCCATCGCCCGTGCTGCGCACCGCATGGCCGTGCTCCGCGAGGATCTCCATCAGCGAGGCACGGATGCTGGGGTCGTCTTCGACCACGAGTACGCAGGGCATGGCGGACACCCTACAACCGACCGTCCGCCCTCCGGACAGCCCTCACCAGGCCCCGATTCCGGGCGAAACCTCCCGGATCACAACCGATCCCATGGACCACTGCCCCGCACACCCGGTACCGGAGAACCCCATCCCGCAGGCATGGCCCCTTCGGAGCGGGCCCCCGGACCGTGCCTTCGTCGCATGGCATCGCGCCTGCCGCGCAACGGTGTTGAAGCCCCATCCTTCCGGGATCGGAACTGAAGTTACCGACCGAGAGCTGACCGGAGCGTCACGCCGTAGCGGACACGCAAGCGCCGCACCTCCCAGAGCGAAAGCAGAGTGACCGACAAAGGACCGCCGAGCGAGAAGACGTAGATCACGAGGGGAGGAGCAGCCACATCCGCATCGTCGAAAAGCTGCAGGGCGAACAGTGACCAGACCAGAAGAGGCGAGACCAGGGCAGGCAACAGCTCATGCACATCCCCAGCACGAAAACATGAGTTCAGCCCCTTCACAGCCGCAGCGAGCGTGAACAGCAAGGCCGCAACGAGAACGACGGCGCAGACAAGCGCGGCCACGAAGAACAGCACGCCGATCACCAGACCGGTGATCAGTGTGCCGATGACGGTACCGAACAGTCCGAACGTGAAGTCGTGCGGGCCGATGTCCCCAGGCGCGACAATGTCACCACCCAGGGCCGCCACCATCAGCCAGACCGCACCTACTCCCATGGGTATCGCACCCAGCGCGGTCAAAGGGCCACCCACGCGAGCGGCGTACCCGCGCCCCAAAGGAGCTCGTGCCAAGGCGATGAAGGCTGTAATTCCGACGACGACAGCGGCCAGCGCAATGCCGCAGCCGATCAACAACTCCTGCAGCTTGCCCATCAAGAAGCTCTGACGGTCCACACGCATGGGGTAGGCGAAGAGCAGCCACAGCGTCGCGGTCAGCCCCACAGCTGAGCGGAGACTCTGCATACGGGCGATGACCGGATCCTCGATCCGGTCGGGCCGAGTCGGGTCGCCGACCCGCGAGGCTGCCGAGCCCAAGGTGTTGACGAGATGACGCATAGCCAGCTGAACTCCCCCGCAATCCGAAACGCGCAGCAAACCCGGCTGCGCCCTACTGCGGCAGCCTAGTTGATCATGTTCGCGTCATTGATGCCGCTATCCGCCGTGGAGAACACGCGACGCGCAGTCGGCCCAAATCTGCCTCGCCACCCCGGATCGCGACCCGTGCCGGTGGCCGTCAAGGTCGGCTCCGCTCCGGCCCGCGTCCCTGCGCCCGGCACACACCCCGCGACACTCTCCGCACCCGAGCGCGGCTCGGCCGCTTCCTGGGCCGGCGGCTGTTCGGCCCTCTGACGACCTTCGGCCGGGACTCCCGGGTACGCATCCGTGCGTGTCAAGGGCGTGTACGACGGGGCGCGGGGAAATCCTCGACCGGGGCCAGGCTGGATCACAGGCCGTGCGCGTCGGTCCCCCTCCGGAGACGTTCCGGGACCGTCGGTACGCGCGGACCCCGCAGGTCACCGCGAGACGGACAGCACTCCAGCAGCGGGCAACCGATCCCCGCACCCGCGCGTCGGACACCACATGGAACGCGAATGGCTCTTCTTCCTCATACCGCTGGTGATCGGCGTGATCTTCCTCTGCATCGGCGTGCACGGTCTCCGCCTGGCCGGCGCGCTCCGTCGCACAGGCATCACCGCGGCGGGGAGAGTGGTCCGTCACGAAACCAAGCGAGACCACGACGGAGCCAAGTACTACCACCCGGTCGTGGCCTGGACGACCCGCGACGGCCGCGAGTGCGAGCACTCCTCCAGGCTCGGCCGCGGCACCACCACACGCGGCTTCGGCGTCGGTGCCTCCGTCACGATCCTCTATGACGAGAACAATCCCCGCCGGTTCGCGATCCAGGGCTGGGACTCGGCAACGGTCCACACAGTATTCGCCGTGGTGGGAACCATGGCCACAGCAGGCACCGTGACGGTCCTTCTCCTGCTCATCCTTCTTTGAGTGCCGTGGGAGTCACGTGCGCATCCGCGACTCCCCCCCCGTGCCGAGTTCACCGGCCTCGAATCGTGGCCGGCCGTCTCGCGTCGACGTGAGGAAGCCCAGCACGACCGATTCGTGGGACCGCAGCGGTTCGCGGTGTGCTCAGTCGAGGCGTTGACGGTCCTCGTCGGTCCATGTGCGGGTGTCCCGGGGCGCGACGTACGGCTCCGCATCCTTGGGGTTGCCTCCGGCGATGGCGCGCTGACGCGTCAACTCGGCGTCGAACTCCAGACCGAGGAGGGTGGCCAGATTGGTGATCCACAGCCACACCAGGAAGATGATCACTCCGGCCAGGGTGCCGTACGTCTTGTTGTACGAGCCGAAGTTGGCGACGTAGAGGGCGAAACCCGCTGAGGCGATCATCCAGAGCATCAGCGCCAGGAAGCTGCCGGGGGTGATCCACCTGAGACCGCGGCCTTTGGTGTTCGGCGCGGCCCAGTAGAGGAGGGCGATCATGATCGTGACGAGGAGAACGAGGGCCGGCCATTTTGCGATCGACCAGATCATCATCGCCGTGTCCCCCACGCCGATGGCCTCGCCCGCCTGCCGGGCCAGGCCGCCCGTGAACACGACGATCAGCGCGCTGGCTACGAGAAGGATCATGAGGGTTACCGTCAGGACGAGGCGCAGCGGGAGGAGCTTCCACACGGGCCGGCCCTCGGGCATGTCGTAGACGACGTTGGAGGCCCGGATGAACGCGGCGATGTACCCGGAGGCGGACCAGACGGCCAGGGCCAGGCCGACGAAGGCTGCGACGGAGCCGAGGCCGCTGTTGCCCTGAAGTTGTCGCACCGCGTCGGGGATCACATCGCGTGCGGGGCCGGGCGCGAGTTTCTGAATGTTGTCCAACACCTCCCTGGTGGCGGACTCACCCACGATGCTCAGCATGCTCACGAGTGCCAGGAGAGCCGGGAAGATGGCCAGGATGCCGTAGTACGTCAGGGCCGCGGCGCGGTCGGTCAGCTCGTCGTCCTTGAATTCCTTCAGCGTGCCGCGCAGCACGGCTTTCCAGGACCGACGGGGCATCTCGGAAAGCCGGTCCGGCGCCCGCTCCTCCACCTGCTTGGACGGTCCGGTACCGACGAATGAGCCGGAACCGGGGCCGTGGGGCTCATCCCGCTCTGGACCCGTCATGGGATTCATAACCCGGCGACTTACCACCGTCGCCCGTTCCATGCGCCGCCGGCAGTGAGCAGGACGATCGGTACGGGTGGGCGGGCCACCCGTCAATCCGGGCGTGGGGGAGGGGAACCAGTAGCGGAAGCGTCGCGGCAGGAGCCGCGCGCGTTGCTCGGCCCGCGTCACGCATCCTGCGGCCTTCGGCCTGCAGGGCGGGATTCTGCAGAGCCTTGCCGTCGGACTCTTTCATGAGTCCCCGAACCTGCAGGTAAGCGGCTCTTGCGATGCCCATGGTTGCTGCCTTTCCGGGTTTGGTCTCTGGGCTGAGCCCGCCCTCAGAGCGAGCAGCCGCCGGTCGTTATGTACGGTTTGACCTAGTGGCTCGAGTCGGAGATTAGTCGTTGGTTGGGCATGAGTCGTCCGGGGCCCAAGATTCCGCTGTTGTCGGTCGCTGATGCCCAGCGGGCTGTGCTGGAGGGCTGGTTACGCCGCCGGACGACGGCTCAGGCTTTGGCTCAGAGGTCGCGGATCGTGCTGGAGTGCGCCGAGGGTCACTCGATCATGGAGGTGTCCCGCCGGCTGCGGATCCATGAGCGGCTGGATCCGAGCGTGATACGCGAGGATGGCGAGCTGAAGCTGATGCTCGGTGCAGGGGCTGACACCAACCACGAGCCTCGCGTGTTCACCTTCTCGATCAGCGAGGCCCATCTGGCGGTGATCCGGAAGGACCTCGCCAGGCACCTGCTGCTGTGGAGTGCGGTCCTTCCGCTGTGCGACGCCGCCGGAACCCGGGGCCGGCTCGACGAGGATGCTGTCGTCGCGCTCCTGGACCCGATCCTCCTTGCCGCGCCTGCGGACATCGACGCGCTCTTCCAGCGCGTCCGGTGGGACTGGGGCCGGCTCGTCGCCCACGGGGCCGACATCGGTCTACTTGAGCGCGGTCAGGTGTGTGCGGCACTGGGCGGGGCGACCGAGACGCCAGACGGGAAGCGAGCTCAGGAGTACCACGCGGGCCGCCGTCGCGCCGAGCGCGGAGTAGTGCTCGGTCCACTAGACGCCGCGATTCTGAGGTCCACGGGCCGGTAAGTGCACGGCGCGACGGTTCCGAGGCGAATACCCGACGCCGTCGACCCCGCGCTGCTGCCCCAGGTCATGCGGGTGGTCGCCCCCGCGGAGCAGGCGTGCGCCGGGATGCAGATCGGCCGCGATCCGCGACGGGGAAGCCGCGCCACGGACAGGCGTGACTGGCACCGGATGGAGGCGACGGTCGAAGCAGCCGTACGCCGTGCCACCCTGAGCTCGTCGATGACGCGGTGCGCGCCGTGAGCTTCCTGATGTGCTCGGAGGCCGCGGACCGCTCCAGGAAAGCACCCGTCGATGACGACGAGGAGGCTGCCGACCACCGCTCCGACGCCGGAGAGAGCGCGGGGAAGACGGCCTTGTCGTTCACCGACGACAAGGGCGTCGAGAAGAAGTGGCGTCAGGACGGACCCCGTACCGCGGACGCGGAGTTCTGGGAGTTCGTCGGTGACCGCTCCGTCGCGGACAACGAAGTGTTCACCATCGAGGACGAGGAGCTGGGCGAGGGGATCCACCTCCACTTCTATGCGGACTCCGCCGCCCGCATCCGACGCTGCGTGAGGGGAGGGGAGCGGCGGATCCGCAGTACCGGGTCGAGTACAGACTGGTCGACGGGATCGGCGGATACCGAAACCTGGTGAAGGCCTTTGTCCGCGGCGGCTGTGTCGCACTCGAACAGCACGGTCCCTGGATGTCGGATGTAGCCGAGCTCGAGCGAGCACGTCGTCGGCGCGACACCTGGTAGCCCAGCGAGAGCCCGCCCACTGTGCGTCGTCCCTGCATGCTGATGCGAGGTGATGAACGCGCACGGCCTTCACGGCCGGCGCCGGGCGGTCGCGCGTGGATGCTCGGGGAGGCCTGTCGGCGTGGGCAGTTCCTCGCCGACGGACGCGAGCGCGGCCCCGGGCGCGTACTTGGGCCTGGTGGACCAGGGAGTAGCCGATGAAGTGCGGGTCAGGGCACCGCGCTGCCGATCGCCTGGATCACGTCGCGCCAGAACGAGTCGGCCTCCAGGTCTCCTGTCCGCACCCAGCAGACGGACCCGCACCGCGGTCCGATGCCGGCCGCCGAGCGCACCCGGTGAGGTGCGCGAACGCCCGCCAGTGGCATGCGAAGAACGAGGCCAGGTTCAGGAGATCGTCATACCGGCGTCCTCACGCGGCCACCCGAGGCGGGGGTGGCCATCCGGCCCGGCACTCAGCGCAGCGGAAACTGGGCCGCGTGTCCGAAGGCGATGGCCGGGACCATGTGGTGCGCGTCGAGGGTGCCGAATTCCGGGATGGTCTTCTGGTGGCCGGGGGCCTTCACGTCCCCCAGCAGCGCCGGGTTGGAGAAGTGCACCCACGTCACGCGCCCGTCCTCCGTGCTGCCCTCCTCCACGTACACGCCCTTCACGGGCGCGGACGGCTTTCGGACCACGCGGTCCCGTGGGACGAGGCCGTTCTCCGGACCGGAGTAGGTGTCCTGGGAGTGGTACGCGCGCAGGCTGCGCCGGTCCGCGCCGGGCCCGGCGAGCCAGCCGCGGAAGGCGGTGACCATGTGCTGTCGGCCCTGGCTGTCCACGCCGTCGATGTCCCACAACTCCCGCCAGTTGCTCGTCAGGTGCGCGGCGGGTGCGTGGAACAGCTCCGGCGGGTAGCGCTTCTCGTCCAGCCGGTCGGCGGTGCACAGCTTCACCACCGCGTTGATCCCGGCGCTGAAGCCGGAGACGGTGGCGGTGAACCGCCCGGGCAGCCGCCCGGAGCCCCGCGGCCCGTCCCAGGGGAACAGGTGCGTACGGCCGTTCAGCAGGCGGAGTTTCACCTGCGGCGCGCTGTGGGCGGCCACGAGCTGGCGCGCGTACAGGAAGCGGAGCACCTCCTTGATCAGGCGGGCCAGGCCGGGCTGGGTGTCCAGCGGGCCCCAGTCGGTGCTGGGCTGGCTGGGCATGATGACCACCGGGTTCCGGCCGGCCGCCAGCATCTGATAGACGATCTTGTAGCCGACGAGGAGGTAGTTGACGAGGATGCCGACGTACGGCTGTTCCGCGGTCTTCGGGGACTGGGGCGCGGTGACGGCGTACGGGTAGGCGCCCAGGAAGGGGTACGAGTCCGGTGGGTAGCCGCGGTCGGGGAAGGTCGGCGGGGAGTAGAAGACGACCACCTCCGGGGCCGGGCCGAGAGGCGCGAACGGTACCCAGGCGCCGGTGAGGAACCGCGGCAGCCGCGCGCCCCCGCCCCCACCGCCTCCTGTCCCGCCGCCCCCGCCGCCCGGGGCCGTCTGGGGCTGGGCCCCGTACTCCAGGAGCACGAACCGGCCGCGGCTGGCCAGGTCGACGGGGATCACGGAGTGCTTGAAGCGCTGCCACTCCATGGCGGTGAGGTCGCCGAAGACCGGTTCGTCGAGGCGATGGATCGTCTCCCGGTTGTGCCGGGCCCCGCGGTAGATCCAGTCGGGCTCGCCCACGTCGTCGACCAGTGCGGCCCCCGGATTGCCCGGCAGAGGATGGTTCGGGTCCACGGCCACGGTCGGTGCCAGGCGGACCGTGCCGATCACCGTGTTCACGTGGAGTTCGGGGCCCAGCAGGAAGGCCTGCCCCGCAGGGTTGGACGACTGCCAGCCCGAGCCGGCGCCCCCGCTCCCGAACACGAACCGTTCGGCCGCGAACCCGTCCATCACGACCGTGACCTCGATCTCGTCCCTCGCGAGCGTGACGTCCACCGCCTGTCCCGGCCGCACGGTGAGGCTCGTCGGCAGCGGCCCCGGCGCCGTGAAGACGAGGGTCACGTGCGCGCCGTGCAGCGGGGTGCCGTTGACGTCGCCGACGTTGACCGTGACGCGCACGTCAGAGCTGCTGGCCGGTCTTGGGGTCGTAGCGCACGGCTACGGCCGCCACCTGGTCGGTCGGCAGCACCTCCACCCACTGGTCGAAGACCTGGTACGGCTCGGCGGGCCGGAACCCGCCCTCCAGGGGGTCGAAACCGCTCTCGAACACCTTCTCCGAGGCCGCCGTCTTGCGGTGGTCGGAGTTCGACTCCTTGAGCTCCTGCGCGACCATGGCCAGCACCTCGCCCACCTTTTTCCCGCCGAACGAGCCCGGGTCCCCGTCCTGGAGGGTGTACGCGACATCCAGCCCGGCCTCGCCCTCGACCCCCTTCAGCCAGGCCAGCGCGGCGGCCTCCTGCCCCGGCCGGACGGGCATGACGGCCTTCACCCAGGCCGCGTTGAGGAACTCGTTGCGCCGCGGGTCGGCGTCGATCTGGATCAGCCAGCCCAGAGAGCTGCCGAGCGGCGCCGGATCGGTCTGCTCGGTGATCAGGTAGTCCACCCGGTACTCGGACACCGGCGGGATGGGCCCGCCCGCCGCCTTGTACTCGTCGGCGCGGGAGTACCAGCCCGCCACCGTCTGCCCGGCCAGCGGCAGGGCCACGGTGCCCGGCGCCGGGGGCGGCTCCTCCGCCGGCGGTACGGGATACCTGCCGACGCTGTCCCGGGTGACGGGCGGGGGTGCCAGCGGCCCCGGCCGCCAGAAGTCGGGGGCCACGAAGTACAGCATCTCGTCCACGTCGAAGAACCGCTGGATCTGCTCCGCCTCCACGTACGGCAGGCTCGAGGGCATCCCGGCCGACGGCGGCGCCGGATAGTGCCCGCTGTTCTGCAGCTTCCGGATCAGATTGCGGAACACCCACCGGCGCTCCTCGCTGCGCAGGTCCTCCGAGGGCCGGGAGCGCATCTGGCTGACCAGCCGCAGCCGCTCGCGCACCGCCTTGCCGTACGCCTCGTGCTGGAGCCGCTCCACCTGCCGGCGGTAGGCGGCCTCCGCGTCGTCATTGGCCTGCTTGCGCTTGGCGACCGCCGCAGCCGTGGGCTTGTACGTGAGCATCGCGTCGAAGGGCAGGGAGGGCTTGCCCTGCCAGTTCGCGTACGTCAGCCGCAGTTTGAGCTTGTTCGGGGTGGTGGTCGTGTCCGGGTTGGGCACCAGGTCGGCGGAGTCGAAGGGGGCGAACTCCACCCGGGCGCCGTGCCGTTCGATCGAGGCGATGCCCGTGAGCTCGTAGTCCGCCGGGGGCGGGGGCAGCGGCTTGGTGAAGCAGAACTGCACCGTGTCGTCGACGCCGGCGGTCGTGGTGTTGATGCCGCGGCAGGCGTTGGTGGGGTTCGGGGTGTACGTCAGCTCGCCCTCGTCGTCCGGTCCGTCGTTGTGGAGGAAGGGGATGTCGAAGTGGAAGGGGATCAGCCTGTCCTCCAGGTCGGGCAACTTCTCCGGCCTGGGTACGGCGGTCAGGTCGGGCGCCTCGACCACGTGGACCATGTCCCCGAGCCCCAGGTCGAAGCCCGGATCACCGAGGTACACCTGCCAGCACAGCCGCGTGCCCACGTGCTGGAGCTGCACGCCGACCTTGCGCATCTTGCGCCGCATCTCGTAGTTGACGAGTTCGGTGGTGTTGTTCTGCAGGAAGTACCGCCGGCTCGATGTGTCCGTCGACTCGGTCACCGTCTTGAAGGTGGTCTTGAAGTTCCGTTTGATCTCGCTGCTCGCCTTGGCGGTCTGCGTGCGTGTCTGCTTGTGCGTGGCCTCCGAGCCGCGTTTGGCGGTGTTCTGCGTGCTGAAGCTCAGGCTGGCGTCGGCGTGGTAGATCTTCGCGTTCACCCCGCCCGTGGCGCTGACGCCCAGCTTCGTGTCGCTCGCGTTCTCCTCCTTGACCGCATCCGCGACGTCGTCCTGCTCGGTCAGGCTCTCCTCCGTCTTGCGGGTGACCTCCTCCGAGACCTCGGCCGTCTTCTCGACGAGCGTGCGGCGCGTGCTCGTCT
The DNA here is from genome assembly GCF_055561875.1 of Streptomyces sp. NPDC022552. Lineage (NCBI taxonomy): Bacteria > Bacillati > Actinomycetota > Actinomycetes > Kitasatosporales > Streptomycetaceae > Streptomyces > Streptomyces sp. NPDC022552. Next base: position 366,088 of record NZ_JBVHGJ010000006.1, read on the forward strand.
CGACCACCTCCACCGAGCCACCGGGGCTGACCCAGATGTGCCCCGCCGGTACGCCGAGGAAGGTGTCGAACTCGAAGAAGTACTCCCTGTAGAGGTTGACCAGTCCGACCGGCGAGAGCCCGCCCGCCGCCTGCGCCGCGAACCGCCCGGCGAGCGCGGCCAGGGCCTCGTGGCTCAGGCTTCGCGCGACGTCCCCACGGAAGCTGTCCGGGACGAGGCGCGCGTACGCCGAATCCGGGTTCGCGGCTGCGGCCGACAGGGAGGACTGGGCGCCGAGCCAGCCCACCAGCGGCTGGTACACCCCGAGGAGCTCACTGGCGTACGGAAGGGTGCCCGCGAAGTCGTACACGGGCTGACCGGTGTACGCGGGCGCCCCTGGGGCCGGCATGACCATGGTCTGCGCCGGGCCCGCCGTGCCGCCGGAGACCGTGGCGAACGGCGCGGCGATCCAGCCCGCGCCGGACGCCGACTTGAAGAGCTGCATCTCACCGGTGGAGGTCCGGGCCGGGGCGACGAAGGAGATCGTGAGGTTGCCGGGCGAGGTCGCCGCGCGCCCCACGAAGTGGAGGCCCGACACCGGGTCGTCCCACAAGAAGGATCCGCTCAGCTCGGTGACGTCCGCGTACAGGCTCGGGTCCACCACCTGGACGCCGGCCGGCAGCGCCAGGGCCATGCGCAGGCCGTTGGGGATCTCCGCCCCCGTGCCTTCGACCTTGTACCGCCAGATCCGGTACGAGCTGCCCGCGCCCGACTGCGGGATCGGATCCGTCCCGACGAAACTGACCACCAGCGCCATGGTGAAGATCCCCTCGGAGTGGCTTTCGCTCTGCCGGGGTCCTTCCCATGCCGTGTGCACATGCCGATGGCGAGCGGCAGGAATCACCTGAGCGGCGGGCGCGCGCGGACCGGACGAGCCCCCGGCGCTCGCCCAGCCCAACCGTGCACGCCTGCTGTGCGCCCCCGCCCGCAGGCGCCCGGGCGCAGTCCGGGACCGTGGTCGCCTCGACCTCCCAACTTGGCTGCACCGCGCAGCGGATGGTGTCGGGGTGGGAGCTGAGCACCGGTCAAGCGACCGAGCCGTGTCTCGCCGCGCCCGACCATGTTGGAGCCACTCCTCGATTACCCGGACGTCGGCGGTGACGACCTCTCACCGTCGACTGCGCGGCTCTCCTTTCCTTCCTGGAGACCATCGCCGATCAATCGGCGCAGGACGGCGACGAAAGGCTCCTTCACGAGCGCATCGAAGACGGCCAGAGCCGCGGTGGCGGGGTCGAAGGCGCCGCCGAGTGGCTGGCGCAGGTTCAACAGGCCGATGGCAGTGGGGCGCTGGGACGGGTCGCGTGGGCGCGCTTCGGACGGCGAGCACTGCCAGGGTGGCGAGCGACAGGAGCAGTGACGGCCAAAGCGTGAGTAGCGTGGTGAACGGGGCCAGCGTTCTGCCGAGCAGGCCTGCGAACACCCGTGACGTTGCAGGGTACTCACGATGTTCTTCTTCCAGCTGAAGATTTGGAAGACGTGAGCGGCCAGGTACTGCACGGTGCTGATGGCGACCGCGGCCTCACCGGCTGCTCCGTTCGGTGCGAGACCGCCCACCCGGACCCACTGGTCCCACATCACGTCTGCCATCAGGTGATGCACGAGCTCCAGGTTCTCCACGGCCCGCGTCCACAGCACCGCGAGCGTGCCGGAGGCCCTCGTGCAGGCGCGGACTGCCGCGCACAGCAGCCGGTCGTCCGTCTGCTCGACCAATCGCATCAGTCCGCGAAGCCCGTCCGCCATCGGGGACTGTGCCATCAGGTCGACGCCGGCGAGTTCGGCCTCCCGGATGCGCTCGATCGTCTCCCTGCCCTCCGGCCAGGTGGCTTCCCACGAGTCCATCAGGCCCCCGAAGCCCACGTCGGTCACCCCGCCGACCATCATGCGGGCCCCCGGTTCCGTGAGCGCCCGGTGGAAGAGATTCGGCACCGAGCGGCTCGAAGGCAGCTCGACACCGTCTCTGGCCGCGTACTCGCGCAGCGTTCCGTCCAGGTCCCGGCGCGGGGACCGACGGTTCCTGAGCAGCTGCGCCGCGAGCTCTTCCCGCGCTTCGAACGCAGCGTCGGAGTCGCCGCCGGCACCTGCTCGACGTCGAGTCCAGCCTTCTCCAAGGGCCAGCGGATCGCGGAGAGTAGAGCATTCCTCAGCCGCTCAGCGGACTCCGGGGTATCGACGAGCGCCCAGCAGACCCAGCCTGGTTTTGTCGCCGGGAGCCAGCAACGTTTGTTGGTCACCGCTGGGAACGGTCCACCAGCGACAAGAAACGTGTTGCTGAGTTCTGGAAGCGTGCCGTTAATTGCTTCCAGCCGTCCCGTGTGCTGGTCGGCTCAGAGCAGGTGATCATGGGCCCGGCCTTATCTCTGACCCAAGCCGCGAAGACTGACCGCCGGGGTAGGTCCGGAGCGCCGCAGGCGTAACCCGGCCACCGAAGTGGCCGCCGCGTACCTTGCTGTCCGCCGCCCTGACCACCGAAACCGACTACCCGAAAGGACCCAACGCCTGATGTTCATATGGCCTTCGATCGTTGCCGTACTCGGCACCCTCGCCGGTGCCCTGACCGCCGGACTCCTCCAGCACCGTTCGGCGCGCACCGCGCGCGCCGAGCAGCGCGCGGACAGCCACCGCCAGGACCAGCTCGGCGCCATCACCGACTTCGCTGCCGCCCTGGACGCGCACCGCTCGGCGATGTTCCACCGGGAGCGTCTGGCCCTGACCGAGCCAGGCACCGAGCATCAGCTGGAGGCCCAGACGAGGTCCCACGACACTCGGGCGGCGATCACAGCGCCCCACATCCGCCTTCAGGTCCTGGTCCCTGAACTGGCCGGCCCCGCCCAGCAGGCCGCAGATGCCACGTACGCACTGCGCAAAGCCACCGGCCGTACGGAGCTGGACGCCCGGCGGCATGCGGCCAAGGAAGCGTCCGTGGCCTTCGTCGCTGCGGCCGCCACGCTACTGAGCCCCAACAACCGCTGACCGAGGGGGACCACGGCCGGCGTCCTGGCCGCCGATCGTGCCGGTCCCATACGTCAGCAGCACTATACGCTCCCGTGGCGGGTGTTCCCATTTCTCGCCGGCATTCCGGACGTCGGCAATCGTGAAGCGTTCCTGGAAGCCGCAAACAACTGTTCCTGGAGATGACCTACGCAGCCAAGCAGCCATCAGTGGATCGAAGAACTCCTCAGACAGAGCGGCACGTTCCAGCAGTGGCCTTCGTGCGGCTCCGGCCAGGTGCCGCGCACGTCGGTCATCAGGCACGTCGGCCGCATCCGCAAGGTCCAGCAGGCGAGCCACCTCGGCTGCGCATGCAAGGAATGTACGTGCGGATGCCTCGTGGCGGTCACCTTCGCTCATGGCAGGATTCTCGACCACGGGCCTGAGCGGAAGTGGCCGCATGGGCGAGATAAGGCGCGCGGGCTCAGCCCGGAGAACGGGGCTATCCACGACGGGTCCGACGCCGTGATCACACCAGCCACATCGAGACGGGAAGCTGGTGACAGTGCTGCGTCGTGCAGGTGCGGACACCGCCCGCAAGGGGCGGCCGTGGAGCCTTCCGCTGGAAGACCGGACCCTGCTGGTCACCGCCTCCTGGCGAACCAACCTGACCATGCGGCAGCTCGCCCCGCTGTTCGGGATCTCGAAGTCGGCGGCGGACCGGATCATCCACAACCTTGGACCGATGCTCGCGCTCCAGCCCCGCAAGCGATTCGCGAAGGACACCGTGTTCATCGTGGGCGGCACCCCGGTCCCCACCCGCGACCACACCATCGCCGAGCGGTCGAAGAACTACCGGTATTCCACCAACCACCAGGTCGTCATCGACGCCGACACCCGTCTGGTCGTCGTGGTCGGCCGGCCGCTCGCCAGGAACCGCAACGACTGCAAGGCGTGGGAGGAATCCGGCGCCGAGGCCGCCGTCGGCAAGGCATTCACGATCGCCGACGGCGGCTACCCTGGCACCGACTTGTCATCCCGCACCGACGCAAGCGCGGCCACATCGAACTCCCGCACTGGAAAGAGGAACACAACAAGTCCCACAAGCAGGTCCGGGCTCGCGTCGAGCACGTCTTCGCCCGCATGAAGACCTGGAAGATCCTCCGAGAACGCCGCCTCAAAGGCGACGGCGTCCATCACGCCATGCTCGGCATCGCCCGGACGCATAACCTCGCCCTCGCCGGATAGGCGAGCGGTGCTCGGCTAAGGATGATCCGAAAGCTACTCAACTTCCTTGGCAAGGCTGACGCTCTCGAAGTCGCCGCACATGCCTGGCGTACTGCCCAGCCTGCGACCTCTGGGCGCGATCGATTGAAAGAACCTGAGGATCCGCCGCGCGCTCGTACAGCTCAACCTCGAAAGAGTCCGTGTCCACCTCGACACGCCGGGCAAGGGCATCCCGATCCTGCTCAGCTGTCGGACGCGCTCGGACCTCGTCCCTCCACACCTGACCGCTCGCCTCCGCTTCGTCCATCTCGCCAATATATGTGCGGGCAGCAGCTCGGCTCCACGGGGTGGAGGCCAGCCGCGACCCACGGGTTCACGGGCGCATGCGTGTGCCGCGGGCCGGACAGGCCCGACGAGGGCCGGTGGTCGAACCTGATCGGGCTGTCCCCGCCCCCGGCAGGGTGAGGGTGCCGGTTACGGCAGCTTGGCGAAGGGGGAGAGGAAGGCGCGGGCGCCGGGCGTGTCCAGGCGGTAGGAAACGTTCGTCGCGTAACACGGGCCGTCACCCGTGATGGTGGTGGAGACCAGGGTGAGCTTGCCGCCGAGCGTAGCGAAGTTCGGGCCGCCCGAGTCGCCGTAGCAGGCCCCTCCGTTGCCCTGGGGCGCGGTCATTGCCAGGCGGGCCCAGGCGTTGTTGAGGGCGTCGAAGGTGACGGGGGCCTTCATGCGGACGCCGCCTCCGGGGTGGGTGTGGCCGCCGGGGCCACGTACGGCCTCCTGCGTGCCGTACCCCGTGACGGAGAACGGAGTGGCGCGCAGTCCTTGCGGGCCCAGTGCGTCGAGCGCTCCCGCTTTGGGGAGCGTGGCTGGGGTGAACGCCCAGCGCGCCTTGACCTGGGCGGCAGGCAACTCCACAACGGATATGTCGTGATTATCCGATGCAGGGCCGGGGTACGCGGGATGGTTGTGGACAGCGCCCTGCACGGCGACACGCTTCGCCACCGCGGTCGGGTCGTCGGGGTGTTCGGCGGAGGCCTTGTCGAGACCCGCCTGCACGTCCTGGTCGAGAGAGACGTAGAACTTCACGTTCGCTGGCCAGTCGGTGGTGCAATGCGCGGCGGTCAGGAAGGTGTCCGCGTCGATCATGGTGCCGGAGCAGACCCAGTCGACCCGGTCCGGGGTGGTGGGGTCGTCGTCGTTGTCCCAGGTGGCGACGAGGGCGCCCACCTCGGTGCGCTCGGGCGCCGGCGTCGCGTTGTACGAGTTGATCGCCGAGGACGGCAGGGCCGTGCCGAGGACGAGGGCGCAGGCCGCGGCTGTGAGGGCACTCAGGCGTATGGGTACGGCAGTCAAGGGAAACCCTTCGATGTCGTGGGGCGGGGGCTCTCCTGTGGGGTGATCGACAGTGAAGCGCGCGTGAGTGCGCGCGGCAAGAGTGCGGGGCTTCTTTGGCTGTTGCTTGACTCATCTCCTGTCGCGGACGGGAAGTAGGTGAGGATTTGCGGTCAACCGAAGGCCAACGGGGGCGTGCCCAGGTTCGCCTTGGCCTTGCCCGCGCCGCCGGCTCCTAGCATGCTGCAGGTGACCGAACCGACTGACGCCGTCCTCACCAGCGGAGTGCTCGCCCGCCTCGTCTCCCTCGCCGTGACCTCACGGAACCCGAGGGCCGCCCCTTGGAGGACGAACTCCAGCGCTTCTCCCGGCTGATGCAGGACTCTCACACGATCGCCTGGGTCATGCCCTTCGACGCGGTGGCCTCGCTCCTCGACGGACTGGCGGACGAGTACGGCACGGAGCGGTTCGCCGCGCGGCCCGCCGTGTTCCGTGATCGGCTCGCCCGGGCGGCCGGCGACGAACCTGTCGACGCCCTTCTGCGCTCCTTGGCGGAACTCGTCCGCGACCCCTGGTTCGGTGTCGTTCCGGGCTACGACGAACTCCCGTTCTCTCAGTGGGAGGCACTGGCCCGTTTCGACGTCGTCAACGAGTTCGCGTCACAGCTGCCCACCGGTGGGTACGGGAGTGACCCGGAGGCCGAGGCACGTGACCTGGTATCCATGGACCACCCTGACTGCCACGGCAGAATCGCCGACCTCGCAGGCCAGCTCCAGCGCGTCCTGTACATGTTCCGCTCGCCCGCCGAGCTCGACGAGGCCTTCGCGCCCGTCATGCCGTCGGTGACGTACGTCCGGCTCCGCCTCCTCCTCGACGCCGTCCACGCCCACTTTGCCGAGCAGCACTGACCCACCCGAACCCGGAAGGAGCCGACGTCATGCCCATCGAGCCGACCCTCGCGGTGTCGGAGGAGGATCTGAAGCGTCTCGCCGACGGCCTGGACGCCATGCGGACGCACATCGACGGGGTGGTGCGCCGGATGGACGCGCTCGTGGGCCGGGCCGAGGCGCGGTGGCGCAGTGAGGCGGCGACGGAGTACCGGATGCATCGCGAGGCCGGGCCGGCGCCGTGTCCGGGCCGCTTTTCCACGCCCCCGTAGCATGCGCCATGTGATCACGAGACACGAAGAGTTCCTCACCCAGGGTGCGGTGGGGCTCCTGCTGGACGTCGCCGCCGCGTCGCGCGACCCGGGGGCCGCGCCGCTGGAGGACGAACTCCAGCGGCTGTCCCGGTTTCTGCAAGACTCCAGGGCGATCGCCCGCGTGATGCCACTGGTGGCGTTGGCCTCGCTGCTCGATCTCCTTGCCGACGAGGTCGGCACGGAGGCGTTCGAGGCAAGGCCTGTCGTGTATCGCCAGAGGCTGGCGCGTGCGGCGGGCGACGATGCGCCGGCGGACTTCCTGTGCTCGCTGGCCGCGCTGGTCCGTGACAGCCAGCTCCGCTCCTACCCGGACATGACTGAATTGCCGCTCTCCTTCTGGGAGGCGCGCGGACGCTTCGCACAGACGGATCACTTCCTCTCGTTGATGTTCTCGGGTGAGTACGACGACGTGGATGAGGCAGTGGAGGAGGTCCTCACCAGCGAGCACCCGGAGGACTGCCATGAGCGACTCGGCAACCTCGCGGGCGAGCTGCAGCGCATCCTGTATCTGTTCCGCACGCCGGCCGAGTTGGACGCCGCCTTTGCCACTGTCATGCCGTACGTGACTCATGCACGCGTCCGTCTCCTCCTCGACGCAGTCCACGCCCACTTCGTCGAGCAGCACTGACTCACGCGCCCCCGGGAGGAGCAACCACCATGTCCATCGAGCCGACCCAACCTGCTTGGCGCGCTCGGACTGGTCTTTGACGCCACCCGCGCTCTGAACGACGCGGTACGTCGCAGCCTTCGTTGCCCAGCTCCGGGCCGAGGGCTGCGAGATCCGGGACGAGGACAGCGCCAGGCTCTCCCGGCGCAAGTACCGCAATCTCAACGTGCTCGGCCGCTGGTGCTTCACCGCGTCCACCGCCTCCACCGCGGCCAGCGGTGGTCTGCGGCCCCTGCTCGACCCGGATGCAGCCGGGCTCGACGAGGACGAAGAGGAGCAGACGTGTCCTTGGCGGCGCCTCGGGAGCTGGGGTGTTGCCTGGGGAGCGGGGCCGGACAGAGGGAGGGTCTTGGCGGAGTCGAAACTGGGGCTTCGGGGCCGCTGGTAAGGGTGCCGTTCGCGCCCTCGACGGTGCCGCAGCCGCACTCCGGCGATGATTCGAGGCCGTGGGGTCGACCACCTCCGGGCAGTCCCTCACACGCCCGCCCGTGACATCGTAGAAGTGGCTCTGACCTGGTGTTTTCCTGGGATTCGCCTAGCCTGGGGAGTTCTGCTGGACATCATCGGAGGGGACATCGTGAGCGAGGAAGCCACCAGTTACGACGCCAGCGACATCCAGGTACTGGAGGGGTGGGAAGCTGTTCGAAAGCGGCCCGGAATGTACGTCGGCTCGACTGGTGAACGCGGGCTGCGCCAGATGGTGTTCGAGGTCGCGGAACGGGCGGTGAACGAGGTTCTGCACGGCCGTGCCGCCTCCGTTGACGTCACTCTCTCGCCCGACGGCGGCGTGTGTGTCGCGGACGATGGGCCGGGCATTCCCATCGACGAAACGGAAGCAGGTCCCGGGCTCGAATCCCTGCTCACCCAAATGCAGGCCGGGACAGGAGCCGGAGGCCGCCACAACGTATCGCTCGGCTTCTGGAGCGTCGGGCCCGCCGTCGTCAATGCCTTGTCGCAACGGATGACGGCAGAGGTGAGGGGCGGGGGAGTTCGATGGGTTCAGGAGTACGCGCGGGGCGTGGCCGCCTCCCCGCTCGCCGAGGTGGGGGCGGCGGCCGGAAGCGGGACCACCCTTGATTTCTGGCCCGACGCGGACATCTTCGGAGCCGCGGAGTTCTCGTTCGACGCACTGGAAGAGCGATTCAGGGAACTGGCCTTCCTGAACCAGGGCCTGGACATCTCCCTGACCGACCTGCGCGGCTCGGATGAGGTCCGTTCGGTGCGGTTCCGGTTCCCGGGCGGGGCACGGGACTTCGTCGACTTCCTCGACGGCCACGCGGCGGCGTCCGCCCCCGAGGACACCATGGCCTTCGAGCGGGAGGACCCTCGGATGGCGGGGAGTATGGAGGTGGCCTTCCGCTGGTCCAGCTCTCCTGAGGAGCGGGTCTGGACTTTCGCCAACAGCCGGCCCACCGTAGACGGCACGCACGCGAGGGGCTTCCGCGATGGAATGACAGCCGCGGTCACCGCGTACGCGCGGGAACAGGGGCTGCTGACAGTTACGGACGCCGACGTTGACGCCGCCCGGATCGGCAAGGGCCTGACGGCGGTCGTGTCGGTGAAGCTGGACCGTCCCGAGTTCGAGGGCTCCACGCTCGGCTGGCTAGGCAACGCCGAAGTACGCGACTGCGTCGGACAGGCCGTCCAGGACCACCTCGGCAGGTGGCTGAAGGAAAATCCGGAGCGGGCCGCAGCCGTCATCGACCGGATCGTCCATGGTGCTCCCCGGGACTGACCAACGACGAACCGCCCTCCCGGTCCAGAAGAACCGGACCGGGAGGGCGTAGGAAGAATGCAGACACGCGATTGCAGTTGTTCGGAAGCCTGGCTCATCGCCCACAGCCGGGCCCTGAGCATGGGCGAAGGGCTGGACTTCCACTCCTCCCGCAGGACCTGCGTCACGGTTCTGATCGAAGACGGCCGACCCCACATTCGTCCAGGAGCAGGTCGGCCACGACTACGCGAGCACGACCTCGATCAACACATGCGTCAGCTCAGACTCTTGCACCCGCGCCCTGAGGCGACACCTCGACGGCACCGTCTCCGCCGCTCTGGAGAGCCAGAACCGGAGGCAGTCGTGAACGCAAGGTCGGTTCCAAATGGAGGCTGCGCGAGGGGAGCTCCGCGCACGGCATTCCTCACCCTGGTTGCCAGCTGCGTCTGATTCAGGCTGGCGCCGGCCCGTCCTTCAGCGAGTCTCCTGCTCAGTTCGGCGTGTGCAGAGCGGCGGCCCGGATCGTCGTGCATGCAGTCCCCCCGGGGGTGTGTGCGCCAGTGTCCATCTTTGTCGCTATGAACCATGGTGCACAGCGACTCCGCGAGCTTTGTCTCTGTCAGCACCTCCACCGCTTCCTGGGAGTTCGCAGTGATCGTCGCCGTTGCTCTTCTCACCGTGGCCGTCGTCCTTCTCGTCGCCATGCTCTTCGCAGGCGCGGCCGGGACGCTGGCCGCGCCGAATGGACGGCGCGACCTGGCCCACGGCCATCACCGCGCCGCCATCACCTTCCCCGCCGCCGTCACTGCAGCCCTCACCCCCTTCCTTGACTGACCGCCCCTCACTCAGGCGGACCGTACTGAGCGGGCCGGCGCCAAAGTTCTTGCCGCGCCTGGGGGAGGAGCGCCGCACCGCCGACATCGACGGTTGCCGCGCTCAGTGTCAGTGCTTGTTCATATGATCCCGCCATGGACGCGGTGGAGGTCGCGACAGAGATCGCGCGGGGCAACGCCTGGTCGTTCTTGGTCGTGGGAGAGGAACGACAGTTCCAGGGAAACGCCGGCTACGAGGACGTCGTGGGGGAGTCCTACGGCTACGACTCGACTGTCGGAAACCATCGACGCGTTGCAGTGGGCGATCTGGTCGTCGTCCGTACCGGCCGCGAAGCTCTTGGCATCGGGTACGTAGAGGAACTGGAGGTGATCCCGAAGCAGGAGAAGCCCCGCCATCGGTGTCCACAGTGCGGCAGTACCGGGTTCAAAGAGCGTACGTCCCAGCAACCCCGCTACCGGTGCAGCCCGTGCACCACGGTCTTCGATCACCCAAGGCTCGAGACGATCCAGGTGACCAACTACAGGGCCCACTACGGCGGGACCTGGCATCAAGGCCATGCACAAGGCGAAGACGCTTGCCGCGGTGGCCTCACGAGGAATCCGCCTCCCTCTACAGAGCAGGGCAGCCCTCGGAGACGGGCACCGGCCCTTCGAGTTGCCAGGAGGCCGCAGGCGGACGACAGCCGCAGCTCGACGCGGTCAAGATGCATTCCGTCGAGCCCTGGTCCGCCAGTACGGGCTGGTCTGCGCCGTCACCGGGGCAGCGCCGGCAGAAGTCCTCGAAGCCGCTCACCTTCGGCCGTTCGCGACCACGGAGCGGCTTCTCATCGAGGAGGGGCTGCTCCTGCGCTCGGACATCCACCGCCTCTTCGACAGCGGCCTGCTGGCCGTCAGTCCTGACCTGACTGTGCGTGTCGCACCGAGCCTTGCCGGCCATGCCTCATACCACCTCTTGGACGGGGCTCCCCTACACGCACTCGGGTCGCCCAGGTGCTCGACGACGTACTCGCGCACGTCGTCCAGGACCTCCTCGGCGTCCCACTCGATCCGGTTCAGCATCCGCTGGATCCGGTCCGGGCCGGCATGACCGGCTTCATCCGCCAGCGTCCAGCCGTTCTTCCGCCGCAGCGGAGCTATCAGCCCACGCATATACGCCAACGCGGATTCACGCGGCTCCGACCTGGCGAAACGATGCACGAACCGCTCATGCAGAGCCTTCAGTTCACCCGCCCACCATCGGGCCTCAGCAAGTTCCCCACCCATGAACAGATCAACGAACAAGCAGTCAAACCGTCACTACAAGAACCGTTGCAGTACTAGGTGGACGCCGCCTCGGCGCCGCGCCGGTGATCACTCCCTCGTGCGCAGGTTGCGGCCCGTTCGAACGCGCCTCCGAGCAGGTGGAGAAGAACGCGGACGGCGGGTCGGTCGCGTTCGTCAGGATCTACGCCGGCCCGGAGAACGCCACCCCCACCGTGTACGAGTGGACCACCCTCCGCCAGTACGACTGGGACAACGGCGGATGGAAGGAATGGCCCTCGTGAGCGACGAGTGGACTACTCGACAGGGGGCACGACCTCCGAGCGCGAACGCCGCAACCACCGCCGTCGCTGCGCTGGCACCGTCGGGGCGACGTCGTCCTCGGACTTGAGCATGGCGCGGGCGGCCTCAATCAGGGCATCCGTACGTTCATGCAATCCTTGCTTAGCCCTTCTGCGTCTGTCCTCAGCGGAGCCCGTATTCAGGCAGTAGCGCAACGCGATCCCGGCTTGGCGGGGGGTCCAGCCCATAGAGGAGCAAACGGCTTGAGACGCAACTTGATACGCGGCTTCTCGTGCTGCCAGGTCACCTGATTCGCTAAGGGTTGTCCCGTAACTGATCTTTGGCAGCACGAGAGTGGCTGGCCGGTATCGCATCCCAGGTTCCCCTTGGGGAGGCACTGACTTCGGTTCACCCCTGCGACCGCACGACACAACAGCGGGTAGCAGACGCCTCCTCCCGACAACGTGTGGACCTCCCGACCTGGGGAGATGAGCAGTGGCCCTGTTATCGTGCGCCGATGTCAACGATCAAACAGTTCCAAGTGACCTTCGACTGCGCGGAGCCTGCGCGCCTCGCCTCTTTCTGGTGCGAGGTGCTGGGGTACGTCGTGCCGACGGTCCCGGAGGGCTTCGCCACGTGGGAGGAGTACCACCTCTCGCTGCCGCCCGAGGATGAGATCTACTTCGCGTGCACCGATCCCTCGGGTGTGGCCCCGCGCTTGCTCTTCCAGCGAGTTCCCGAGAGCAAGGTCGTCAAGAACCGGGTGCATCTCGATGTGCGGGCCGGCACCGGGCTTGTGGGTGAGGAGCGCCTTGCCACACTTGAGGCCGAATGCGCACGACTGATGGCACTCGGCGCGAAACACGTGCTGACGCAGCGCGCCGATGGCGTCAACGAGTCGTGCATCACGATGCAGGACATTGAGGGCAACGAGTTCTGCCTCGCCTGATTCTCCTCCGAGATTGCGACGTGGGGAGCCATCTCCGGCCTTGGGGAACATCGGGGCAGCCGATATCGGCTGCCCCGATGTTCCCCAAGGCCGGTCTCCGTCACCCACAACTCACCCAGCGCGGGGAGAAGCAGGACGCGTCTCATGCCCGACCTCTGGCTGCCCGGAGCCGAGCGACACCCGCTCGGCGACACGGCGCCCACCGACACCCAGTACGCACCCCGTGTGATCTGGCACATCACCTGGGACAAGAACGCCAGCGCCACCAAGCCGGCCGATCTCGTTCCTTTCGACCGGCTCGTGGCCTACTTCACCGGTGCCGGACGCAGCTCGGCCCCGCACATCCTCTGGGACCCCTTCACCGGCAGGATCGCCCAGTTCTACCGCGCTACCAGCCGCTCGAAGTCCGTCGTTGACCGCGCCGGCGGCACCCGCACCAACCGCACTGGACGGGTCTGCCTCCAGGTCGAGACCCTGTTCTTCCCGTACTGCCGCGTCAACAGCAGGACCTATGCGACCGTCCGTGGCACCCCGGCGAAGGGGCTGGACAAGATCCTGGCTTGGGCTCGGAGCTGGGGCGTTCCCGACGGCTGGCCGATGGGCTCTCCTCCTGGTCCGCAAACCGGAGCGAGAAGGTGTGGGAGACCCGGGGCGGGCACTACGGGCACAGCCAGACGCCGGAGAACACACACGGACCCGGGACCGATGCCGAAGTGGCCCGCGGGCGGGGCTCCGGCCCCCAAGCCGGGCCCGCCCCGCTACCCCGGCCACGCCGCCTTCGGCCCCGGCAAGTCGAACGCCTCGATCCTCCTGCTGGGGCAGCAGCTCGTCCGCCGGGGCTACGGCACGCACTACCGGGTCGGCCCCAGCCGCGACTGGGGCGAGGCGGACCGGTTGAATGTCTCGGCCTTCCAGCGCGCCCAGAGCTGGAGCGGTGCGGACGCGGACGGACTGCCCAGACCCGAGACGTGGCGCCGGCTCTTCGCCTGACCCCATGGCTACGTAGGCCACATGCAGGAACGGTTGTTGCCGGATTCTGGGAACGACCGTGGGAGGCTGCTGCGGGAAATGTTGGCGAGAAACAGGAACGGAGCCCGCGGGTGTCGCGCGACGGCAGCCAGCAGAGGCAGCGCGCCGGCCAGGGTAGTGGAACGTCCTGGCTAGCTGCTGTCCTGGCGGTCTTCCCGGGGTGCGAAGCGGGCCTGGGCCGCCAGGACGGCTTCGGTGTAGCGTCCCGCCCACGCGCCCATCGCATGGATCGGGACCAGCAGTGCGAGGCCCGCCTCGGTGAGTGAGTAGTCGACGCGCGGCGGGGCCTCGGCGTACGCCGTGCGTGCGACCAGGCCGTTGTACTCGAGGCGGCGCAGGGCTTCGTTGAGGACCTTGGGGCTGATCCCGCCGATGCGGGTGATCAGCGCACGGGGCCTCATGGGCCCGCTCTCGCCGAGGATGTACACAATCACGCTGTCCCAACGGTTCGACAGGACTTCGAAGGCCACCCTTGCCTGGCAGTCCGCGGCGTACTCGCCACCGCCCAGGTCCTCGCCCAGGCCTTGTCCGTCTGCCTCTGCCGCCGTGCCGCTCATGCGTTCATCCTGCCCGGCCCGATGCACACCGTGTGGTGTGCATCGGCGCGCCTAGCGTCTGGTCCGTCACACCTCGCACATCTCGCGACACGGACGACAGGAGCAAGCACATGCGCATCGGCATTCTCGGTACAGGGGCGATGGCCACCGCTCTCGGCGCGGCCTGGGTACGCGCCGGCCATGACGTTCGGGTGGGCGGTCGGGACACCGAAGCGGCCTCCCGCACCGCCCTGCTCACCGGCGCCTCCGGGCACGGCAACCTCGCCGAGGCCGCGGCCCACGGGGACGTGGTACTTCTCGCCTTGCCAGCGGGCGCCGCGCCGCAGTTGGCCAAGGAACTGGCCCCCCTGCTGGCCGGGCGGACGGTGATCGACTGCACTGTTCCCATGGCGCCGGCCGAGGACGGTCCAGCCCTGACCACGGGCGGCGCCACCTCCGTCGCCCGGCTCATCGCGGACGCCGCCCCCGGCGCCCATGTGGTGAAAGCGTTCGGGATCTGCCACGAGAGCATCTGGACCCTGGACCGGCCGGCCTTCGAAGGGTCCCCTCTGGCGGTCCCGTTCTGCACCGACCAGCCGGGCGCCGCCACGCGGGTGACGGAGGTCATCACCTCCATGGACTGCACGCCTCTGCCCTGCGGCGGGCTCGATCGCGCTGCCCTCCTGGAGGCCACTGCCGTCTTCGCCATCGGGGTCTGGTGGTCGGGCGCTGAGGCACGCTTCGCGTTCCCGGCCCCCGCCCTCGCCCCGGGGGGCGTCGACGACTAGCCAGACCTGCCCGGCCGATCCCGCGTGGGGCTGGGGATCGAACGGGTCCTGCCAAGTCCGTTGCATCGCGCACGTGGACACAACCACGGTGCCGAAGCAAGCACCGAGGTGTTCTCAATATTCGACGACATCACTCTCCGGATGAGGCGACTGTTCCTGCGGTCGGACGACAAACGTTCTCGATACCCGGCTACAGAGCCAACCCCATCTACATAACCAAGGAGACAGCTCGTAGTCAGGCAGTGATCAGCGCCCGAGTCCATGTCGTCGAGGTGCGTCAATCGCCGGTGGGGCGCCACGTACGAGCGCGGCGCACGGCGATCTCACCGCAGACGACGGCGACGACGAGGCCGCCGAGGGCGATGAGAAGGGAGCCGGTGGCGACGAGGCCGGCGGAGAGTTCGCCGCCGTCGCCGATGGATAGGAGCATCTGTCCGAGCACGTAGGTGGCGGCACCGGCTCCGACGCCGACGACTGCGAGAGGGACGGAAAGGTTCCAGAAGGCGACCTGCACGTAGAAGCGTCGGTCGTTGCGGAATGAGGCGATCGGGCCGAGACCACGTGCCTGGTCGTCGAAGACGGATGCTGCACCGACCACCCCGGCAAGGACGAGGGCCGCAAGGCCGATGAGTGCCGCGTCCAGGACCCATTTGACGTATCCGGCTCGTGCCTGTGCCCCCAGCATTCCGGACTCCACGGGCACGTCGAGCATGGGTAGGCCCAGGGTGCGATAGGCGGCCTTCCAGACGCGGTCGGCTCCCGCGTCGCCCGTCGTGTTGAAGACGACGAGCGAGACCTTTTCGGGATCCGTGATGCCCGGGTGGCTGGAAGTGACATTCACCCTGTCCGGGGTGAGCCCGAGGACGGCCAGCGCTCTCTGCGGTCCAGGTCCGATGTTCTTGATGACACCGGTTAGCGCAGTGCTCTTCTTGGGGCAGGTGGTCATCGGGCCGAAGAAGGCCAGGGACGTGCAGTTGCCGGAGAACACGACCCTGTCGTTCTCGGAGTACAAGAGGACCGAGGGCTGTCCGGGGAGGTCTTTGCGGAGCCGGTCGAATCGGGAGGGGTCGCCGGATGCGTTGATCAGGATCGCGTTGCGGTCCGTTGCGCCAGCCAGTTGCTTGGCGACGATTTCCGGTCCTTCGAGCTGGCTGGTGACGACCTGCCCCAGTGTTGTCAGTCCCAGTCCCACGATCATGGATGCGCTGAGCACGGCGAGGACGGCCGGGCGGGCTGCGAGCCACCGTCCGGCGATCAGACCCGCGGGGCCACCCCGGCGAACGGAGAAGGATGCGATGGCCGAACCCAGCGCGCCGGACAGACGCCCCCCGAGGCTGGGCAGGACGCCAAGCACGAGTACGACGCCCAAGAAGAAGACGACCCTGCCGGGACCGTCCGCGCGCCATGTTCCGTACAGGCACAGTGCGGATCCCGACCCGCACAGGAGCCAGGTCGTTCGGCCCGACGCCGTCTTGGTCTGTTGGGGGCGAGTGGAGGTCCGCTTGGGCGGCCTGGCGTACCGCAGGGCGCTGACGCCCGCGATGAGTGCGGCCGTGGCCACGATCAGGACAGGGAGCCAGGGGCGTACACGGGCCAGATCGCCAGCGGCGACGGTATGCCCGGTGAAGGGAAGGCGGATGTCCCAAAGAGTCGTCGCCCAGGCCGTGGCCGCGGCCAGCAGTGAACCCGCTGCCATAGGGACAGCGGCCTCACCGATCACTACGAGGAGGCGCGACAGGCGAGAAGCACCGAGGGCTTCGAGCATGGAGATACGGCGGTCCCGCAGCTCCGAGCCACCGCGCACGACGACTACGAGAGCGGCTGTCGCCGGCAGCACCGTGAACAGCAACAGCAGCACCCACAAGTCCACCGGGGATCTCTCGAACTGGTGACTGACCGTGAAATAGTCGAGGAACTGAGATCCCGGACGCCCGAAGCCTGAGATGAAGGTGTTAAGGGTCGTCTCATCGAAGATCCCCTCGATGGGGGAGCGGGTGTAGACGAGCAGCTCATCGGGCTCGGTCAGGCCCTGCCGCCCGATGGTTCCCGCCATGGTGCCGTAGCGAGAGACGAGCACCCCGTCGGCATGCCTGGCAGCCTGCGGGGAGAGGAACACCTCGCCCTTCTCAGGCCATCGGTCAAGGCCGGGGGGAGGGGCAGCGGAGGCGCTCAGAGGCTCGGTGAAGATCACGGACACCGCTTCGCCAGCCGCGTAGTCCGGACGTTCAAGCCATCGGGCCACGGCTTCCTGCCGCTGGTCGGTCAGGACCGGAGAGCGGGCATCCTGTCTCTCCTGTCTGGCCTCCAGGCTGGCATCCACCGCCAGGAGACTCCAGGTCACCATCAGGACAAGGAAGGATGCGGCGAAGAGCCCGAAGCGGTGCACCAGTCCGGACGCACCACTCGCCCGCCCCACGCGGTGTCCCAGACGGAGCATCGTCAGATGCCTGTTCACCTGGCCTCCCCCGAGTTGGCGATCAGCCGGCCTTCCGCCAGCTCAAGGGCTCGGTCGGCGCGGTCCGCGATCTGCCGGTTGTGCGTGACAACGATCAAAGCGCACCCGAAGCGGGCAGGGAGACCGAACAGCAGGTCGGCCACCAGGTCCCCGGTTCGCTGGTCCAGTGATCCAGTGGGTTCGTCCGCCAGCATCACCGAGGGCTTGCCGATCAGCGCCCGCGCGACGGCGACACGCTGGCGCTCCCCGCCCGATAGCGATCCCGTCGTCTTGGACGACGCACCCTGTACACCGAGCTCGTCCAGCAGCTGCTGTGCGTCGGCGTACGCGCCCTTTGCGCTGCCGCCGGCGAGGAGGACGGGCAGGGCGGCGTTCTCCAGCGGGGACAGCTCTGGTATCAGTTCACCGAACTGATAAACGGTCCCCACAGTGCGCAGTCGCAAGGCGGCACGCTCACCTGCGGATGCCTGCGTGATATCGACACCACCAATGCGCACCACGCCTGAGGAGGGGCTGATCAAGCCACTCAGGCAGCACAGGAGCGTCGTCTTCCCCGAGCCGCTGGGGCCCGTGACCGCAACGGACGACCCGGCAGGCACGTTGAGGGTCAGGCCATCGAGAAGGCGACGATCGCCGATGCTGTAACGCAGGTTCTGGACTTCCACCGCGGCCGTCTTCCGGCTGTGCAACTCGGTACTCACATATCCTCTATCTACGCCGGGCGGCGCGGAGCCGACGCCCTCTGATGAGAGGCATCGGCTCGGCGCGGTGACTTACCTGGTTGATCAGACCCGGTACACCCAGGGACCGTACGGGTCGGTGGCCCAGTCACGGATCTGCTGCGAGCGGTGCTTGGTCACGCGGTTCGTGGTGCTGGCCTCGCTGTGGGTGCAGTTGTAGATACCGCGTCCCTCATGGATGCTGCGCGACACGCCGTCGTCACGTGTGTAGTGCGCCTTGACGGAGTTGCCATCCCTGTCGCCGTCACACACGACGACCTTTCCCCACGACACGAAGACGTATTGCGTGTCGTAGCTGTAGCTGTTGTAGATGAAAGACGACCCGGCCTGGGCTGTGGCGGGCGCACTGAAGGCCGCCGCGGTAACGACGACGGCAGCCAGCTTCGCTATGCGATGCATTCGGTAGTCCTCCCCCTTGGATGAGAGCCCCGCTGGGGCTCGGTAGGACGCGAGAGTCACGTACGACGCCTGCCGACGCCGCGCCCGGCCTCCCCTGGCCAGGTGCATCCCGTGAGTCCCTCGCGCACCGCCATCCTCAGCAGCGCTCGCCAGGAACACCACGAATTATTCCCTCCTTGGCTTGAAAAGGTCCGCACCAATGAAACAGGCGGATCCGATCAAGAGCCGTCAGAGGGAGTCGGCAACCGGAATGATCTGCAGCGCTGGACTACGGTGCCAGCACGCTCGGTTGCCTCTCATCCGGAGGCGAGGTCCCCGGTCTGGTCTTGGACACCCCCTCCCCTGATCCACCGCAACGGGAATGGCTTGATCGTGTACTCACTCCGTCAAGTCCTCATGCTCATCGATGACGCCTTCGCATCCCGGGAGACGGCGACTGTTCACCGCCGTCACCGGCCTCTCTGTCGCCCTCGCCGCACCCCCATGCCCACTCGCGACGGCACGGCGCCGCGGAGGCCACTGAGGACACCCGACCTGATTGAACTCGTCCACTCTGCCCACTGGGTGACAACGCCCTCTGCGACCCGGAGTGCTCTCCAATGAGCCCCCGCCAACCTGAAAATCCCTGGTCAGCAGGGCTGGTGTGACCGTGTTCCGGGGTACTCATCCTGATCGTGGGCGGGAGCCCATCGAGAAGATCGTCTGCCAGAGGTCGGGATTGCCTCTGAAACGGAGTCCGGAGCAGCGCTCCGGTCCGTGCACCTGGGCTGGGAAACACAGTTCGTCCTGCTGGCCGGTGCATGCCATCCTGGCCCCGTGCTCCTGAACGATCGCTCCAGCAGTGTCGACCTCCGCCCAGTGCGCTATCAGTTCGCCACCGTTCGGGGCGACTCGTACGACGACAACTGGCTGGTCATTGACGGCACGGTGATGACTCCTGAAGGGAACTGGTCCTTCGCCGATCCGTGTCTGCTCACCGATGAGGCTCGCCAGGTGTCCGCGTGGCTGCGCGCGGTGGCCGCAGGGACGGTGGACGTCACCGAACCCAATGCCGAAGGCGAGCTGTCGCCGGACCTGTCGTTCATCGAGCCGGTCGTGGCTTTCAGCCTCGGCAATCGAATCGCAGGTGGGACCGCGGTGATCCGTGTTCATCTGTCCCTGGAGTCGGCGCCTCCGTGGCAACAGGGTGAGGACAGGACTGACATCTACCAGTACGTTGTGGAGGTCAGGTTGGACGCCGCAGCGCTGCTTCGCGCGGCTGATCAATGGGACCATTCTCTGGCTTTCCTCCCGCCCCGCTGATCCAGCCGCCCGACACTGAGAAGGTCCTGGAACGGATGACCGAGCAGATCGCCGAGGAACGGGCAGTGTTCGCGCCGGTCCCTGGGCAGGTGGGCGGCAGGGCGGCGATGGTCATCCCGCACTGTGCGGCCAATGCGGAGGAGACCATGCTTCCGCCGGACTACCAGCGCATTCTCTCCGTCGTGCGGCAGGCTGCCAGCGCCCGGTCAAGGCCGCAGATCGACACACCGCTCCGGAAGACGACCTACGGAGCGTACGGGGTGTGGCGCATGCACAACACGGGCACGAGCTACACCCTCTACAGCAACTGCAAGACGTCGGCGAAGAGCAACGTGACCAGCTAAACGCCCTGGTACGTGGGGTGGAACCTGTGGGAAAGGTGATGAGCGAGGCGATGCGGACGCGGGCTCTGAAACGCCTGATGATGGGCGCTGCGATTTCTGCGACGTTCGTTTCAGTCGGATGTACTCCCGAGGAAAAATCAATCTCCTCACCCACGCATCCGTCAAACACGTCGTCGCCCAGCGGGATTCCGGAGTCTCCCACCGACAGTCCGGCGGGATCGGTCGAGGTGGCGCCGAAACTCCCGGACACGACCGCGATCTCGGCCGTGGCGAAGGTCGAGGGAAGTAGGGAGATCCCCCTCAAGGGAGGCGTCCATAAGGGCCCGCTCGGCATCATGGTGGCGTGTCAGGGTAAAGGGACGATCAACGTCTCCTTCACACCCGCCGGGCTCTCCTTCCCGCTCAAGTGCGTGGAAGGTGAGGTCAGCACCACCTATAACCAGATCGAGCTCAAGCACGACCGCGACTCCGCGTCCGTCAACGTCCAGGCTCCAAGTTCCGTGCGCTGGGCGATGAGCGTCGGTCAGTGACCGGAACAGGGCCCCGGCGTCCTCGGGCGGTTGCTAGGGGTCGTGGCAACACGTGGTCGGTTTGATCAGGCCGTGAGCAGTTATGCAGGCGCTCGGCTGGGGTTTCCCAGCCGAGCGTTTTGCGTGGGCGGCCGTGGAGCTGGGCTGCGACGGCGTCGAGGTGGTCGCGGGTGTGGACCGCGAGGTCGGTGCCTTTGGGGAGGTACTGCCGCAGCAGCCCGTTAGTGTTCTCGTTCGAGCCGCGCTGCCAGGGGCTGGCCGGGTCGCACGAGCAGACCGGGACATCGGTGGCGGCGGTGAACGAGCGGTGGGCGGCCATCTCGGAGCCCTGGTCCCAGGTCAGCGACCGCCTGAGATGGGCGGGAAGCCGCTGCACGGTCTCCGGGCCGGCGGCAGTGAGGAGGACCTGGTTGTCCTCGCCGACCTCGACTGCAAGTCCCAGTGGGGCTGGTCGACGTTCCCCGTCTCCGAAACTCTGGGGCGGCGGACGATCTCCCGGACATCTGGTGCTCTCCTTGCGACGAACGCAAGGAGTGCACGTGTTGGGTCTCCTCGCCGTGCCCAGAGCCCCAGCGCGCGCTTGGGGCCCCGCTGGCGGACGATGGGAGCAGACCCGCCCGGGAAGCCGTCGCACGTTGCACCGGGCGGGTACTTGTCGCGGCGCGGTTCCCGGTTCGCCATTCCAGCTCCCAGAGTCAGGTCGTGTTCCCGGCCGATGACGAGCAGCTGTGGTAGCTCTGCCTCACCGGGGGCTCTCTCCCTACGGGCGAGGTACCGGGTGAGCGCGGCACCCCTTCCCTTTGCGGAACGCCTGCGTGCTGTGGATGGCTTCTTCGGTGTCCGGATCTCGCCCGGCAGGTCAGCGCGAGGGCGCGCGTGCCCCGGCTTGTGCGGACCTTCGCAAGTCAGGATGTGGTGGGGACTGGTGGTTCTGACACGCAGTGGGGCAGGCGACGAGAGATGGCGTGCCACTGGATGGGAGGGCGGGCCGGCCTCGGGGAGGCACGGCCCGCCCTGCTGGTGGCGACTTGCTAGAAGATGCCGGTGATGACGGTGCCCCAGGCTCCCCTGCCTGCAATGCGTGGCAGCCCGTGGCCTGTGAGCGTGCCGGGGTAGGTGAGGAGGCATCCGGTGGGGCACACCTCGCTGGTCCAGTTGCCTGCCTCATTCATGAACTGGACGGGAGTGTAGGGGTCGGCCGGGGTCGTGGCCCAGAAGTCGCCGTGCCCTTCGCCGGCTGTGGGCGTGAACTGCTTGAAGTTGTAAGTGATCTTCCCCTCGGGATTCTCGATCGTGACCGCATCGGGATCCGTGGTCGTGATCGAGGTGCCGTCGACCGTTCCTTGGATGTTGCCGGGGGAGGTGAGGTACGGACGTTGGTTCCAGCCGTTGTTGCCTTAGGGGATTGGGGCAGCGAGCTTGAAGCCGTCTGGGCACTCGTTGGTCTTGTTGAGGCAGCCCGGGTAGAGGTAGAGCTTTCCGTCGGAAGGCTGTCGCCGTGGAGCTTGCCCGGCTTGCGCCGCCGGGGCCCGCGGCGGGAGCGGATCGTCGGCCTGTGGATCCGGGCCTCGTGCGTGCCGCGCGCAGCCGGGTCAGCTAGCCGAGCTGGTCAGCATGCAGTGTGGATAGTCGTGGTCCGGATCGCCGACGGCGGTCCAGAGCATCAGGACGTTGTTCTGTCGCCTCAAGGCGGAGTAGGAGTCGGGCCGTTCCTCCCCCGTTTCGGGGTGAGGAGCGTCGAAGGACACACTGACGAAGGTTTGCTTCTCGTTGGAGCTTTGCTTCCACGTGCCAGTTCCGGACTGGGTCAGGCCTTCCTCCCAGTCGACGGCGATGCAGATTCTGTCGGCGATGAATGTCCCGTCCTGCTTGAGCGTGAGGGTGCCGTCGTGGATGTCGGTCCACGTGGTCACGAGTTCGGCCGGCTTCAGCATGACCGGTTCGCCGTCAGGCGGCGGTAGGTCGTAGAGCCTGCCGCAGGCCGTCAGAGTGAGGGCCGTGGCGAGCAAGATCAGCGCAGTACGACGGTAACGCAACACACTCCACTCCTAGCGGATTCCGCGGACCGCGTGTGCGACCGGAGGGCTCGCGCGCGCACGTCGTACCCTGCCACAGAGTTTGAACGCGTTCAAGTCTGCCCACGCGACGTCGAAGTGGGACCAGGCCATGCGGCACGTTCCTCGTCCATGTCACCGCGGGCGTAGAAGCGGCGTGCGTCGGCGGTCCGCTGCCCCAGCGGGAAGTTGGCGAGCGAGCTCGGCCACCCCACGCCCTCGGCCTCCTCTCCTTCCGGGATGCGGTACGTGAACGGCACGCGCAGGTCGCCGTGCGCTAGAGCCCACTGGAGCACTTCTGAAGCGTGCCGGGGCGTGGACCGGAGGTGGGTCGCTCATGGGAGACACACGAAACGGCCCGGCCCTGGAGTGCACGAGAGCCGCCCCTCCGTCCCCCGGGGTGGGGAATCGGAGGGGCGGCTCGGGTGCGGGTTCCGACGACGTTCCCGGGCTCAGCCGGTGAACCCCGGGACCACCAGGCCGGATTCGTACGCGATCACCACCGCGTGGGTCCGGTTCTGTGCGCCGAGCTTGGTCAGCACGTTCCCGACGTGCGTTTTCACCGTCTCCAGGCTCACCGTGAGCGACTCCGCGATCTCCGGGTTGGACAGGCCGGTGGCCATCAGCCGCAGCACCTCCTCCTCCCGCCCCGTCAGCGCCGCCCTCGGCAGCGCCTTGGTGGAGTGCAGCGGCCGGGGTGCGATCATCCGGCGCAGGGTTGTCGGAAAGAGGATCGCCTCACCCGCCGCCACCACCCGCACCGCCTCAGCGATCTGCCGGACCGGAAGCCGCTTCAGCACGAACCCGCTGGCGCCTGCGCTGAGCGCGGCGGTGACGTAGTCGTCGTTCTCGAAGGTGGTGATCACCACGACCTTCGGCGGTTCGGCCGACCCGGCGAGGAGGTGCCGGGTGGCCTCGATCCCGTTGCGGCGCGGCATCCGGACGTCCATCAGGACCACGTCCGGACGCAGCCGCCGTGCCTGTTCGACCGCCTCGACGCCGTCGGCGGCCTCGCCGACCACCGCGAGCCCCGGCTGTGCCGCGAGCAAGGTGCGCAGACCGCTGCGGGTCACCTCGTCGTCGTCCGCGATCAGGAGGGTGACGGGTGTGCTGCCGGTGCCGGTCATGGCGACAACCGTACGGGGAGCCGGACGGCCAACCGCCAGTGCCGCGGCCCGTCCGGGCCCGCGTCGATCTCGCCGTGCAGCAGTCGCACGCGCTCGGCGAGGCCGGGCAGGCCGTGCCCGGACGTGGGGAAGGCGCCCGGCCCCGTGCTCGTACGCGGCCCGTCCCCGGTCCGGTTGACCACACCGAGCTCCAGCCGGTCCGTCATGGCCGCCACGCGGACCTCGATCGGACCGCCCGCTCCGTGCCGCATCGCGTTCGTCAGCCCCTCCTGCAGGATCCGGTAGGCCGCGCGGGAGAGCGTCCCCCGCACCTGCGCCGGGTCCCCCGACAGCCCCAGCTCCACCACCGCGCCCGCGTGCCGCAACCGGTCGAGCAGCTCGGGCAGATCGGCCAGGGTGCGGGCCGGCGCCGTCTCGGCCTCTCGTTCGCGCAGGGCGCCGAGCACGTAGTCCAGGTCCTCCAGCGCGGCCCGGGACGACTCCTCGATGCTGCGCAGGGCGGCCCGCGCTGCCACCGGGTCGGTGGAGAGTACCTCGCCCGCCACCGCCGCCTGGATCGTGGTCGTCGTGAGCGTGTGCCCGATCGAGTCGTGCAGTTCGTGGGCCAGCCGGTTCCGTTCGGCCAGCCGCAGTTCCCGCTCGGCCGCCAGCACGAGCCGCTCGGCCGAGGACGGCCCGAGCAGCCGGGGCGCCGACCAGCGCAGGGCCTTCGTCACCACCACGCACACGCTCGCCGCGAGCAGCAGGCAGCCGAGCGCGACCGCCCAGCTCTGCCAGCCGTCCTTCACCCGTACCGTCCGGCCGAACAGGCTCAGCCCCACCTCGGCGTCGAGCCAACCCCCCGGAAGGGTCAGGCCCGCGAAGAGCAGTACGCCGCTCGCCAGTGCTCCCGTCCATCCGAGCGCCACGTGCAGCAGCAGCCAGAGAGGAGTCCGCCAGCGGTCGCCGCGGGACGGCACGGCGGCAGCCGGCCCGTCGCCGGGCCGGCTCGGGGGCGTACGTACGGCGACAGGCTCGGGCAACGACACCCTCAGCAGCCGGCGGGCGGACACGACCAGCACCCGCCGCGTGGTGCGCGCGAGACCGACCAGGCCGATCAGTGCCGCCCAGCTGAGCAGGACCACGACGATCTGCACGCCCTCGGGAGCGGAGCGCCACGCCAGCGCCGGCAGCAGCGCGAAGGACAGCAGGGGAAGGCTCGCCAGGACGGCGCCGTAGGCGAACAGCGCACCCGAGTACGTGGAGCGGCGCAGCAGCGGCCGAAGAACCTTGATCATGATCGGCCAGTATGTACGGGCGGCACACGCGCGGCCTCCCCCGATCGGGGGAGTACGTTCTCCCGCTTTCCCGCGATGCGCGCCGGAGCCCGGGAATCCATGATCGTGCCCTGCCCGGTTGACGGGCGGCTCAGCCGACAGCACCCCACGATTTCCCTGGAGTTGACTCATGCGTGAGCAGACCTGGCACGGGCCCCGTACCTCCACGACGCGGCGCCGCGGAGTGATGGCGGCCGCGGCCGCGGTGGCCGTCGCCGTCATGACCACGGGCGCCTTGGCTCCGCCCACGGCATCTGCCGCCGCCCGGCCGGACACTGTCCAGCAGGGCCTGAATGGACTGGTACGCGACGGCCAACCCGCCGCGCTGGCGACCGTCCAGGGCCCTGACGGCCGCACCCGTACGTACACCGCGGGCGTTGGTGACCTGGCCACCGGTGCGAAGGTGCCGAGGGACGGCCAGGTGCGGATGGGCAGCAACACCAAGACGTTCGTCGCGGTCGTCGTTCTGCAACTGGCTGGCGAGGGGAAGATCGCCCTCGACGCCTCCGTCGACACCTACCTCCCGGGCCTCGTACGCGGGAAGGGCAACGACGGCCGCCGCATCACCGTCCGTCAGCTCCTGCAGCACACCAGCGGGCTTCCCGAGTACGGGGCGCACATCAGCGACGACGAGATTGCGTACCGGTACTTCGAGCCTCGCGACCTCGTCGACATCGCCCTCAAGTACAAGGCCGAGTTCCGGCCCGGGACGAAGTGGAGCTACAGCAACACGAACTACGTCCTGGCCGGCCTCATCGTCCAGAAGGTCACCGGCCGCCCCCTCGCCGAGGAAATCGACCGGCGCGTCGTCCAGCACCTCGGGCTGCGCCACACCTACTTCCCCGCCCCCGGCGACAGGACCATCAGGGAACCCCACCCGAAGGGCTACCGCGTGATGCCGGCGGGCGAGCCGCTGCGCGAGTACACCGAGATCGACCCCTCGGCAGGCTGGGCGGCGGGCCAGATGATCTCCACCAACTCTGACCTCAACCGCTTCTTCACCGCGCTCCTCGACGGCGGCCTCCTCCCGGCCGCCCAGCTCGCCCAGATGCGCACCACTGTCCCGGTCGGCGACACCGGTGCCCGCTACGGCCTGGGCCTCATGAGCAGGAAGCTGTCGTGCGGCGGCGTCTACTGGGGCCACGGCGGCGACATCGTGGGATACGAGACCCGCGGCGGAGCGACCGACGACGGCTACGCCGCGAACATCGCGGTGACGAGCATCCCGGCCGACATCTCGGGCACGAGGCGCGTCGAGACCGTCGTGGATACGGCCCTCTGCCGCCGCTGACGCCGCCTCGCGCCAGGGATCGGCTCGCGCCGGTGGCCGGGTGGATGGGAACGGTGATCGCTTTCGTCGGTTTGGGTGTCCTGGCGCTCGCCGTGGTCGTGGTCTCCCTGCCGCTCGCCGTGTTGGGTGCGGGTATCGGCGTTTTCGCTGGTCTTGTGACGTGGTTGCTGCACCTGTCGGGGTGGGGAAAGCCGACGGGGCCCCGTGCGGCGGGCGAGTGGTCCTGGCGGGTGAGGGACCTGGCGGCGCGTCGGGGGCACCCCGACTGTTTGGGATGCCGTATGGCCGGACGGCGCATTTCTGCCGCCGTGGCCGCTGCCTCTCCCGGTACGGCGACTCACCCCGCGCCGGCCGCCGCAGCCCCCTGACCCCGTCGAGTCACCTCGGGGGCATGGCCACCCCAGCCGCTCCACAGGGGTCAGGACCCACGGCGTCGTCGAGGGCACCCGGGCTCCTGAATTGACGTGGCGCTGCTGGGCTGTCACCTCGCGCACGAGCACTTCGTCGTCGGTCTTGCCGGGCACCTCAGTGGTGCGGCGGGCGGGTTTGGGGGGTCACGGCCCGGTCACCCCGGGACCGTGCAGTCCAGGATCCTTCCGTCGACCGTTCCTATGACCAGTCGCTGTTGGTCCGCCCGGAACGCGACGGACACCGGCGTGACCCGGTGGCCGTGCGCGCGCAGGGTGTACCGGTCCCGTACCTCGCCCGTCGCCGTGTCGAGGGTTTCTGCCTCGCCGGTGAGGTAGACGACGTACACCGTGCGCTCGTCACCGTCGAGACCGGCGAGCGGCTGGTCGGTCTCGTACACCCAGCGTGCCGCTCCGTCGGGAAGCCGACGGTTCACGACGTAGGTGCCCGTGCGGGCTTGTGCGTGGGTGGGGCCCGGCTCGTAGGACCGGCCTGCTTGGACGAGGGTGTCTCCCAGCTCGACGGCGGGGCCGTACCAGGGCTGGAGTGCGGACGCCGGGTCCCAGTGCAGGGGGAACAGGGCGCGTACGGTGGCGGGACCGTGGGCGCCTGGCGGCTCGATCGCGTGGATCCACGGAGCGTCGCCGTCCGGGCCGGGACCGTCCACGTACAGCAGACGGGTGCTGTGTCTGACGCGCAGCGCCGGGGAGTTGGAGCGACGGGGCGCAAGTCCGACTTGTGCCGCCTGGTGGTGTGCGGGGTCGAGCAGCAGCGCGGCCTCTGCGTCGCGCCCCAGTGGGCGCAGGGCCAGCCAGCCCTCGCCCGTGGCGCTCCATGCGGCTGCCGATGGCGTGTCCACGCAGTCCACCACACCGCCGTCCGCCGTCGATATCCGCCGAACTGTGGTCGCCCGGTCGACCAGCCGCCCCGTCCGGTCGTCGCGGCGGAAGCCCCGGTACGTCACCCACGCCGATGTGCCGTCAGGGGCTGCCTCGACCTGGACGCTTCCCTCCCCGCCGGCCGGTAGAGCCCAGCTCAGCGCGCCGGACGCATCCCAGCATTCGAGGTCCGTGTGCCGGCCGGTAGCCAGCACCCTGCCGTCGGCCAGCACCGTGAGGTCCCGTACTTCCGCCCGCCTGCGCCAGCGGCCCTTCGTCAGTCGGGCGAGGGCGTCCTCCACATGGGGGTCGTAGAGGAGTCCGCTTTGGACCATCGGATGGCGAACGTGGTCGGGGTCGACCAGGCCGGCCGGAGCGGACAGCCAGTCGTCCGCCGCGACGGCCAGCTCGAATCCTGTGCGGAAACCGCCATCCTTGTCCTCGGGGGAGAGCAGCATCGCGAGCCTGCCGTCCTCCAGCCAGCGCAGGTGCCGCACTTGGCGGCTCTTGCTCAGCAGGTCCGTCACACGCCCGGTCTCGAGGTTCAGCACAAGCAGCTGTCCCTCGAAGTCCCACGAACCGTCGTAGCGGCCGGTGCCCACGGCGACGATCGGCAGCTCCGGGTGAGGCTCGATGGCACATACGGAGTAACGCGAGGCGACAACGTGGCGCGGCCGGAGGGTGCCGGCTTCGTACACGCCGATCCGGTGGCCGAGCCAGCGACCCGTGCCGTGCCACGGGACGTGGCCGAGGTCGCCGGCCGTGATGACGCAGCCGTGACGCGTGGCGCTCACCACCCACTCCGGCCGACCGATCTCGGCGAACGGTTGGTCCCCGAGTATGCGGCGAACGGTCAGCTCTCTCGGCACAACGATCTCCCCTCAGGCGGCGCACAGTCTGCCAGGTCCGGCCCGGGCGTTCCTCAGTCCTCTCGAGTCGCTCGGCTCGTCCGCACCAGGACGGGCCGACGCGCTGTCCTGAGGGCCGGCGGCCCGTGCCGAGCCCGCAAGAGGCGTACGTAGCGAACACGGTCACCGTGTCGAGCGGCCGCACCCACTCGATGCACTCGTTCATGTCTGGCGAACGGCACGTTCCTCTTCCGCAGCGAGGCCTCGATCGCTGCACCCCCGGTCTGGGCCGAGTAGGTCCGGCGAGGGCATGAGGACGTTGCACACGCTCCGCGCGGCTCAGCCCCGCTGCGCGTGGCGACGAGGCTCTTGCCGGATCCGTTCGCCGCGATCTCTGGCTCCGCAGTCCTCGCCCCTGGGGGTCGTGCTACACGGCGCGCTTCGGGCGAATTGCTACGTCCACCGCATGCCGATGCTGGAGAGTTGTTCGATCCGTTCCGGTGTCAGTGTCGTGGCTCGGGTGCGTTGGTTGTTGATCCATGCCCCGAGCTTCAGCCGAACCTCCCGCTGCTCCTGGCCCCCGCCCTCACCACCGTCCCCGCTGATGGTGATGGCTTCGATGTGCTTGCGGGGTACCCGGAGGTGTCCTTCGCGCTGGTAGTACTGCTGGGCGGCTGCGTAGTGCATGGCCCACTTCTGCGCTTGGCTGGTGCGCGGCTTCGGCTTTTCGTCTTCGTCGGCGGGTGTGATGCCGAGGACCTGCTCGCACATCCATTGCTGCACGGTGGTGAGCTTGTCCCAGCCCAGCCTCACCGCCTTCACCCACCGCCCTAGGTCCTCGCCGCGGTGCACGACGGTGCCGGGCTCGGTGGGCAGCTCGCCGCCGACCTCCTCCAGATGGAGGCGTGTGAGGTGGAAGGCGCGCTGCCATTCCACCGGCCAGGCCGGGCACCAGGACGGGTCGATGTTCTCCAGCTGCTCGCGTCGTTCCGGCGACAGCGCCCCGGACCATGACTCCACCGGCAGCCCTTCGGCCTGGCGCTGTGCGAGGTCCTGGGCGCGGCGGGCGGCGGCCCGCGCGTTCTTCAGCCAGATCCCCACCTTGTACCCCTGGTGGGCGGCATTGAGCGGGGCCAGGAGGTGGCCGTGTTCGGCGGCCCACCCGCGGGCGGCGGCCAGACCTTCTTCCCAGGCGACGTCGTGGTGCGACCAGACCATGCCGAGCTTCTCCAGCCGCGCGACACGTTCCTCGTCCATGTCGCCGCGGGCGTAGAAGCGGCGGTTGTCGGCGGTCCACTGCCCCAGGGGGAACCCGGCGAGCGTGGCCGGCCACCCGACCCCTTCGGCTTCTTCGCCTTCGGGAACGCGGTAGGTGAACGGGACGCGCAGGTCGCCGTGCTCGCGGGCGTAGATCACGGCCGCTTCCACGCCGCGCCGCCAGTGCTCGTGCTCGGGGTTGAGGACCCGCAGGTTGATGAACGCTGCGAGGACGGCCGGGTCGCGGGGCGTGGAGAACTTCAGCAGGGCCTTGGCGGGAGTGCTGACGCCTTCCCACTGGCCGGGCTGCTCCTCCTCTCTGTCGCCGAGTTCGCGGCCTTTGGGGGAGTGGCTGGGGGCCTGCTGCTCCGCGAGGGCCTCCACGACCCTGGCGTCGTGCGCCCGCAGCGCCTCGAGCAGTTTTGCCAGTCCGCCGTATGCCCGGGAGGTGAGCATGTTGCCGGCCGTCTCGCCGGGCCCGAGCAGCACGGGCACGACCAGGCTGGCCATCTTCCCTTCGCCTGGCTGCATCCGCAGCGCCCGCCCGACCGCCTGGACGAGATCCGGCATCGACCCGCGGACGTCGGCCCAGTACACGGAGTCGCAGTTCTTGGTGTCGACCCCTTCACCGAGGACCTTCACGGACCCCAGGTACGCCTTCTCGACCACGGTGCCGTCGGTGGCGATGCCGGCGGCGAACTCGCCGAGGACCCGGCGGCGGTGGAGCGGCTTGTGTTCCCCGCACAGCCAGTTGGCCCAGACCGTCTTGGGGTACAGCTCCGGATCGGCCGTATGCAGCTGCGCGGCGACGTCGGGAAGGCCGGCCGCGAACGCCTCGGCCTCCTTCACCACGTGGTGGAACACCAGCGTGCGGCCAAAGCCCTCCTCCGCAGACGCCTTCACCAGCGCCGTCTGCAGAGCGCCGAGCCGCGCCCCGCGGACCTCGACCGTACGGCCTTCTACGCCTAGGAGCTGTGCGACCTGGAGCGCGGTGTCGCTGACGTCCACGCACACGACCTGGTAGGGGGCACAAATTCCCCGGTCGATGGCCTGCGAGAGCGTCAGGGTGAAGCAGCGGCTGCCGAAGGGGCCGTCGGGGTCATCGTCCATGCTCGCGACCAGCTCGCCGGGCGTCCCGGCCCCGTCCTCGTCCCCGAGTTGCCACAGCCGGGGCGTGGCCGTCATGTACAGCCGGCGCAACGACGGAATCCGGGTGTTGTCGTGCACGACAGCCCACGGCTTCCCGACCCGCCCCGACGTCCGGTGCGCCTCGTCCACGACGATCAGATCCCATGCCGCAAGGCCGGCGCCATGCGCGCGTTCCAGAGTGCCCATGCCGACGGATGCGTATGTGGCGTACACCGTGACCTTGTCCAGTCCCCGGGTCCACTCCACCAGCTCGTCGACGTCGGTGGTGTTGGGGAAGGCGGCCTCTTCACCCCGCAGGGAGGAGACCCCGATCACCGGCCCCCGGCGGCCTCCCTCGCGCCACGCGGCCTCGGTCTGAGCCAGGAGGTCCAGACTCGGCACGAGTACCAGCACACGGCCCGCGTGGAGTTCCTCCGCGCTGCGGACGGCCACCCGGGTCTTCCCGGACCCGGTCGCCATGATCACCTGTGTCCGGAGCCCTTGCTCAGGCACCAGCACTCTTGCAGGCAACTCGAGGGCACGCAGAACCGCATCGACGGCCTCCCGCTGAGCGGCCTCGCGCGGGTCAGCACGGTGTCTGATCGACATACCCGTCTGCCTTCTCCCGGGTCCGTCCGGTCGATCCGAACGACTGGAAACGAACCCGCACATAGATGAGCCATAGGGCGGACTGATTCCAGAATATATCCCAGAAACAAAATGAAGCACCGCGCCCCTAGGCCGCCACGATGCACCGTGCTGCGCCGACTCGATTCGCGAACCCCTGAAATGGCACGCCCGCTGTCCACACCCTCCTTCGGCGGGCTGCCCGCCCGTCCGTACTGCGGTTGTCATGAGTACGCGTACTCGTGTGCACAGCTGCCCGTCACGCAATACTGCCGTTCCCGTGATCAGCTGACTGAGGAGCAGATGTGATGCGCGTGAGGAAGACCGTGACGACGGCGATGCTGATGGCCTGTGGGCTGACAGGAATAGGGGCCGGGCCCTCTGCCGCTGCAGCTGGAGGTCTGCTCCCTCACCCCGGACCGGAGGGCCTGGTGTGGGTCGAGGAGATGACCGGAGACGGAGGTGTCGCCTCTGGGGGAGCATGGGAGGGACTGCCGACCGTACTCACAGTGGCCTGCGAAGGGGACGGCAGTGTGCGGGTGACGATGCAGCAGCAGTCGCAGATAGCGGACTTCACCCTGCACTGCCCTGCCGGCAGTGCGGGCGTGGCCTCGGTGACCATGGACGCCGGCGTTGTGACAGCAGGGTCCTTCACCGTGGGGATCGACGCCTCCGACGAAGGCATCCGATGGGCCCTGACAGTCACACAACCCGAGTAACCCCACACCCGCCGCCCCTTGCTGCCGCTCGGGCCGTAAGGCCCGTAGGTGGGCCGCGCTCCGCGCGGCCCACCTGGTGCGCAGAGCGCACTGGGTGGCTGAAGCGCAGCGGAAGTCACCGCCCGGCCGAAGGCCGGGCACGCCCCGCAACGCGGGGCGTCCTCCCTGCCGTTGGGTCCTGGAGCGAAGCGGAAGGACCCTGCCCGGCAAAGCCGGGCGCGGGGAGCGAAGCGAGCCGCCAGCGCTCACCGCGGAGCGGTGAGCGCAACTGGGGCGCGGAGCGCCCCAGTTCGCTTGCACATCGCGCAGCGATGTGGTACCCGCTCCGCGGG